>DAIMDR010000048.1:0-9882 GCA_036725705.1 Syntrophomonadaceae bacterium | reverse complement strand
TAGGTGGGTATGCTTTTTATGTTTTTATCGGACTTTTTCAGTGGTCTCGGACGGTCCCTTTGTCACCCGGGCTGCTTCATCACGATCTGCAGCAATCTGGTTGCGTAACTCTTCCAGGCTGTTGAATTTCTTCTGGTCACGAAGTTTATGCAAAAAGGATACTTGCAGGCGCTTTCCGTATATATTTTGATTGAAGTCAATTATATGTACTTCAACTGTCAAGGGAAATTCTTCATAGAAAGTTGGTTTGGTGCCAATATTTATGACCGCTTTATAATAATTATCCCCAGATAATACCATGCCGGCATATACACCTGTCGCGGGAATGTTTAATTCAGGATCAAATTCGAGGTTGGCAGTAGGAAAACCAATGCTGCTCCCCCGGCGTTCCCCGCTGATTACTGTCCCCTGGATAACAGGATTATAACCTAATAAATCAGCTGCCATTTCGATGTTGCCCTCATCCAGCATCTGGCGAATCAAACTACTGGATACTATCATATCGGATACTTTAACCGGTTGGGTAACATTTACAACAAATCCAAATTCCGCACCCAAACTGGTCAGCATAGCTGGATCACCCTGCCCTTTATGGCCAAAGGTATGATTAAAGCCAACAAACACTTCTTTTACTTGCAATTGTTCAACCAATACCCGCTGAACAAATTCCCGCGGAGACCAATGGGCAATTTCGGCAGTAAAGGGATGGTATATTAAGGCATCCATGCCCAAATCAGCAAATAGTTCCGCTTTGCGCTCATTGGCAACTAATAATTTTGGTGCGTTGGAAGGATTAATTACCCTGGTCGGATGAGGATCAAATAAAAATGCGCCTGCTATTCCCTGATTCTGTTCCGATTTTAATACCAAATCCTTAATTAATTTCTGATGCCCCAGGTGAACACCGTCAAAATTTCCCAATGCCAGAAATAAAGGCCGGGGACCTGGTATATAATTTTCAACCCCTTGAATGATTTGCATGAACTACTTCTCCTCAATTATCAAATATAAACATTCTTTCCGGTTGTATTACCGTAATATTTTCCTGGGGTTTGGTTCTGGCTATAGCCAGTAATTGTCCTGATACTGAATATAATTTTATCTTGCCGGGCAATAAGTTTTGCTCTATGGTAAAAGGATTACCATGACTCAGGTAATGCAATGATTCGGGAGAATCAATGACGACCTCCGGCAGGGCAGTCAGAGGATAATCCAAAGGTAACAGCATGTCCTTTAAAGAAACCTGGTCTTTAAGTTCGTCTATTTTAAATGAATTATGAAGATGAAAATCTCCCACTCTGATTCTTTCCAAAGCTGACATGTAGGCACCGGTGCCTAATTTTCGGCCTATGTCATGGCATAATGTACGGATATATGTACCCTTTGAACAAGTAACCTGCAGGTGAATCCTGCAACTATATTCACCGGGAATAACCTCCAGAATTTTCAATTCATGAATTTCAATTTCTCGCTCAGCTCTTTCTACTACTATACCCTGACGGGCTAATTCATAAAGTCTTTTACCCTCATGGTGAATTGCTGAATACATAGGTGGTATTTGTCTTATTCTACCGGTAAATTCTTTAACAATATCCTGCAACTGGTCTTTGTCAACCTTATGTTCACCGGTAAAAACCAGTTGGCCCCAAGCATCCTGCGTATCTGATTCTGCGCCGGTAGTCATGCTCGCTACATATTCTTTAATACTGTCATCCAGATAAGGTATTATTCGGGTAGCCTGGCCAACTGCTACCGGTAAAACACCGGTTGCCATCGGATCAAGGGTTCCTAAATGACCAAGCCTTGTTTTCCGATTAACATACTTTTTTAATTGGCGTATTACATCATAAGAGGACTGTCCCTGAGTTTTATAAATGTTTAGAAAGCCATTCAATTAATCCAACACATCCTTAGCCATTCCAAGCACTTGCGCTTTAACTTCTGCCAGACTTCCTTTAACATGTGCTCCGGCTGCCTGTTGGTGGCCGCCTCCTCCCAGCTTAAGAGCCAGCTCTGCTACATCCAGGCTTCCTTTCGATCTAAACCCTACCTTGACCATGCCCGGACTGGTCTCACGAAATAACATGCCAATCTCAACCCCTTTTATGGAACGGGTATAGTTTATTATTCCTTCCGGATGAATACCGGTTGCACCTGCTGCTTCTACTTCCTGAGCCGATAATGTCATCCATGCCATTCTGCCCGTTGAGTCAAATTCCAAATTTTTCAGGCCTTTTCTGAGTAATAAAACTTCGGCTCTGGGTTTGGACTCAAACAGGTTAGTTCTGATCTTCTCAATATCAGTGCCACATTCCAGTAAGTCTGCTGCTATACGCATAGTTCGTGGGGAGGTGTTGTTGTAAAGAAAATTGCCGGAATCCATTACAATACCAGTATAGATGGCTTCGGCCATATCAACAGTAATTTTTACATCCAATGCCACTAAAATACGATAAACCAACTCAGCCGTTGCAACACTGGTATCATCTACATAATTATAGTCTGCAAAAAAGTCATTGGAGGGGTGATGATCAATATTTACAGTTAGCCGGGTTTCAGTTATTTGGTCTGGAAAATCATCGCCAGCACGGTATTTGTCTGAACAATCCAGAAATATAACTACCGAATTGGATTGAATTTTTTCCAACGGTTGAATCTTATCAACACCAGATAAAAAGTCGTACAGAAAAGGAACTTCATCCTGCAAGGTAATAGTTACCTGTTTGCCCAGAGATTTTAAGCCCCAATACATGCCCAGCAAAGAGCCAACACAGTCCCCATCCGGAATTATGTGCCCTATCAGCAGAAAATTATCCTGTTCTTTTATTAAGGCGATAATTTCTTCAATAGTGTTATTTACTCCGATGTTGGGTCACTCTCCTTTATTTCATTCAGGAGAGCAGATATCCTTACCCCATGCTCAATGGATTTATCCAGACGAAATTCCAATTCCGGCGCATGTTTAATCTGAATCTCGCGTGCGACTTCTGATCGAATGTATCCACGGGCTTTTTGTAATGCCTGTATAGTTTCTTCCTGTTTAGCTTCATTGCCCAGAATACTAAAATTAACCCTGGCGTGACTGATATCATTAGCTACATCTACGCGACTAACTGAAACCGTACTGAAATCAATCCGCGGATCTTTTATATCCTCATGAATGATTCGGGCAATAGCCCGCCTGATTTCAACTGACATGCGTTCTGCTCTGCGTTTACCCATTTCATACCTCCATAGTCACTTATTATAGCTCCCGAGGTACTTCTTCGAGCACATAAGCCTCGATTATGTCCCCTTCTTTAATATCATTAAAATCCTTGATACCTATTCCACATTCATAATTTTCCATTACTTCTTTGGCGTCATCTTTAAAACGCCTCAGTGAAGATAATTTACCTTCGTAGATGATAACCCCATCTCTTAACACCCGAACTTCTGAATTGCGTTGGATCTTGCCTTCAATGACATATGACCCGGCTACTACTCCTGCATTGGGCACTCTAAACAAAGCTCTGACTTCAGCTCTGCCCAAATATTTCTCTTTATATTCCGGATCAAGCAAACCGGTCATAGCTTTTTTTACATCTTCTATAGCTTCATATATTACCCGGTAAAGGCGAACATCAATATTTTCTTCTTCAGCGTATTTACGGGCTTTACTATCCGGGCGAACATTAAAACCAATTATTATGGCATTCGAGGCAGAAGCCAGCATAACATCAGTTTCACTGATTGCCCCTGCAGCAGCATGTATAACATGTACTTTGACTTCATCGGTACTTAATCTTAACAGAGATTGTGTTAATGCCTCAATGGAGCCCTGTACATCACCTTTTATGATCAGATTTAATTCTTTGATATCCGTATTTTGAATGTGGTTAAAGAAATCATCCAATGACACCCGACTGCTTTGTTTTTGTTCCTCCAGTTTGCGTTCGGCAATACGCAAGTTGCTCAATTCTTTGGCTACTTTTTCTTCACAAACCTGGACGCGCTCACCTGCTTCTGGGACATCCGACCAACCCATAATTTCAACCGGCATGGAAGGAAATGCCTCCTCTACCCTTCTGCCTCTATGGTCGGTCATAGCTCTGACTTTACACCAATTATAACCACATATTATACAGTCTCCTACTCTTAGGGTTCCCTTTTGAACTAAAATAGTAGCCACCGCTCCGCGGCCTTTATCCAATTCGCCTTCTATAACAACACCTTCGGCATCACGATCCGGATTGGCTTTTATTTCATTAACTTCTGCAACCAGAAGAACCATTTCCAACAAGGTATCAATTCCCTGTCCAGTCTTGGCAGACACTGGTGCAAATATAGTATCACCGCCCCATTCTTCGGGAACGATTTGATGTTCAGTCAGTTGCTGCATAACTTTATCCGGATTGGCGTCCGGTTTATCGACTTTATTAACTGCGACCAGAAATGGAACTTTAGCTGCTCTGATATGATTAATAGCTTCTACAGTTTGCGGCATCACACCATCATCAGCAGCAACTACCAATATAACAATATCGGTAAGATTAGCTCCCCGGGCACGCATAGCAGTGAAAGCTTCATGTCCCGGTGTATCAATAAAAGTAATCCGGTTATTGTTTACTTTAACCTGATAGGCCCCAATATGTTGTGTTATTCCTCCTGCCTCCCCTGAAACTACATCAGCCTGACGAATACGATCCAATAGAGAGGTCTTGCCATGATCAACATGGCCCATAACGGTTACTACCGGAGGTCTTAACTTCATACTGCTTTCATCATCTACTATTTCTTCGAATATCTTTTGCTCCTCAGACAACTCGTGTTCTATTTTTACTTCAAAAAGACTGCATATAATCTCACAGGTTTCAAAATCAATTTCCTGATTAATAGTAGCCATAGTGCCAAGATCCATTAATTTCTTAACAATTTCGGCCGGAGTTTTATTTAGTTTATCTGCCAGATCCCGTACGGAAATAAAATCCTGTACTTTAATAAGGGTTGGGGTCTCCAGTACGAGTTCTTCTTTACGACGCTTATGTTTACTCTTTTTTCCCGGTCTGCTATAATCTCTCTGCGTTGGCACCGGTTTAGCCTTTCCCTGCCCCTGCTGAGGGCGTTGCTGAACTGCCTGGGGTCTGGGCTGACCTTGCTGGGGACGCTGCTGTCCCGGTTGCGGACGCTGCTGCCCTGTTTGCGGACGCTGCTGCCCTGTTTGCGGACGCTGCTGGCCCGTTTGCGGTCGCTGCTGCCCTGTTTGCGGACGCTGCTGTCCCGTTTGCGGACGCTGCTGACCCGCTTGCGGACGCTGCTGGCCCGTTTGCGGACGCTGCTGACCCGCTTGCGGTCGCTGCTGGCCTTGTTGGGAACGTTGCTGATCATACTGAGCTCCAGGCTGACCCTGCTGACTCTGATCCTTTGGCCGCGGTTTTTCCGGTGTTCCCGGCTGATTTTTTTGTGGTTGACGGATAGCAGTCTCAGATTCACCTGTTCTTTTTCGAACCGGTTTTTCCATTTGTCTTTCCTGCGAAACCGGCTGGCCGGTTTTTTGTTCAGTTGTCCTGGTTGATGGTCTCTGTGCGGAATGTTCAGGAGTTCTTTGTTCCCTGGCAACTGATGTGCTGGTTTGGTTGGGTGTGGATTTAGCCCCGGCATCCCTGGTTTGTTGAACTGGTACTTTAGCAGCCTCAGGTTGCTTTTGACTTTTCACCTGAGTTTCTTTGCTGCCGGATAATTGTTTTTTTACCCAGGTAACTTGATTATCCTCAATGGTACTCATATGATTTTTAATATCTAAACCCAAACCTTGAAGAATATCCACTAATTCTTTACTGGGTATTTTAAGTTCTTTTGCTAATTCATGTACTCTTATTTTGGCCATTGAACCACCCCCGTACTTTCTATTTTTATTCCGACCGCTTCTGACTGTTTTAATATTGATCCGCTCAAGCCTTTGTCATTTATTGTAACTGCAACCCGATAAGCCTTACCTACTGCTGTTCCAAGCTCATATTTATCTCCCACCGTTATGAATGGGATCCCGAGCTTTTCACAATTTGACAGCAAAGACTCTTTGGTAGCAGATGATATATCACTGCTCATTATTAATAAACAGGCTCTTTTTCGGATAATACTGTTTTTAACTGCTACTGCTCCGGCGGAAACCTTACCTGCTTTTTGCGCCATTCCTATCATAGCAAATATTCTTTTCAAATAATATCTCTCCTATCTATGAAACAGGTTCGGAGATTTTCTGCTTTATTGTTTCCAGCACTTCCGGTGCTATTTCATGCTCTAACGCTTTTTGCAGACGCTTACCCCGGGTGGCCTCAGCTAAACATTTAGTGCTGGCACAAATGTAGGCACCCCGGCCTGCTTTTTTACCGGTAAGATCCATTTCAATCTCACCGTCCGGGGTTCTGACAATTCTTATCAGCTCTTTTTTATTTTTCATTTCGCGACATCCCACACACATACGCTGGGGTATCTTCCTGGGTTTAGCCATCTATTTCCTCCTCGGGTTCATAATTATCATCCATAACCTGGCTTTCACTCTTAATGTCCACTTTCCAGCCAGTCAGTTTGGCTGCCAGTCTGGCATTTTGGCCTTCTTTACCTATTGCCAGTGATAGTTGATAATCAGGTACCACTACGCGGGCTACTCTTTCTTCTTCAAATATATCTACATATATGACCTTTGAAGGACTCAGAGAATTTGCAATATATTTATCCGGTTCCTGGTCATATTTAATAATATCAATTTTTTCTCCACCCAGCTCGGTAACAATGTTCTGGACTCTAAGACCGCGTGGTCCGACACAGGCTCCTACCGGATCAATTTTTTCATCCTGAGAATATACCGATATTTTTGACCTGGCTCCAGCTTCCCGGGCTATTGATTTAATTTCTACCATGCCATCATATATTTCCGGCACTTCCAATTCAAATAATCGTTTTAAAAATAACGGGTGTGATCTGGACACAAAAATATTGGGGCCTTTGGAAGTGTTTTTCACTTCATAAATATAGGCTTTAATGCGTTGACCTACGGAATATTTTTCAGTATTCATCTGATCAGCCGGCAGCATTATGGCTTCTATTCGCCCCAGGCTTACAAATATGGTTTTGTTCTCGATTCGTTGTACGGTTCCGGTAACTATTTCACCTTCCCGCTCCAAAAACTCCTCATAAATCAAGCTTCTTTCCGCTTCTCTGAGTTTTTGAATTACAACCTGTTTGGCAGTTTGGGCAGCAATACGGCCAAATTCTGCCGGAGTAGCTTCTACATATACCATATCCCCTAATTTTGATTCCGGATACAGCTCTATTGATTCTTCCAGAGATATTTCCTGTCGGGGATCCTCTACCTCCTGCGTTACCTGCTTTTGCGAAAATACTCTTACTTCACCGGTAACATCGTTAAACTCGACGCTGGCATTTTGCCCTACGCCAAAATTCTTTTTGTAAGCAGTATTAAGAGCAGACTTAATTGCATCTATTAATGCTATTTTAGGGATTCCCCGTTCTTTTTCAATATCTGTCAATGCCTGCATTAAATCATTAGACACTGTTCTTCCTCCTTTTATTGTTCCGGCTCCAGTCTTACTACTGTAATTACTGATCGAGGTATGGTTACTGGTCCGTCTTCGGTTTCAATAATAATATTCTCTGCATCAGCAGAACCTAATTTGCCCTTTAGTTTTCTGGGACCTTCAAAACTTTTGAGGGTTTTAAGCTTTATTTTATAACAACAAAACCTTGCAAAGTCTTTATCAGTCTTGATAATACGATCCAGTCCCGGAGATGACACTTCCAAATGATCGTAAAATATATCAGCATCATCTATCTTGCCTTTGACCTCCCGGCTTACCCGTGTACAAATATCCAGGTCAATTCCAGATTCTTTATCAATAAGCAATCTCAACATCTGGTCGCCGTTTTCTTTACGGTATTCTACATCAACCAGCTCAACTTCCAGACGGTTTATGGGGTCTTCTATAAGAGCAATAATTTTTTCTATTATCGATTCTGTCAACGGGTCACCCCCCATATTTAATCAGAATTAAACCTGGTATATGCAAATTACAATAGAAAAAGTGGGTGGGCACCCACTTTTTTCTCAAATATTAGTAAGCTTACTGTAAAGTATAACACACGGTTACAAGTTTATTCAAGTCTACGAATTTTTACGGATATCAGCCAAATAAACTGATTTGGGTGCTGTCGGGTAAATGTTCAAAACAGTCGTATTGCCTCAGGATCTCCATGGCGGTTTTATTTAAATGAGTACGCTGCTGAAAGTCTTCGACGGATATAAAGTCGGATTCATCCCGCGCTGTTATTATTCCCCGGGCTGCACTGGAACCAACACCCGGCAAAGACGAAAACGGTATCAGCAAACCTTCTTCTTCCAGGAGAAATTTATCAGCCTGTGAGCGGTAAATATCAACCGGATAAAATTTAAATCCCCGGGCATACATTTCCATAGCCAGCTCCAATATGGGAATAAGTTTGCGATCTTTTGGTGATGCTTCATAGCCCTGGCGTTCAATTTCCTTAATTCGGTTGCGTACCGCTTCATATCCCTTTAAGATTATCCCGGCATCAAAATCTTCAGCCCGAATACTGAAGAAACTGGCATAAAAAGCCAGAGGATAATTAACTTTAAAATAGGCAATACGGAAAGCCATGGTTACATAAGCTACTGCGTGAGCTTTCGGAAACATATATTTAATCTTTTGACATGAGTTTATATACCAATCCGGTATATTTTGTTTTTTCATGATTTCTACTTCATCCGGTTTGAGCTCGTTACCTTTGCGAACTATCTCCATAATTTTAAAGGCGACTTTCTTATCTACGCCGTGGTCTATCATGTTCAGCATAATATCATCGCGGGTACAAATAACTTCATTTAGCGTAGCAATTCCCTCAGCTATTATATTTTGAGCATTATTGGACCAAACATCAGTACCGTGAGAAAGCCCACTGATACGAACCAGCTCAGCAAAGGTTGTTGGTCTGGTCGCTTCCAGCATCTGGCGTACAAAGCGGGTCCCAAACTCGGGTATTCCATAGGTGCCTACTGAAGAACCAATCTGTTCAGCTGTCACCCCCAACGATTCCAGTCCGGAAAATATCTGCATGGTTTGGGCATCACTTAAACTTATCGTATTCGCCTTAATTCCGGTTAAATCTTCCAGCTCTTTAATCACGGTAGGGTCATCATGTCCCAGTATATCCAGTTTTACCAACTGGTCACCAATGGCATGGTATTCAAAGTGCGTAGTAATTACACCGGATTCTTTTTTATCTGCCGGGTATTGCAAAGGCGTAAATTCCATTATATTTCGGTCATGAGGCAAAACGATTAACCCGCCCGGGTGCTGTCCGGTAGTCCTGCGTACTCCGGCAATTCCCCTTACCCGGCGATTTATCTCCGAATTTTTAATTCCTTCTCCTCTAGCCTCAGCAAACTTTTTAACAAATCCATATGCGGTTTTTTCAGCTATGGTGGAAATAGTCCCGGCTCGATATACATTTTCCCGGCCAAATAATTCTTCTACATAGGCATGGGCCCGACTTTGATATTCGCCGGAGAAATTCAGGTCGATATCCGGAACTTTATCGCCTTCAAAACCTAAAAAGGTTTCAAAAGGAATATCAAATCCATCTTTTTGCATAGGTATTATACACTTATCACATTGTTTTTCAGGTAAATCGGCTCCGCAGCCAACTGAGCTGTCATTAATAAAAATGCTGGCACCACAGAGGGGACATCTCCAATGAGGAGGTAAAGGATTAACCTCGGTTATTCCAGTTAGAAAAGCGACCAGAGAAGAACCCACCGACCCTCTTGAGCCAACCAGGTAACCATCTTCGTTTGACTTCTTTACC
>DAIMDR010000047.1:0-9954 GCA_036725705.1 Syntrophomonadaceae bacterium | reverse complement strand
CTTTGAAATTGAATTTAGCTTGGGCT
Organism: Syntrophomonadaceae bacterium; assembly: GCA_036725705.1. GTDB lineage: Bacteria > Bacillota > Syntrophomonadia > Syntrophomonadales > Syntrophomonadaceae > JAAYBS01. The sequence goes on along the minus strand of DAIMDR010000047.1, from coordinate 9,928 downwards.
GCTTTGCCGATGCCGATAGAGAATGTAGTTTGCTGGTTATCAATGGTTCCAGTGGTTTTGATAGCATATCCCAAATATGTATGAGAGGCTTCATCAAAGGAACGGGTTAGCCTTATTCTTGGCTGGATTGATATGATGGTTCCTTGGAAACTTAACTTGGCCATTGCTTGTGTAGCCTCCCTTAATAAACTTTCATTTTCACTCAATAACTCTTGAATTCACAGTATTTCATTTTGTTTACGAAGCAATATCCTCTTGGTCAACGCAATTATTCGTGATTCCGGGCGTTGATGGGTGTATTCCATTAAGCCGCGTGTTCTTAATATTAACGGCCGTTGGGATTCCACATCAACTCCTGGCAGCAAACCTCCCATGTCTTCCTGGGTCTTCGCCCTAAATTCCTTCGTCCTGCTTACCCAAGAGGTGGAATGTCAGTCATGCTCCTCAGCGGGGTCTAGGCCCTGATGGATAGATTCAGCCTGACTCTCCCGGCTCTTCGTTTCCATCTGTTCTGCCGATTATCAGATGGTATACTGGGGTTCCTGCCGGGGAGTAAACAAGTTCAGATACCCTCATGTTATGGGTAAATGCGATTGTCCTTTTGGCTCTGCCTGGTGTTCAGATAGCTTAGTCGCCGTTATGGCTAGTATTCCCATAAAATTTTCATTATCGTGACCTGCACCACAGATGACAATCATGACTAGAAATAACTGAAAAATAAAAAAACAATAACATTTCCAATATTTTAATCCACGGTCCTAATAATTGGGAAGACTAATGCCACGTAAATTTCTATAAGTGTCTATCGCAAATGTATCCGTCATTCCTGCTACATAGGAGGTAATAAGCACAATCTTTTCATAAAGATTCGTATTAGAATCACCTTTATATTCTTCAGGGATTAATTGAAGTACTTTTTTACTGCTTGATTTTTTACTATCAATTACAGCAGTTAGAAAAGTATTTAATAAACCAGGAAGAACCTGAAATCCAGCGGCTTCAACCTGCAAAACTGGCTTATAAGCATAAATTTTTGATTTGGATACATTCCTAATTTTCTTCATAATACTTCTTGATTCAATCAAATCGCACAAAGGATTTTCCATCTCTCCTTTAAGTATGTCTTCTTCATTTTTGACAAAAGCCTTTGCTACTTGCTGGATTAAGCTATTTATTGCCTTTGCTCGCAAATATCCAATTTTCTCTTTTTTATCAATAATATTTTTCAAATCATTAATTTGGGTATCTCCAGAATCTGCATTGCAAATAGCAGTCATCAGCTTTGATACGGTATTATAATCCAATAAGTTGTATTTGTATCCATCTTCCAAGTCCATTATGCCATAACATATATCATCGGCTGCTTCAGTCAAAAAAGCTAATGGATGTCTATACCACCTATCATTTTCCTTCTTAAGAGGTATTCCAAGTTCATTGGCTACTCAGTATAGGTAGCAATATCGATTTTTAATATACCAGGTTTCTCCTCACTCACCAGATCCTTTTCCCCTTTTTTGATTAGTGAAGCTCTAGGATACTTTACAAAGGAGGCTAAAACCGGGTAGGTCAGACACAAACCTCCTTTTGCTTCAGTCATTTTTGGACTGCTATATGTTAGAACATGAAATCCCATTGAATTGCCTTGGAAATCGGTAAAATCTGCTTTCTCTTCAGGTGATAGTTCAGAAATTATTTTCTGTCCGCGTTGGCTCAAAAAAAATTCAGAAATCGCTTTCTCTCCCGAATGACCTAATGGTGGGTTCCCAATATCATGTGCAAGACAGGCTGCACTCACAATATCCCCAAGGTGGGAACCTTTAAAACCTTTATATTTCTTCTTTAATTCATTTTCAACAAATATTCCTAAGGACCTACCTACAGAGGCGCATTCAAGGCTATGTGTCAGTCTAGTATGAGTTACATCTGAATTAGGAAGAGGAAATACTTGTGTCTTTCCGTGTAATCTTCTAAATGCAGTTGAGAAAATAATCCTATCAAAGTCTCTTTGAAATTCATTTCTATTCGGATCAGGTTGACCCAATTCTTTTGGGCATCCTAATCGAAAAGGCCTTAAAAGACTATCCCATTCCATGCAATTAGCCCCCTTCGAAAATAATAGAAGTTTTTTCACCCCTAACGTGACAAAACACCCCACCATACTCATGAATTTTATTTTCCCAGTTTTCTTATATATTCTCTCCATTTCCCTAATTTACCTTTTAATAAGTGCTATTTATGATAATATGCGTTATTATATTTAAAGCTGGTTATTTCTGTTAATAGGGAGTTTATTTAGGGAGGGAGGATTATGCCTTGCGATCTCGATAGTAGGTTAGTTGGAGAGGTCCTTAAAAATGGAATAGGGGTTAATTATCTGTATCATTCCAACAGTGTACAAACAGCTTGTACATTTTTGAGATGTAGTGGACTCCTGTCAAGAGGCGCCGTTGAAGAAAAGGGATTAAAACAAACCTGGCAGAAAAGTGATGATACCGATAAGGAGTTTGGGGTATGGTACGATATTTTTTTGGATGACTGTGATATACACAATAGGACTAAGAAAATTAATTATTATGGACCGGTTCTATTTGTATTTAATCTTGCTATATTACAGAGGTCGAACCTACCCAACGTACGGGTAACTAAAAGTAATCCGCAGAGTTGGGATGAGAATCAGATTGAAGGTGACCGTTATTTTGTCGATTTGCAAGAAATAGAGAACTATTATTCATATGGTACTTTTGCCCAGATGCTAACATTTCGACAGACTAAGGATATATTGCTCTTTGAAGACTATTTAGAAGAGGTTATCCTGGATGACCCTTGTCGAGAGATAAATGGGCAAGATGCATTTAGCCAGGCTCTGCAAGCACTGAAGGAAGCAGCTACTAGAGGACAAGTAAATGTAGAGATTAATAAGAGGAAATGTAGTTCAGATTGTGAGTGCAATATAGTATATAACAATATGAGCGAAACAACGTTTACTAGACTATTTAGTCTATAAATAAAGTAAACCCAAAAGGAACAATGCTAGCGTAAGTGGATTACTCTGTCAAACCAATCAGGTGAAGCCAAGCCGTTTATCAAGCGGAGCTATCTACTGGTAAAAGCCGATGGTATTTAACTGTCCCTCTTTTTTGGGTGTATCCCGAACTTTGTGTAAAGTCCAAAAGTGTTACTGCCACCCCATAATGTCCAGCAATAGACAGTGTTAAATGTCCAAAAGCTGACGGACATATTGTCTAGAAGTTAATGTAATGCTGCGCAGATCCCTTTTTACCTGACTATGAGAAGCCTGCGGTGTTATAGCCCGTAGCTGTGAATAAGCTAATTCTATCCCATCACTGTGGCTGTGCCATTAACTCGCATGGTGGGATTTTGACATTCCCTCTGATTGCTTTTGCAAATATTTCAACCAGGCGTTCTTTTTCCGCCGCTCTCTTTTCCTGGATCGGACAAAGTTGGTAACGGAGATTAAAAAGGAATTGAAAAGGATTACCGATGCCACTACCTATTCGAATCTCATGATCTTCTATAGGAGATATTAAATGCATATGTACGGCTGGATGAAGAAGTAAGCCGTCTATTATAGAACGTATATTATCTGTGGTAAGTTCACGCACAGCTGTTCCCCTATTACCATTTCTACTATTTATCGATGTAAGTAGTTTCTGGTTAGGAAAACTAAAATAGCTGTCATCCATGTCATGGATCCACATTAAAAAAGGATCGTTTCCAGACGGACTATATAAAAATTGAGCATTAAATTTTGTATTTGAGTGTATGGTGCAATCTATATCAAGGCCAATAATTGTTGCTTTATTAATCTTTATTTGCAGAGCTTGGTTGGAAAGTAGATCTGGTTCTGGAGGGTAGGACTCCACCTCCCAAAAGTCCTTAAGACTCATGCAATATTGCCTGAGCCACGTCTTCTTATCAACTGTACTGGCAGGACAAAACCCTAATCTGACTACATCCTGCCAAAGGTATGCGCGAATTATCTCGCTATCCATTAACCCCTCTCCCTTTAGCTTTCGTTAAGTAATCTAATACCATAGTGAGATATTTCATTACATTTGCTTCGGCACTGTTTTCTTCTTGTGCCAAGTCCTTGAAGTAAGTTAAATCTTTTTGCACATCCTCTTCAGTAAGTCCCGCGTTGAGCTCATCCTCTAAAATAAAGACCTCAAACAACTGGCGCAAGTGTGTCCAATAGGGAATATACCTTTTAAGATCATCCAAGTGTATCCACCACAACATCTGGCGTTCTAGAAAGTTATCCCTAAGTTTATCCAGGATCTCTATTTGGGTATTGTTCCATTCACCGACAAACTCAATTGAGATGATGTCCGCATTCGAATCAAGGATTTCCGCTATTTGCTCTGCAGGATTCCTATCACCTCCTCCTGTTAATGAAAAATGCTCACATTTTTGAAACTCATATGTATTGGCTTTGGCAAAGAGGTAATTCCGCACAGCATTACAAACTTCTCTATTTTTATACGTTATTATTGAACGATCAGCCCGGTCCTTTGAAAAAAGAGCCGCTCTTAGTAAGTCCAGCAACTCACCAATATTGGTATGTAAAGGCTCTTCCAAACCTGTTGCCAACAATTCCATTAATAGCTGATCTCCGCTCTTTTCAGTAGTGGTTCCATGATCCTCTTGGTTATTATTTAAATAATCAGTATGTCCGTCACTGTTTAATAAGTTAATTTCCAAACCAATCGGACTAATTTCATAAACCTTTGCATATTCCTTAATAAGCCTTATTTCGGGAGATTCAACATTAATCTTTTCCTTGTTAAAAAGAGGTTTTACTAAAGGATTCACCTCTGTTGGCCAACTATCACCTTCGGGCTGCCCGGTTATAAAAATCCAATTCCCATGTAAAGCTCTGCGTGCTGTTTCTTTATCGCCGGGAAGAGGTATTAGCGATGATAATAGGGTACCTGTTTTATCAATTGACCGAATTAATTCTTCAGCAGGCCTATGGGCATACGAAAAATAATCTCTGGTTACTTGTTTGACCGCAGAAATAATTTGTGTAAAACGATTTCTATTCTCTATTTTACCTGACAAAAATGCTTCCAGTAGACGAACTGCCTGTCGGGTATTCCCGCCAGACCAACAAGCTAATAAATCGATCTCTTTCTCTAACGATTTGCTATTATAGATTCCTAACCGTTTTTTTATTATATTCTTTATATTCTCAATGCTCATGGTAGGAATAAACAGCCGTTCAATTGAAGGTATAATGCCTTGATTATAAAAAAGATGTACCGCGTTCACTTCATATAATGTTTTATAAGCGGATATAGTCCTCATGACCTCCTGGATCTGGATAAATGCAGTACTTTGCCAGTTAAATTTATCAATCCCTGATGCAAACACAAAAAGGGAGCGCTTTAACTTGGTTTCAATCCTAGCGCCAATTTCATTAATGACTGCGGATATATACTTTTCAAAATCAATATTTTCTGTCATTTTGCGAGATAGTTCTCTTTTTCTTTTAAATGCTACGAGCGAAAACCTTGTGGGCAAAAGATACTCCAGCAAACTCGCCCAATCATCGTTTTCAAGCCCGGCTAATTCATTAGGAAGTTCGGAAAAGGACAGATCGATATTCTCTTCAAGTGCTTTTGCCACAAACCCTGCCAATGTAATCGCTAAGAAATCTCCTGCATCCAAATCAATACCGTCTGTATCGTAAGCGAGTCTAATATCTGGTTTATTCTCATGCAACTGTTTTTCGATCAGCGTACTCTTCCCAGAACCAATTTGTCCACCTAATAACAGCGGCTTGTTTCCTTTTTTTAACCAAGCTGTAAACTTGGCTTCGATTTCCCCGAAACAGTCTACATATAATATATCGAAGTCCTCCTCAGTGACCAGGGGAAGCCCTTCATCAAGGTTTACTCCAAAACGGTTTCGCTTCATCGTTTTTACCTTCTCCCTTGACGACGCATATTTTCAACCGCTTTTTCAAAGTCAGGATCTTCAGCTTTCTTTAGCCATTCTGACCAAAAATCAACTGTCGCACTCACAGGTTCTTCAGATGGTAGATTAACTCTTATTCTACTGGGGAGAAGTACCGCATCGCCAACAACCAATGCCTCACCAATATCCATTATTGGCAAGATATCTAGGAGGTTTCCCATGCTTTCCGGCATAAGCTTTTTCACGGTATTTTGATCATCAGCATTGGACAAACGTAATGCAATAATGTTATTGCACTGACTTAATATAGTCGGACTTACATCTGACGGCCTCTGGCTGACAATAAACAAGGCTACGCCGTACTTTCTTCCTTCCTTGGCAATTTTCTCAAAAGCCTCAACCGCTCTTCTCTCAATGGGATTTTGCCCTTCCTTTTTGGGTAGATATAAGTGGGCTTCATCACATATAAATGCCAACGGCCTCCGTTTATCATGGTCTGTCCAAAACTGGATCTGATAGACCATTCGCGCTACCAAGCCCACAATGACTGGCAGTACATCTGCCGGAACTTCGGAAAAGTCCACTACTTTTATCTGGGACTGGGGAAGATTGTAATCCATTAATTTGGCTGCAATTTGGGCCATACTTTCATATTGATGTTCTGAAGCAGGTGCCTGGAATAGGAATCCATACCGATTATCACTTAATCTGCTTTTTATTCGTACCAACAAACGGCTGAACTGTCCGAAGAATTTGCCCTGCTTCAACCCCCTGGCTCCTTGTTCCATTTCTTGATTAAGATCTGTCAGGGTATTAATTACATTACCAATGGAAAACGGAATCGGACTGTCGAGAGTAAAAGCGGCCAAAACATCGTCCTTATCTAGCATTGATAAAGTCGCCTTTTTTTGTTCCACTACTGCATCTTGAAAAACCATTACCTGATTGTGCGCACTAAACTCAGATCGGTCAATAAACATAGCTTGCATCTCTTCAGCATTTAAGAGCCAATAGGGGAGAAACAACAAATCTTCCCGGGCTGCTCCTAATTCATCAGGCCCAGGAATGCGTAAATGCCGTGCATAACTCAACTCTTTGTATTCCCCATGTAAATCGAAAACAATGATATTGGCTGTGGGTAATTTGGCTGCTCTTTCTAGAATTGATGCAACAGTAAATGACTTTCCGGAACCGGTACTTCCTAAAAGCGCAGCATGACGCTGAAATAACTTATTGCCGTCCAAATATGCCACCGCAGTGTCATCAATAGAATACTTCCCTAACTCCAACGAATGATCTTGGTCGCTTTCCTGAACCAATAAATTCATGAAGTTTTCCAGTTGCTTATATTGCAGAATATAGCATTTTGCTGATATCTCCGGTACTTGCACAATAGATCTGGAGAACTGATAGTTTTTCTCAATCACATTCCAGCGCACCGTTCCTACAAGGGTTATTAGAACAGTATTAATGACCTTGTTTGGTTCTTCATCCGTTTCGTCTATATCATTATCATCATCATTGATTTGCTCTTTATCCGGTTCGTCCTGATACCCGATTGATTTGATCACCCTTTCAATAATGCCAATAAGCCAATCGTCAGAGGCGCCAGATAGATTCAATGCAGCAAAATGCCCCACTTTGGCTTTTCTCAGATCTTGCTCATCGCCAACCATGATTGAAACCTTGCGTGTATCCACAGCTCTTACAGTGCCAATAAGATCCGCTTGTTCAAAATTAAAGATCATCTTATCAACCTCCCAGTATTTCCTTAACGAACTCTCTCGGGTTCCATAAACTTTTATCTTTAATGATCAATTCTTTACTAAAACGTGAATTATAAATGCAAGTTCCGTTGCCAAATTCACATACCAGCCAGGCATTCTCACATTCTTTGACCAACTCGTTAATTCGCTCATTACTGTTCTTGGTTATAATTAAGCTTGGATAGTTTTGCAGTTTTTGGTTCATGGCCAAGTTAATTAAATGATTATCGTTAAATCCGAATCCTAAAAAAAGAAACGCGCTATGTTTCCTCAATGATTCATCACATTGTAGCATCAATTCGCTTCTATATTGATGGATTTCCTCGTATTTGCTCATCCCGGGTGTAATCATTACTCTTTCAATACCCATCGGATTCTCACGAACCCAAGTGTTGTTTTCCACAATCTTGCCATTGACCATAAAAGTATTAAGTGAACCATGAACTTTGTATAATTTAATATGTTTTCTTATCTCGGTGTTACGTTTTAGCTTTCTCCCAACAAGACTCTTACATGGATATGTCAGGCATCGTCCAGCTTGATTCCAATCAAGGTAACGGCAAATCCCTCCAACAAAACCGGAAGTGTAAGGTATGCCCGCTTGTTCAAATGCATATTCGGCAAGCATGTCATAGTTCGTGGTCGCAACATGCAGTGTACGGTCAGTTTCCGGTAACGTTTCTACCAAGCGTTTAAAAAGTAATTGCCCTGGCCATATCTTATTGCCATTCATAATATCCAGACTATATTTCTGATCCAGCGATACTACCAATTTAGCGGTCTCATTGACAATAATTCTGATCAAATCCTTGTCCTGAACATCATTCATGGCTGTTTCAAAATTTAGGCCGTTGTTTAATTTTTCAATAACTTTCTCCCATTGTTGTTTTTGCTCTATTTTTAAATCAGCATTCGGAATACAATTAGAAAGGTGATTTTTCAGCCCTTCCATCCCATAATCCTGATCAACAGCACAAGATAACCCCGTACCAAATAAAACAAAAGGCTTTGATTGAAAAAATTCCTGTAGGGCTTTTAATGCTGTTTCTTCAGTTAATTCCGGAAGCATAAAATCACCACTTCTATCAATTTCATAATAAAACAACCTTGATGAATTATAAAAATACAGTAGTGAATTAATATTAGATAATACATAAAGAGGGTTAAGTATATGCTTCAATACTTAATGACAAACTCCTATCTGTCATTGTTTAATTTTATCCATTCATATGTAATATCCCCTTCATTTGGTGGGTACGGTTTACGCGACCTTGTTTAAAGGGAATCCACCATACCAACCATCCACACTAACCATATTTTACCTAATATAGTACCATACTCATTGATTAAATCGGAAGCTCAGGTTGACTGCAACACCAGATTATTCATCCGGATCCCTATGCTCAGTCATCATTTCATCAACCCAATCTTCCTCGACATATACCATCCCGTTACGACCTTCAACCTTCCGATTGGGCCCAGCCTTATATAGCTTGCAGCTCAAAGGGCCATAACAGAAGGTCTCAAATCGATATTTCCTCAGGCCTCTCGGATTCCAGTTATCAACAATAATCTCCACCGGCATTTTGCAGCCCCACATGCAAGTACTACATTTACTCTCATAAGTCCTGGCAGCCAGCCTTCGATGTCCTCTTTCCCTGTAAACTTCCAGCTTCGGCGGCACCAGTTCCCAAGGTGCTGATGTACTGGCCGGCTCTCCTGCAGATATCTTGGCTAACTTGGAAACTTTATAGTAAGCTACCGGTTCCATGTCCGGATTGGGAACCGGGAGGCATGCACCAGAGATAACATCATTAACTTTGAAATTGAATTTAGCTTGGGCTGCTTTGCCGATGCCGATAGAGAATGTAGTGTGCTGGTTATCAATGGTTCCAGTGATTCTGATAGCATATCCCAAATATGTATGAGAGGCTTCATCAAAGGAACGGGTTAGTCTTATCCGTGGCTGGATTGATATAATGACACCTCTGAAAGATAATTTGTTCATTGGTTGGCCTCCTTTCATACGGTTATCTTTGACCCTAGCTCACAGGCCTAATGGATTTGCAGACTGGCCTAGTCTTATCGGAACAGCGGCCTTGTTTTTCGTATCCGTGGTCTTATCTGATCTACACAGTTAAGGGCCACATTTAACCTACCTCCACCGATCCAACAGATAGAAGTTCGCTAATTTCGCATACTCCATTACCACCGATTTAGCA
>DAIMDR010000046.1:0-10357 GCA_036725705.1 Syntrophomonadaceae bacterium | reverse complement strand
ATACACTGCGACATTTCCCGCAACGCACACATTTCATTATTTGGTCTTTTACCGGAGGTAATTCCTTGAATTCCATGACTATGCTCCTTTATTGATTAAAACAACTTTTCCGGGTTCATAATTCCTTTGGGATCAAATGCCTGTTTAACAGCTTTCATGTATTCAACCGCCAGTCCATGCTCCAATTCAGCGTATTGGCGGCGTACTGCACCTACTCCGTGTTCACCGGTGGTTGACCCCTGCATTTCTATAGCCAGCAAATGAATCTCATGAACCAGCTGCAGAACTTTTTCTACTTCTTCAGGGTTTTCCGGATTAATTACCGGCGCGGTATGTACATTACCATCGCCAATATGACCGTAGTTAACTACCTTTATACCGTATTTATCACCCAGAGCCCGTATTGCCCGCAGTACATCAGCAATTTTGGCCAACGGAATACTAATATCCTCACCGGCAAAAATTCTACTGCCATCTGCTCTGACTCTGGCTGCAGCTGTAGCAGTTACGCTGCGGCCTTCCCATAATTCAGCCATTCGTTTCGGGTCAGTTGCCCATTCCACTGAGCGAGCCCGCTTACCGGCAATTTCAGTAATTACTTTTCCATCATAATCAACACCGGGAGGATTACCGTCTACTTCAAACAGTAAAATTGCTTCGGCATCGGGAAGATTTATTTCCGGTTTAAATTGATTAACTGCCATGATTGCCGAACTATCCAATATCTCGATACCGGAAGGAAGAATACCAGCCTGATATACTTCCAGTACCGTTTCCGGAGCATCATCCAGGTTGTCATATACTGCCATGGCTATACCACGGGCTTTGGGTTTGGGCCAGCAACGCAATCTGATTTGAGTTATAATGCCCAGTACCCCTTCTGAACCAACCATAAGCTTGGTGAGATTAAGACCGGAAACATTTTTTATAACCCGGGCATTCATTCCGCCGGTAACCATTACATTACCATCAGGCAATACAACTTCCAGACCCAGGATATATTGTTCGGTAGCTCCATATTTTACTGCTCTGAGTCCGCTGGCATTATTGGCTACCATACCGCCGACTGTACACATTTGACTGCTGCCCGGGTCGGGAGGAAAGAATAAATTATATTTGGCCAGAGCTTCGTTTAAACGGGCGTGAATTACTCCCGGACGCACTATAACCTGCATATTTTTAGCGTCTATTTCCACTATTTCATCCCAATTGGATAAATCCAGTACAATACCGCCTTTAAATGCTATACAGCCACCGGTTTCTCCGGTTCCGGCACCCCGCGGTACTATGGTAATATCATTTTCATATGCAAAGCGGGCCACTTTTTGAACTTCTTCAGTAGAAGCAGGCAATACAACAGCTGCCGGTTTGCCCGGTTGCATTTTGGTAAGAAAGGAACTATCGTACGAATAGTACATTAAATCAAGTTCATCAGTAAGAACTTTATCTTTTCCCAGCATTTTGACCAGTTGAATTTTTATATCTTTAATCTCCAAAGTATTCACCTCCGGTATATAAATATCATCATCATGATTATTCATAAATCACAAGCTATTATAACATATAGGGGCAACAGTGTTTATAAAATTACTGCAGTTAAGGTATAATTCAAACAGGCTGGTTTTAAAGTTCAAAGATGCTTAATTAATTAAATGATAGATATTATTTGACGCAGTTAACACAGACTCTTATGATTAACGCTGATAATTATTAAGGAAAAAAATCTGTGTAATCATAATAATCTTAAATAATCAGGGCCAAAAAATGTTAGAACCGATAAGTCTATTTTTATAAGCGGTTGAGGACTTCGGCCATTACTGGTCAGTTAAGAATAATTTAATCAGATTAATTATAAACTGGATAAAAAGGCGATTAGAGGAGCATGGTATGTTATCCAAATTAAAACAATATGTACCGGAAGAACGAATTAGTATTAATGAACTTATGAGTAATCACACTACTTTTAAAATTGGTGGCCCGATTGAATTTATGGTTTTTCCGCAAAGTATACTGGAAGTTCAGCAAGTATTAAAATTATGCAGACAGGAAGGATGTCCGGTTTTTGTTTTCGGCTTGGGCAGTAACTTGCTGGTAAGCGACCGGGGTTTCCCGGGAGTAGCTATTAAGTTAGGCAATCATTTAAAAGGCAGTTATATTTCAGGTGATGAAATATTTGCCGAGGCTGGTATCAGGTTATCTGAACTGTCCAAAAAAGCCGCTGCCAGCGGATTGTCAGGCCTGGAATTTGCTGAAGGCATACCCGGCAGTCTGGGAGGCGCAGTTGTGATGAATGCAGGAGCATACGGCGGTGAAATCAAAGATGTTCTTGTAGAGATATTGGCTATGGATACTGATGGTAACCTTATAAACTATTCCGTATCTGATTTGAATTTGGGCTATCGCAGCAGCATTCTTCAGAATACTGGTTTAATAGTCCTGTCAGCGTTATTAAAATTAAAACCTGACCAACCTGCTAAAATTCAAGCCCGCATGAAAGAGTTTGCTAAAAGCCGGCGAGAAAAGCAACCGCTTGAATATCCCAGTGCGGGAAGTACTTTCAAGCGACCCGAGGGTTTTTATGTTGGCCCATTGATTGAGAAAATGGGCCTCAAAGGGTTTTCTATAGGTGGTGCGCAAGTTTCGGTTAAACATGCCGGTTTTATTGTCAATACCGGTAATGCTACTGCCCGCGATGTAATAGAGCTTATTAGTCATATTCAACAAAAAGCCCGCGAGGAACACGGGATAGAGCTGGAAACCGAAATCAGAATAATTGGTCCGGTAGATTAGAGAAAAATTATTATGAAAGTAGTGCTTACAACCTTAAATGCGAAATATATTCATTCTTCATTAGCGCTGGCCTATTTGTATGCTTATTGTCAGGATGAGCGCTGGCAACTGCAAATTCATGAATATACGATTAATGATTATCATCTGAATATATTGACCTCACTGTATGAATTAAAAGCAGATGTATTATGTTTTTCCTGTTACATCTGGAATATTGACATGATTCAAAGACTGGCAGCTGATATAAAAAAAGTGCAACCGAATATATTTATTATTTTCGGTGGTCCGGAAGTATCCTATGATGCTGCTGATGCAATTAAAGATAATCAGGCGGTTGATTTAATAATCAGGGGGGAAGGGGAACAAACTCTACTGGAGATATTGGAAGCATTGTACAGTAATAACCCTATGGAATCCATCCCGGGAATTACCTTTAAATCCGCAAACCAGGTTATTGATACGATTGACCGTCTGCCGCTGACTAATCTGGATAGCATTCCTTTTCCTTATGAAAATCCTGAACAGCTGCATAACTATAATGAACATATAATTTATTATGAAACTTCGCGTGGATGTCCGCATAATTGCAGCTATTGTATATCATCCACTATGCATTCTTTGCGTTATTTCTCTTTGGAGCGGGTAAAGAAAGATCTGACTATTTTGATTGGACAAGGTGTAAGGCAAATAAAATTTGTTGACCGTACTTTTAATGCCAACGAAGACCGGGCCAGGGAAATAATGCGGCATGTTTTATCCATACCGGGAGAAACCCGCTTCCATTTTGAAATTGGTGCTGCCACTTTGACAAAGGACATGCTTACATTTCTGGCTCAGGTTCCGGCAAATAAATTTGATTTTGAAATTGGTATTCAATCTACCTGCGAAAAAACTTTGGAAAGTATAAACCGCAAGGTGAATATGGACAAGCTCATGCAAAATATTCGCAGGCTGCAACAGGAGACCAGAATTCATTTACACATAGATTTAATTGCCGGTTTGCCTTATGAAACCTATGAGGTGTTTAAAACTTCATTTAACCAGGTTTATGCATTAAAAGCTGATGTTATTCAACTGGGGTTTTTAAAGATGTTAAAAGGAACTTTAATAAGGGAACAGGAGAGTTTGTATAGCTATAAGTATCAGGATAAAGCTCCCTATCAGGTGCTGGCCAACAAGTTCATCAGTTTTACGGAAATGGTATGGCTGTTGAAAATTGAAGAGCTGTTGCAACGATACTATAATCAGGGGGATTATACCCTTAGCCTGAACTATCTGACTTCAACAGTATATAAGGAAAATGCCTTTCAATTCTGGGAGGATTTCGTTCGTTACTGGCAGGAGGGTAATCTATTCAACTATTCTCATCGAAGGGAAACTGTTTATACCATCTTAAACAACTTTGTCAGGGCAACTAACCCGCAGATATTTCCTGAGTTTCAGGAAATGCTTAAATATGATTATTTAAATAGTGGCCGACCTGCCATTTTACCGGAGGGAATACACAGTCATAATCCGGCAGATGCCCGTGAAAGGTTATATGAATTTATAAAAGACAGGCAATTTAATCAAAAATACCTGCCTGAATTTATGGAACTAAGTCCGGGCGAAATCCGCCGGCGAATCTATTTGGAATGGATGCATATCGATATAGAGGATTATCATTATATTAATGAGCCCCGGCCGGTATTTTTTGTATATACAGCAGGTGAAAAGCGACCTGTTAAAATATTTCAACTTGATTGACAGGAAGCAAGGAGGAAAACGATATGTCTTATGAGATTACAGAAGGTTCTTTTATCGGTGTGGATAACATTGTTTTGCATTACAGGAGCTGGGAAGTTGAGCCCCAAAAAGGCTGTGTAGTTATTGCCCATGGAATAGGGGAACATAGCGGCAGATATAATAATCTGATTAATTATATGGATGGCTGTCAGGTAGGATTTTATTCTCCGGATCATCGTGGTCATGGAAAATCAGAAGGTTCACGGGGGCATATTAACAGTTTTAATGATTATGTTAATGATTTAAAAACCTTTATTGATATGGTGCATAGTTTAAACCCCTCCCAACCGGTAATATTATTGGGTCACAGTATGGGGGGAGTTATAGCCTGTCAATTTGCCCTTGCCTGGCCCCAGGATATTGACGGGTTGATTTTATCCTCTGCCGGTTTAAAACCTGGTGCCGATATTCCTGTATGGAAATCAACCCTGGGCAAATTACTCTCAAAAGCATTGCCTGCGTTTAGTATGCCCAGTGGTCTTGATGCCAGTTTATTATCGCATGATCCGCAAGTGGTCAGCGATTATCTTTCTGATCCGTTAAACCATGACCTGGTAAGTGCCCGCTGGTATACTGAGTTTTTGCGGGCAGGGGAGCAGGGATTAAATCGAGCCGCTGAATTATCCATGCCCTTGTTGATTATTCATGGTGAGCAGGACCAGATTGTAGACCCTCAGGGCAGCAGGATTTTATATGACCAGGCAGCTTCATCTGATAAAATCTTACATATTTTTGAAGGATTATATCACGAAACCATGAATGAATTACCCGAGGACAACAAGTTGGTTATTAAAACCGTAGCCGATTGGATTACTAAACAATTTGAAAAATAAAATATTAATCAAACGGGAAGCGATATTGGTGAAGACCCAGTTCTTCACGCATTATACGCATATCTTTTTGTAACGGGGCATTTACCGGAACACCGGTATGCTGGCGTTCCAACCAGGCGTCATATTCTTTTTCACCGGCAGTAAAAATCCGATTGTGTCCCGGTGCCTTACGGGAATTGCGAAGTTGTCCAAGGATTTCTCCGCTGGTAGCTTTAAATTGATCCACATCAATAAAAGAATTTATATCTATGGCTATAAAAAAATGTCCCAGTCGATAAGGTTGCTTATTACCGTGCTCATCAAATCCAGTCAGAGCTTTTAAAAATGCACCACCCTGCAGAGCAGCTGATAAAATTTCCACGGCGGCAGCATAACCATAACCTTTGTGGCCGCCTTGTTCTTCACCAATACCCCCCAGCGGCGTAAGAGCAGCAGTACCGGTAACCAGGTCTTTTAAAATCTGGGCAGTATCAGTTCGGGTCATGCCATTTTGATCTATAACCCATCCAGGCGGGATTTCCTCATTTAAACGCTCATAGACTTCTATTTTACCCCGCTGGGATACTGAAGTAGCACAATCGATTACAAACGGAAATGCTTCGTCACTGGGAATGCCTATGGTCAGAGGATTGGTTCCCAACATATTTTCTACCCCAAATGTTGGGGCAATTGAGGGGCGGGCATTAGTTCCGGTGATTCCAATCATATTCTTTTCTATCGCCATTAGAGTGTAATAGCCGGCAATGCCATAATGAGTTGAATTACGGGCTGCAACCATTCCCATACCATATGTTTGGGCCTTCTCAATCGCCATTTGCATACAGCGATAAGCGATTACATGTCCCATGCCGTTATTACCATCGACTACAGCAGTTGCAGGCCCATCGCGTATTATGTCAATAGTAGTAATGGGTAATTGTATGCCGGCCTTGATACGATCATAATAGATTGGCTTTAATCGTCCAATACCATGAGAATCAATACCTCGCTTATCGGCAGTAATTAAAACATCAGCACATATTCGGGCATCTTCTTCCGGTACTCCTAACCCTTTAAATACATCAATCATGAACTCTTCCATTAATTTAAACGGTATGGAAATAAAGTTATCGCTCATTATTAACCTCCAGTTTAATAATAAAATTACATAAACTTATTTATGTTGGGCAAGGGTGCAATTGACTGCTTTTTGCCAACCCTGAAGCCTTTCCCGGCGTTCTGAGTCTTCTATAACCGGGCTAAAACAGCGGTCCAGTTTCCGCATGCTGCGTAATTGATCAGGATGCTGCCAGAAACCGGAGCCCAACCCGGCTAAATAAGCTGCTCCAATTGCAGTAGAGTCAGTTATTACCGGGCGATCCACCTTAACATTTAAGATATCGGATTGAAATTGCATAAGAAAATTGTTGACGGAGGCTCCTCCGTCAACATGCAATACTTTCAGAGAAACGCCAGCGTCACCAGTCATTGCCTCTAATACATCGTATGTCTGATAAGCAATGGCTTCCAGAGCTGCACGGGCAAAGTGAGCCCGGTTGCTTCCACGGGTCAGACCGGTAATTGTACCCCGGGCATGCATATCCCAATAGGGTGCCCCCATACCTGTAAAAGCCGGCACCAGATAAACTCCTTCATTGGAAGTCAGCGATGCGGCCAGCACTTCTGATTCCGCTGAGTTTTTAATCATACCTAATTCATCACGCAGCCATTGAATGGCTGCACCGGCGATAAAAACACTGCCCTCCAGAGCATAGCTAACCTGATCATTCACATTCCAGGCTATGGTAGTTAATAATCCATGTCGGGATTCAACTGCCTGATTACCTGTATTTAAAAGCAGAAAGCAACCGGTTCCATAGGTGTTTTTAGCTGTACCAGCATCAAAGCAGGTTTGCCCGAATAAAGCTGCCTGCTGGTCACCAGCCATGCCGGCTATAGGAATTTCTGCGCCTAATAAATCCGGGTCTGTATAACCATAAACTTCAGAGGAGCTTTTAACAGATGGTAAAACTGATTCGGGAATGTCAAAGTAAGTTAAAATCTCTTTATCCCATTCTAATTCATGAATATTATAAAGCATGGTTCGTGAAGCATTTGAACAATCAGTAACATGAACCTTTCCACCGGTTAGTTTCCATAATAACCAGGTATCTATGGTACCAAAAATTAATTCGCCCTGTTCTGCTCTGCTTCTGGAACCAGGAATGTTTTCCAGAATCCAGGCAATTTTAGTAGCCGAGAAATATGCATCAATAACCAGACCGGTTTTACGCCGAATAGTATTTTCCATGCCGGCGTTTTTCATCTGTTCGCAAATTGGAGTAGTACGCCGGCATTGCCATACTATGGCATTGGATACCGGCAGACCGGTATGGCGATCCCATAAAAGGGAAGTTTCCCGCTGATTGGTAATACCTATCGCATAAATATCGCGACTGGTAATGTTGGCCTGCATAATTGCCTGGGTAGCTGTGCTCAGAGTAACTGCCCAGATTTCCTGAGGATCATGTTCAACCCACCCCGGTGCGGGATAATACTGAGTAAATTCCCGGTAAGCCCTGGATATGATGTTGCCTGCAGAGTCAAGTATTAAAACGGTTGTTCCGGTAGTGCCCTGATCTATGGATAGTAAATAACGCATCTGTTATTTCAGCACCTCCGACCATAAATTTAAGTATATACTTTTACAAAAATTATAGACTTACCTGCAATGTTTAACCAGAGATTATAACTGCAAAAATATTTTCACAGGAATAAACTTCTAACTGATATAAACCGATATAATTAAAGTAGGACATGTAATACTGGCAAAGAGAGGGGGATAGCCACTCAGGTGGCGTAAATAATGAAGATATTCGTATTACTAGGGCCTTCCGCTGCTGGTAAAACAGCTCTAATGGATTATTTATTACTCAATGATCATGATTTTATGGCTCCGATTATTTCTTTTACAACCCGACCAATGAAAGCCGGAGAAAAAGAAGGCAGAGAGTATTATTTCATAAGCAAGAAAACCTACACTAATTATTGTGTAAAAGGTAATATTCTCGAACAGATTAATTATTTGGATCATCATTATGGTATTACTTATGATGAATTAGTAAAAGTAGAGCAGGAAGGCAAAAACGGCATTCTGATTATGAATACTGCCGGTTTAAGAATTCTGAAAGAAAAGCTGGGACCCCAGAATATAGTGAGTATATTTATCTATCGGGACTTAAAAGATATATTTTCTACTATCCGCAGTGAAAGTGGAGATGAAACCCAAAAACTCAATCGCATTGAGCTGGCCAAACAGGAACTGAAGGAAATCAGTTCCAGTGATCATGTGGTATACAACATTTCTTCTCTGGCAGATGCTTACCGGCAATTAATTGCTATAATCCACCGAGAGATTAATGCTAAACCAATAACTACTGAAATAAAGCCTGGTCAACTCTATCGTCATTTCAACGGAGCAATGTATGAGATAATTGATTTAGCCTATTATACGGAAGATTATCGACCTCTGGTAATCTACAGAGATGTTGAAACCGGTAAAGCTTATGCCCGTCCCTACGAAATATTTTGCGGCTATAAGTATTTATGCCGTGAAAAACGCACCGTGAAAAGATTTGAACTAATTCAGGAATACTGAAATTGAGCTTTGGCAGATACATGAGAGTTTTGTATAATTAACTTCTCTTTAATTATCATGTTAACTTTTAAAATGTCATCCTGAGCGTTAGCGAAGCATCTATGGCATTTATGAGACTCTTCGCTATCGCTCAGAGTGACAGTATTGAACTCACATAAAAGGATAATCCGGAGGAAAACCAGCGTATTTTCTTTCCGGATTAATTTATTATTTATGCTGGGCAGGTCAGCTATTATATCTTACAGCTTTGCAATCCGCTATAATTAGATAAGATTATTGACGGTTTTTACTATAATGAGGTGAAATTATGAAGTCTCTGGTACTGGCTGAAAAGCCCAGTGTTGGTCGGGAAATAGCCCGGGTACTGAAATGTAATAATAAAGCCAAAGGTTATATGGAAGGCAATAAATTTGTGGTTACCTGGGCACTTGGACATCTGGTAACCCTGGCCGAGCCCGACAATTATGATATTAAATATAAACAATGGCGCATGGAGGATTTACCCATGCTGCCTGAAAAGATGAAACTCAAAGTTATTAAACAGACTTCTCATCAATATCAGGTGGTTAAAAACCTGATGAACCGAAACGATATCAATGAATTGATTATTGCTACTGATGCCGGCAGGGAAGGGGAATTGGTTGCCCGCTGGATAATGGACATGGCCAAATGGAAAAAACCTTTTCTTAGGTTATGGATATCATCCCAGACTGATAAGGCCATCCTGGATGGTTTTTCAAATCTGCAACCGGGTACAGCTTATAATAACTTATTCGATGCGGCAGTTTGCCGGGCTGAAGCAGATTGGCTGATTGGCCTGAATGTAACCCGTACCCTGACCTGTAAATTTAATGCACAGCTTAATGCGGGACGCGTACAGACGCCGACTTTGGCACTTATAGTTAACCGGGAAGCCGAGATCAAAAAATTTATACCGGTTGATTATTGGACCATACGGGCAGATTTTGGTGACTATTTCGGCGACTGGCGCGGCAATAAAGACGGCAGAATTTATGACTACACAAAAGCGCAGGAACTGGAAGTAAAAATTAAAGGCCAGCCGGGAATTATAAAGGATATAAAGACTGAGTCTAAAAGCGAACCGCCTCCGCTGGCCTATGACCTGACTGAATTACAGCGGGATGCAAATCGTCGTTATGGATGGCCGGCCCAAAAAACATCTTCGGTATTACAGGATTTATATGAACAGCATAAACTGGTTACTTATCCGCGTACTGATTCCCGCTATATAACCAGTGATATTGTCCCCACGCTGGGTATTCGTTTAAAAGCTATGGGGGTTGGACCTTAT
>DAIMDR010000045.1:0-10452 GCA_036725705.1 Syntrophomonadaceae bacterium | reverse complement strand
CCAGACAGGCTCCAACTCCACAAGCCATGTATTCTTCCAATGATACTTCAGCTTCTATAGCATGACCGGCAGCATAATCTGCAACTGCTGCCATCATAGGCTCGGGGCCGCAGGTATATATTCTGTCAATATTCTGTGGTTCAATCTTTTTTAACAGCAATTCTGTGACCAGTCCTTTAAAACCAGCTGTACCATCCATAGTAGCCGGGAAGAATCCTGTACCTATCTGACGCAATTTTTCAAATGCAACCAGTTGCCGGCGGCTTTCAGCTCCATGCAATACAGTAATATCACATCCCAGTTCTTTTAAAGCCCTGGAAAGATATACCAGCGGTGCTATTCCGACACCGCCACCAACCAGCAAGGTTCTTTCCGGTTGATCGGGTAATTTAAACCCCCGTCCCAGAGGACCCATTACATCGACATATTCTTTGGTACGAACCGAAGTAAGCAATCTGGTTCCCTTGCCTACTACCTTATATAAAAGAGTTATACTGCCCAAATGTTTATCTACATCATATATACTAAGGGGTCTTCTTAATAAGGTTAAATCCCGTAGTCCCGGTTTTATGTGTATAAACTGACCTGGTTGACATTCTTCTGCAATATCAGGAGCAATAAACTCCAATTCAAACATATCCCGATTAACTTGATTGTGACTGATTACCAATCCCGGCTGCATACCTGGCATACTGGAATCCCTCCTCATTACTGTGCTATATACTCCTGTAGTGAATAAATATCCAGGCTTTCCATTTTATCAACTTCCTGGAGTACTTCCTGAATCACCTGAAGCGTATCCAATGAAGTTAAACAGGGTACATTTAGCTCTACTGCCGCCCGGCGTATCTGAAATCCGTCCGAAAAAGGCCGGCGACCATGCGTCAAGGTGTTAACACAAAAATCCACATTTCCTTCCCGGATTAAATCAACAATATTTGGTGAGCCTTCACTGATTTTTTTAACTATCTCAGCTTCTACCCCTATTTGTTGCAGGGCATTGGCAGTACCATGTGTACAGACTAGTTTAAAGCCATTCCGGGCAAACTTTTGCAATAAAGGAAGTGCTTCTTCTTTATCTTTATCTGCAATAGTAGCAGCAATAGTTCCCTGCTTGGGTATTTCCAGACCAGCAGCAATTAATCCTTTATAAATAGCCATCTTTAAAGAACGATCTATTCCCATCACTTCTCCGGTTGATTTCATTTCCGGCCCCAATGTAATATCCACCTGCTCCAATTTACTAAAAGAGAACACCGGTACCTTTACCGCATAAAAATCAGGTGGACTCTGAAGGCCATCCTGGTATCCCATATCTATCAGGCTTTTTCCCAGCATAATTTCAACCGCCAGCTTAACCAGAGGTATTCCGGTAACTTTACTGATAAATGGCACCGTTCTGCTGGATCGGGGATTAACTTCCAGGACATATAGTTCATTCTCATACTCAACAAACTGAATGTTGATTAAACCGATTACTGGAAGTTCCAGGGCCAATTTGCGTGTATAATCAACCACTTTACTAATTATTTCAGGGTTCAAGCTATAGGCTGGAAACACTGCCATGCTGTCACCGGAATGAACTCCCGCCCGCTCAATATGCTGCATAATCCCGGGAATAAGTACTGATTTACCATCACAAACTGCATCAACTTCAATTTCTTTGCCCAGGAGATACTTATCAACTAATACCGGATGTTCACGGTTAACTTTTACGGCTGTCTGCATATAATGTTCAAGCTCTTCATGGTTATAAACTATTTCCATAGCCCTACCACCTAAAACATAAGAAGGTCTTACCAGAACCGGAAAACCGATTTTCTGACCAGCCAGGGAAGCATCTTCAACTGTATAAACACTAATTCCTGGCGGTCGTGGAATCCCCAACTTTTCAACCATCATATCAAACCGGTTGCGGTCTTCTGCCCGGTCAATACTATCATTAGTGGTCCCCAGGATTTTTATGTTTGCCCGTGTTAGCGGATTAGCCAGATTAATAGCTGTCTGCCCGCCAAACTGTACTACTACCCCTTCGGGTTGTTCTTCCTCGATAATGTTCATTACATCTTCAAATATCAGCGGTTCAAAATAAAGCCGGTCAGAAATATCAAAGTCAGTGCTTACGGTTTCCGGATTATTGTTCACGATAATGGCTTTAATGCCCGCATCTCTTAATGCCCAGACACAATGTACCGAACAGTAATCAAATTCCACTCCCTGTCCTATACGAATTGGGCCGGAACCTATTACCAGCACTTTGCGCGCCTGAGGATCATGTAAGGCTTCATTTTCATGTTCGTAGCAGGAATAGAAATAAGGCGAAACGGCATCAAATTCAGCAGCACAAGTGTCAACCAATTTATAGGTGGGTAAAACATTATGTTCTTTTCTTAATTGGCGCACAGCGTTTTCATCGATACCTTTAATTTCAGCAATCTCCACATCAGAAAAGCCCATCTTTTTAGCTTCCTGTAAAGTTTCTTTGTCCAGTTCACTGATTTTTATATGTTGGGCAAATTCAATAATATTCTTCATTTTTTTAAGAAAATATTTATCAATTCTGGTCGTTTCCCATACATCGTCAATGGATATTCCTCGACTGAAAGCTTCCGCCAATATGAACATGCGTTCATCATCCGCTATCTTCAAGCGTTCACGCAAATTCTGATCACTGTAATTTTGCAGTTCAGGCAACCGCAAGCCGGTTATGCCAATTTCCAGAGAACGAATTGATTTTAAAAATGCGGCTTCAAAACTCCTGTCTATGGCCATAACTTCTCCGGTAGCTTTCATCTGCGTACCCAGGCGTCGATCACCAAAAACAAACTTATCAAATGGCCAGCGGGGCACCTTTAAAACCACATAATCTATGGTAGGCTCAAAACAGGCGGTGGTAACTCCGGTTACGGTATTGGGTATCTCATCCAGGGAGTATCCAAGCGCTATTTTGGTAGTAACGCGGGCAATGGGATAACCGGTGGCTTTGGAGGCCAGAGCACTGGAACGGCTTACGCGGGGATTTACCTCAATGACATAATACTTTTTGCTGAAAGGGTCCAATGCATACTGAACATTACATCCTCCGGCTATTTTCAAAGAACGGATAATTTTCAGCGCCGAGTATCTTATCATCTGGTATTCTTCATCAGTCAAAGTTTGTGCCGGGGCCACCACGATACTGTCACCGGTATGAATCCCAACTGGATCAATATTTTCCATACTGCAAATGGTTATACAGTTATCATTATCGTCACGCATTACCTCAAATTCAATTTCCTTATATCCTGCTACACTGCGTTCTATCAGCACTTGTTTGATGGGACTGTTTTTCAGTCCCTTGCCAACAATCACTTGTAATTCATCCCGATTGCCGGCATTTCCGCCGCCAGTGCCGCCCAGGGTATAGGCTGGACGAACAATCACCGGATATCCAATAGATTCAGCAAAGACAACTGCCTCTTCTATGGAATGAACAATCGTACTTTCCGGAATTGGTTCCCCAATATCCTGCATGGTCTGTTTGAATAATTCTCTATCTTCAGCCCGCTTAATTGCGTCCAGGGGCATTCCCAACAGTGGCACACCGGTTTTTTGCAGTATTCCCTCCGTATCAAGTTCTAAGGCCATATTTAAACCTACCTGACCACCCAGATTGGCAATTATGCCATCGGGCTTTTCCCGTTCCAATATTTTGGTTACGGTTTCTACTGTGATTGGTTCCATATAAACCCGGTCAGCTATATTGGTATCAGTCATTATAGTGGCAGGATTACTGTTTAACAATACAACTTCCAGACCTTCTTCCTTTAGAGTACGACATGCCTGGGTACCGGCATAATCAAATTCTGCTGCCTGCCCGATAATAATAGGACCGGAACCAATAACCAGTACCTTTTTTAAGCCTTCTTTAAGGGGCATAATAACTCTCCTTTATTATCTATCTATTTTATTAACGAAGTTCATTTAAAAACTGGTCATAGAAAAACCCGGTTTCACTGTATCCGGGATAACCCTCAGGATCAAATTGCAATGAAAATACCGGTAGCTTTTTATGTTTGATACCTTCAACGGTGTTGTCATTTAGACTTCGCATACTAACTACCATATCAGTAGGTTTTAATGAATCCTCATTTATAACATAGCCATGATTTTGAGTTGTAATATAAATTCTATTATCCTCCAGGTTTCTGACCGGATGATTAGTCCCACGGTGACCAAAAGTTAAACGGTCGGTGGTTGCTCCCATGGATAATGCCAGCACCTGGTGTCCCAAACCTATACCCAGCATCGGTTTTTGTCCTGCCAGTTGGCGACAGGTTTTCATAACATATGGAATAGCCTCGGGGTCACCCGGGCCGTCAGATATAATTACCCCGGAAGGATTAAATTTCATAATTTCCGTAATATCAGTTGTTGCCGGGACAGCTATTACTTCACATCCGCGTCTGGTCAATGAACTTATAGCTCCTTTTTTCGTCCCCAAATCCAACAGTACTACCCGCTTATTACCGTTACCAAACTTCATTATGTTTCGACGGGTAACATATTTGACCATGTCTCCCTGCAAATTACGGGCGGCCTGTTCAGCCTTATCAATCATCATTTCCAGATCGTCGATCCGGTCAGTTATTACTCCTCCCATTACCCCACCGGTTCTAATTTGTCTGGTTAATGCACGCGTATCAATCTCAGTTAATACTGCTATTTCACTTTTATTCAGGAAACTGATCAAATCAATTTCCATTTCATAATGACTGGGGAAGTCAGTAGCTTCCCGCATAATTAATCCTTTAATCATTGCTCCCCGGGAAGCAAAACTCTTCTCATTAAATCCTACATTTCCTACCAGGGGATAAGTCATAACCACAATTTGCCCATAATAGGAGGGGTCAGTAATAATATCCTGATAGCTTATCATGGCAGTCGTAAATACAACCTCACCTTCAGCCCGCAGACAATCATTAAGCAATTTCCCTTCAAATATACGGCCATTTTCCAGCACCAGGTAACCTTTCATCGTGCTTCATCTCTCCTTATCTGACAATTCCTTCACTGGCTGCCAGTTCTCCGTTTACTATAGTTGCATACGGCCATCCCCTGAATTCTTTATTTTTATATGGTGTATTCTTTCCTTTGGAATAAAACTCTTGTGGTTTTACTGTTTTGATTTTATTGGGATCTATAATGGTTATATCAGCTATGGCCCCAACTTCAACAGTGCCCCGGTCAATATTAATAATATCAGCCGGCCCGACCGTAAATAATTCCACCATACGCATTAAGTCAATCCTACCCGTATTAACCAGACTCATAACCACCGGTATGGCTGTTTCCAAACCGGAAATACCAAATGCAGCCAGATTAAATTCACAATCCTTGCTTTCCAAATGATGTGGGGCATGATCGGTAGCAATACAATCTACAGTTCCATCATTAATACCTGCAATCAGGGCTTCAATATCTTCTGCGGTTCTAAGCGGCGGATTAACTTTGGCATCAGTATCGTAACCCTCGATAATTTCATCAGTTAAGGTTAAATGATGCGGTGTAACTTCACAGGTAACATACAAGCCCTTCTTTTTAGCCAGTCTTACCAAATCTATTGAACGAGCCGTGGATAAATGGCACAGATGGAGTCTGGCCCCGGTCAACCCCGCCAGCATGATATCTCTGGCCACCATAACCTCCTCAGCTTCATCCGGTATACCCTGTAATCCATATATAGTGGAATAATAACCTTCATTCATTTGCCCTCCGGAGCTTAGGCCGGTATCTTCACAATGAGATAAAATCGGCAAATTAAACATGTTGGCATAATCCATGGCATGTCTCATAATATCCGAGCCCAATACCGGTTTACCATCATCTGATAATCCAACACAACCGGCAGTTACCAATTCGGCTATTTCAGCCAGTTCTTTGCCAGCCTGCTGCCTGGTTACCGCTCCTATTGGATAAACATTAACTACTCCTGATTTAGCAGCTCTTTCCTTCACAAAACTGGCAACTGCAGCATTATCAATAACCGGATCTGTGTTGGGCATGCAACAGATACTGGTAAACCCTCCCGCAGCAGCAGCTCTGGTTCCTGAGGCTATGTCCTCTTTATATTCAAACCCCGGTTCTCTTAGATGTACATGTAAATCTATAAACCCGGGACATACCAGCTTATTTACAGCGTCCACTATATTAACATCTTTTTCCACCTGAATGTCTTTGGAAATTTCCTGGATTATCCCATCTTCAACCAAAATATCAATAACTTCATCCTGCCCGGAGGAGGGATTAATTACTCTTCCTCCTTTAATTAATAACTTCATTTTTTGAGCCTCCCATCATCAGGAACAATAAAGCCATTCGCACTGCAACACCATTGGTTACCTGTTCATTAATAACTGAATTAAGTCCTTCAGCTACCTGGGTGGATATTTCAATTCCGCGATTCATTGGTCCCGGATGCAAAACCAGCACATCTTCTCCGGCAATTTGTAAATGTTCCGGCCTTAGCATATATAGATTCGCATATTCATCCATTGAGGGGAATAACCCGGTTTGCTGTCTTTCTTTCTGAATACGCAAAATATTTATTACATCCACCCCTTTTAAAGCAGCATCCAAACTGTGATAACTTTTTACATTCATTTTTTCCAAACCTGGCGGCATCAGAGTTGCCGGACCAACTACCCGTACCTCACAACCGAACTTGCTGAGACCGTATATATTGGATCTGGCTACCCGACTGTGTAAAATATCACCAACAATTGCCACTTTTAATCCTTCCAGGGTACCTTTCTTTTCTCTAATAGTATATAAATCCAGTAACGCCTGGGTAGGATGTTCATTGGTACCATCACCAGCGTTAATAACGCTCATATTGGTATTTCGTGAAACATAATGCGGAGTACCGCTCATAGAATGCCGAATAACCATCAGGTCAAAACCCATAACTTCAATGGTTTTTACAGTATCTTTTAAACTCTCACCTTTTTGTACGCTGCTGGTTGATACTGCCAGATTTACTGTGTCAGCACTAAGATATTTGCCGGCAATCTCAAAGGATGTACGGGTACGGGTGCTGTTTTCATAAAAGACCGTAACCATGGCCTTGCCTCTTAAAGTTGGAACTTTTTTAATATCCCGTTTTATAATGTCCTTCATGGGAACAGCCGTATCCAATATTGATTCAATATCCTCCCGACTAAGTTCTTTGAGTCCCAATAAATCTTTCTGATTCATACAGTTGCCTCCTCATAATAAAAAAACCTTCCTGCCTTACCGGCAAGGAAGGTCTAACCTCTTTGAAATCCTTTCCCTTGCCAGCCTCTCCGGACCAGATTAAAGGGTACTTTCTATGGGTCGGTTATTTCCTGAATTACTACTTCGTCTTTACCGTCCACCTCTTTGACAAATACTGATACAACTTCCTGTCTGGAGGTGGGTACATTTTTTCCTATAAAATCAGCCTTTATGGGTAACTCTCGATGACCCCGGTCAATCAATACCGCCAGTTGAATAGATTTAGGCCTGCCTAAATCTATAAGCGCATCAAGTGCAGCTCTAATCGTCCGTCCAGTATATAAAACATCATCTACCAGCACAACATTCATATCATTTATATTAAAATTAACGGCGGTCCGATGCACAACTGGCTGGGAAGCCAGAGTAGTAAGGTCATCGCGATATAGAGTTATATCCAGAATACCAACCGGTACTTCAATATTCTCAATTTCGGCGATACGCCCGGCAACTCTTTTGGCCAGAGGAACACCTCTCCTTTGAATTCCTACCAGAGCAACATTATTCACACCTTTGTTTCTTTCTATAATTTCATGGGCAATTCGTGTTAGTGCCCGGCTGAGAGCCAAATCATCCATAATGATTTTCTTATCAATGAAGTTCATTATTATTCCTCCCTCCAGGCATAATAAAAGCCTGCCACAGACCCATAAGATGGTAGGCAGGCACAAATATCCCGTTTTCCTTGCTAGCCTCACGGTGCCAACTTAAAGGTTCTTAACTGATTTTAGTCAACTGTTTTATCAGTGTCAATTATTTTTGCGTAAATCTTCAAGTATACTTGAAAAATAATCTGGTATAGCACTGGTAAATTCCATATATTCACCGGTAGCAGGATGAATCAGCCCTAATAATGAAGCATGTAAAACCTGTGTTTGCATACCCAGATGTTTTTTAGCCGGTCCATAGAGTGGATCTCCAACTACCGGATGATGCAGATAGGCAAAATGCACTCTGATCTGATGCGTTCTTCCAGTAAGCAGCTTAACCTTTATTAGAGTATATTGATTAAACCGTTCCAGAACCTGATAATTACTGATAGCCGGTCGTCCGTCAGTTACTACTGCCATCTTCTTTCTATCAGCTTTACTTCGGCCAATCGGAGCATCAATAGTGCCCAGGTTTTCTTTAATAATCCCGTGAACTAAAGCGGTATACTCCCGGTTTATACTATGTTCTTTAATTTGCCCGGTCAGACTTCTCAAGGCCAGGTCGGTTTTTGCTACCATCATTACCCCCGAAGTGTCCTTATCCAGACGATGCACTATCCCCGGTCGCAATTCGCCATTAATACCGGATAAATCTTTAATATGATAAAGTAAGGCGTTGACCAGAGTATTATCCCAATTACCATGGGCAGGATGTACTACCATACCAACCGGCTTATTAATTATGGCAATATGACTATCCTGATAAATAATATCGAGGGGTATATTCTGAGGCTCCAATGCAATCTGTCGTATCTCCGGAATAATAATCATAACTTCTTCCCCGTTTTTAAGTCGATAACCGGGCCTTTTTCTTACTCCATCGACCTTTACCATATCCTCATCAATTAAGCCTTTAATGCTCGAGCGTGACATGTCCACCATCTGAGCGGCCAGAAATATATCCAACCGCTCTCCTTCTTCCTCTTCTGTAACCAGAAATGTTTCACTTCTTAACATCTATTTACCCCACTTTTCAAGGAAAATTAGCTTCGTTATCAATAATATCCCCGCACATACAATAGCCATATCAGCAATATTAAAAACCGGCCACCAGCGCAAATCAAAAAAATCTATCACATAATTGTATTGCCAGCGGTCAATTAGATTGCCGGTTGCTCCTCCAACTATTAAACCCATAATAATCTGATCTCCAGTTAATATTTTGTTACGCAAATTGTAATAGATTAATGCAAATACTACTATTAATGCACAAATTAAGAATATCCAGGAATATCCCTGCAGTATTCCAAACGCTGCGCCCCGGTTTTGTACATAGGTGAGATGCAATATACCTTCAATAAACGGGAAACTGTCACCTACCGCCATGTTTTGGATTACCACCCATTTACTTAATTGATCCGCAATCAGGACTATAATCAGACTAAGCCAAAAATACATAATTACCCCCATCAATGCTTACTAATTTAGTTCTATTTTATGTTACCTGTCCAGTCTGCTCAAGCGATGTTGTTTTGAATCAATTTTAACCCATTGGTGTAATTTACAAATAAACAGTACACTGGATAAGTATTAAGTATAAAATAAAAAATCTATTCACAGGAACTCTGTATGATTATTTTTAAAAATATTCTCTTACGGAAACAAATAATAACCATTGCCGGGCCGGCCATAGTTGAAATGGTTATGTATATGCTCATTGGCGTAGTAGATATAGCTATTGTTGGGCGTCTGGGGCCGGAAGCCCTGGCAGCAGTAAGCCTGGGAGCAGAAATCTTCTTTTCAATAATACTGCTTTTGGAAGCATTGGCAATCGGCTCAACCATTCTGGTTGCGCAGGGAAAAGGAGCCAACCGGCAAGACCGTATTGATCAGATAATTGCCCATACACTGATAATGGCTTTAACTCTGGGGTTAGCAGCAGCATATCTGGGACTGGGATATTCCAGTCAATTGTTAAACCTGTTTTCCATAGAAAAATCAGTTTACCATCAGGCTTACAGCTATCTAATGATTACCTTCAAAATTGCTCCGCTGGCTTTAATCCTGTATATGATAAATTCTTTGTTTCGTGGTTACGGGCGTACTGATATTCCCATGATTATAGCTCTCATAACTAATGTTTTCAATGTGATTGGTGATTATGTCCTGGTTTATGGGAAATGGGGATTTCCTGCACTGGGAGTCTCCGGAGCTGCCTGGGCTACGGCCGGAGCTCATATTTTAGGATTTGCAATTGCCATGTGGTTTTTATTGAGCGGCAGAGGCGGCATAAGCCTGAAATTAAGTCTTTTATTCAACTTAAAATCTAAGGTATTTACCAGTATTGTTCGTCTGGGTTTTCCCACCATGCTGGAGCAATTATTTCAAACTGTAAGCCATTTGATATCTATTTATTTACTGGTTTATATGGGCACACTGGTATTTGCCTCTCATCAGGTAGCCGTAACCGTAGAATCCATTTCATATATGCCTGGTTTTGGACTGG
>DAIMDR010000044.1:0-10482 GCA_036725705.1 Syntrophomonadaceae bacterium | reverse complement strand
CCAGTAACGCCGGCAATCCGCTGACCGAAGGCAAACAGCCGCTGTTGACCTGTGATGTTTGGGAACATGCTTATTATATCGATTATAGGAATGCCCGTCCCACTTATGTAGAAAAATTCTGGGATCTGGTCAACTGGGATTTCGTGGCCTCCAACTTATAAGACGCGGATAACGCAGACAACGCGGATTTTCGCAGCTACATTAATTACGAAACCTAATAGGTGGAGCAGAAGAAGTCCGAGATCACTGAAAAAGTACCATAAATGTCATCCTGAGGAGCTGCAGGTGACGAAGGATCTCTTTTAAAGGCCATAATATTGTCCAGTTATGAAGAAGTTTTATCAATTTTTTTGAACCTGACTTTGCTTGATTTAACCTGACTCAACCTTACTTTTAAATTTTAAATATAGTCAGGTCCTTAAAAGAATGTTAAATTCACCATAAAGGACTTTTACATAATCCAATTTCCTGAATATGTCATTCTGAGCTTAGCGAAGATAATTCGCAAAACTATCAATTTTTAAAATTGATAAATATCTCTACTATTTCCGGGCGGTTGCCGATACGAATGGGGGGGCCCCAGGTTCCAAAACCGTTTGACACTATTATATGCAGGTAATCCTTTATCATATAGCCCCAATGCAGATCAAATATCTTATCAGTTATCAGGTTTATGGGCGAAAGTTGCCCGGTGTGCGTATGCCCTGATAAATGCAGGTCTACTTTATTATTATAGGATTCTGCAATATCAATAGGATTATGATCCATTACTATAGTTGGCAAATCTCTGTCTATACCGGCCATTAAAACCGACAATGGCTTTCTTTTCCGGCTATATTTGTCATCACGCCCCAGCAGATAAAAACTGTTTTCAATTAAAACACACTGATCTCTTAAAAGAGTAATCCCGCAACTGCTTAAAGTCTTGATAATTTCCTTATACTGACCGCCATAATATTCATGGTTACCCAGCACAGCATATATACCGTAATTGCTTTCCAGTTTTTGCAGGGTTTGTCCCATATCCTCTTTTTCAAAAGGCCGCAAATCACCATCAATAATATCTCCCACCAAAAAAATGATTTCCGGCTTAAGGGCATTGACCTGCTTAACCAATTTTGTTAAACGACGGTTGCCAATTATATTTCCCAGATGAATATCTGATACCATCATGACATGCAGATTTTTTACTTCTCCTGCTTTTTTTGATATAGCAACCTGATACTGTCTGATTATCGGTCGATGGGCATTCCAGGTACCTATTATCAACAAGAGCAGCAGGAGAATAATGATCATAATTGCTGTCAGGGCTGAATCTGAGAATATTGGCGGTAAAAAACCATACTTATTATCCAACCAGCGAATTAAATCAACCGAAACTACCAGAAGCAGGGCATAAAAAAAGAAACCCAGCCAATATGAGCCTATCCAGGTTAATGCATCACTCACCTTGCCTGGATAATTTAAATCCAACCAACGGCCGATTAAATAAGCAGCGGCTAAAAATACCATAACCAGCCAGTAGATTATTCCATAACCGTTTATCAAAGTACCCAGAGACTGCCATCCACGCAACCCCAGGTAATAATTCAATCCACCCCAGATGAGCAGAAAGATTAACAATTCAACTTTTTTCATTTACTTCCTCAATAAAATAATAGCTTAAACTTCATGGTTATATTTTATAGTTTTTAACCTGCAGTTTATATCCGTCACTAACAAAAGTAATGGCACCGTCATGATCAGTTCTATATACTATTGATCCGTGGTTCTTTAAAAAATCAATCACTTCTGGTGAAGGATGCCCAAAATTATTATTCCCCACAGATATAACTGCAAAACCCGGCTTTATTTGCTGATAAAACTCCGGTACCAGAGAATAGCGGCTGCCGTGATGAGGGACTTTAACTACGGAAACAGCAGCCAAATCCTTATCGGCAATGAGCTTTTTAATGCCATCCTGTTCGATATCACCCGGCATTAAAAGGGTAAGCTGTTTATAATCGATCTTTATTACTGCTGATAAATTATTCGGATTATTATCAGTTCGGTTTTCAGACGCAGGATACAAAACCTTGATTCTCACACCAGAATCGAAATTTATTTGCTGTCCACCTTGCAGGTATAACCATTGGATTCTTTTATTCTGCGTGAGCCTGTATAAGGTATTATAACGCTCTGAATCCTTTAATACCTTTGGAACTGCTACATAATCGACCGAAAACTTCTCCGCCACCCGTTCTATTCCCTGCAGATGATCGGTATCCGGGTGTGAATTTATAAGCATATCCACATGCCTTATGCCACGATGACGCAAATACGGTATCAGGGTGCGATCAGGGATTTCAGAGAAATCACTGCCTCCCCCATCCAGAAGAATAAACTTCCCCCGGGGGGTTTTTATAAGAGTACTGTCTCCCTGCCCGACATCTACAAAAACTACCTCCAGCTTCCCCCAATTCTGCCATGACGCCGGCCAGAAAACAACTAGCAGCAACACCGACATAATCGCAACTGCTGATAGCATAACCGTCTTATTGCGATTAGCAAGCCGTATTTGCCAGATCAATAGACATAAACCCGCATAATATAGTACGACTATGTAAACAGGCGGAGTGGCTACCCAGAAATAGGCTCCGGGAAAAGCGACCATAAAAGCCACCAGTTTAGTGATGATAGTTGCAAATAATCCGGCCGGATAAAGAAAAAGCGAAGCCATTAATGGTAAAAAACAGATGAGCATAGCCAGAAACCCCAGTATTACTGCTCCGCCAACCAGCCAGGTTATAACAATATTACTTAGCAGAGAAATTACTGATAACAGATTGAAATGATATATTACCAGGGGAATTACGGCCAACTCGGCTGCCAACGGCAGAAGGGCCATATCCAGCCAGCGATTCTGCCATGGGAGTCCTGCTCTTATTACCGGAAATAGATAGATCAGTCCCCAGGTAGCCATAAAGGATAATTGAAAAGATATTTGAAATATTGCATAGGGCTCAATAAACATAATAATTATGCCCGCCAAGCCAAGACTATTTAAAATATCATCAGGACGGCCATAATAATAAGCAATCAGTCCCAGAGCTGCCATAATACTGGCCCGGGTTACTGCCACCGGCCAATAAATCAAGCTGCCATATATAAACAGTAAAATCAGTCCGCTTAACAGTTTGGTACGCCTGGATGCACCCGACAAAGCGCAAACCCAACCTGATAGTAAAATCAAAAACCCTACATGCAGACCGGATACGGAAAAAACATGTACTATGCCAACCTTTTGAAAATCTTCGTATTGATCAGGATCTATTGATTCAATGCTGCCCAATAGCATCCCCAGCATAATAGCAGCCTGTTGTTCAGTTAAAACCGATTTAATAACGCATTCCACCCGGTATTGTACCCCGGTTACCAACTGTTGATATATGCCTGGCCCCTCAATATTTTCAGGTATATACCCCTCCTTTAATGAAAGCAGATAATAAATTTCCTGATAGGATAAATAGCGGGGGTAATTAAATGCACCCGGGTTACCGGGGGACAAAGGTGCTTTTAACTTACCTCTGATTCTTAACCTGTCACCGGTTTGAATATCCAATCCGGTTGGACTAATTACCTGAATATGCTTTAAGCGGGTATCTTTATAATTGGTATGCAGAACAAAACGCGTACCCCGCTCATTAACCAGTGGACGGCCAACCACCCGGCCTTCCATGGTAATATTGGCCTGCTCCGGTAATTCTGTCGGTATTGGTTGCAGGGAAAACTGAAAATACAGTGTTACTACTATAGTAAAAATGATTGCACCGGCAGCCGGTTTTCTTAATTCGGAACCAAAGAACCACAAAAAAAGCAAAAAGGCCAGGACCACAAATAATCCCGACCATATATGATAATAAACCAAAATACAAATAACCGCCATAAACATAAAGGCAGCAAACCAAATTGATGCCGGCGGCCATAATTTTTGCAAAAGTCTTTCCAATCCTCTTTACCTTACCGTAATATCCGCTTCGATATCAGCAAATCTTTTATCACCGATACCGCTTACACTCTTAATATCTTCTATTTGTTTAAAAGGGCCGTTTTCGGTACGATAATCAACAATGCGCTGTGCCAGAGCCGGACCAATTCCAGTTAATTGCTCGTCCAGCTCTTTGGCAGTTGCCTTATTAATATTCAACTTGCCATGCGAATTAACTGCCGATGCACTTACGGGGTTTACTGATGACCCCGTAACCGGTATTTCTGCTCCTTTAGCAGGAACTAAAATGGTTTCCTCATCCTGAACCTTGCGGGCCATATCAACATAAGTCAGGTCAGCCTCAGGCAAAGGGCCCGCCATAGAAACTGCTTCATTAATACGAGACTCAGCAGTCAGGCGATATACTCCCGGTCTTTCCACCAAACCAGTAACATACACCTGAATTTCTTCATTCTCTTTCTCAGATAAATCCTCGGCTATTTGCGAAGCTTCGTCCAGAATAATTTCATCAGGCTCAGCCTGCTGCTGATGCCAACTCCCATACTTTACTCCTACCCCAAAAGTAATTAACAACAGAATAATTGCCACCGCAATACAGCGTTTATCTATATTCATCATCAGTATCACCGCTGTATATATTCGCCAATTGCTGTCATATTCCTCCATTAATGCAGCTGTTTTTCATTAAATCATTATATAGTTATAAAATGCAGTCCAAACCATTATTTTTAGATATTAATCATGTCAGCTATATTTAAACCCTGTTAAGCTTCAAGTCGGAGTTCCTTTATCAGCTTTTTAAGGGCTCTTTTTTCAATTCTGGATACATAAGAACGCGAAATTCCCAGTTTGCGTGCAATCTCTCGCTGAGTTTCCTTCAGACCGCTGAACAAACCATAACGCATCTCAATTACCTGTTGTTCACGGCGAGTTAAGACCCCCATATTTTCACGAATTTTCTCTTCCTGAATACGAGCCTCTACAATATCAACTATTTCATTATCAGTTGTAAGAATATCAATCAGCGAAATTTCATTGCCTTCCTTGTCATAGCCTATTGGTTCATAAATGGATACCTCTTGCTTTAGCTTTTTAATATTACGCAAATACATGAGCACTTCGTTTTCAACGCATCGGGCAGCATAAGTAGCCAGTCGTACTCCGCGCTCATCATTAAAAGTTTTAATCGCTTTAATTAATCCAATCGTACCAATGGAAATCAAATCTTCCATATCCTCACCGCTGGTTTCATATTTACGTACTACATGAGCTACCAGTCTCAGGTTATGTTCAATTAATTTATTTCTTGCTTCTTCACTGCCTCCCTTAAGCTTTTGCAGACATTCCCTTTCCGCTGCTTCATTTAATGGTTGAGGAAAAGCCCCATTGGCCATGTAACCAAACAGGAACAGGGTTCCTTTAACAATAGCCCCCGCTGCCAGGAGCCATGCCAATATAGTCAAAAGACCACCTCCATATAATTGAGCGTTTTATACTTTATGAAGCTAGTTGGCGAAATGTGACTAAAATTTGCAGGTAAAGAATGGTGACTTAAATAGTTTAATCAAATAATCTTCTGAGTATTGTTGCATTATAACTATATGTTATAATACTCACATGGAAAGGAGGTTCGATTTATGCCCGAAGAATTCAAACCAGGTTGTCAGAGACCAGCGATTAAAAGACCCAGTTTAGAGACCGAATCAACTGACCAGATTACTGTTAAGGAGGCGAAATCATCTATGGTGAAAGTAGGTAAACCAGCCCCGGATTTTACCGCATCT
The DNA here is from genome assembly GCA_036725705.1 of Syntrophomonadaceae bacterium. Taxonomy (GTDB): domain Bacteria; phylum Bacillota; class Syntrophomonadia; order Syntrophomonadales; family Syntrophomonadaceae; genus JAAYBS01. The sequence goes on along the minus strand of DAIMDR010000044.1, from coordinate 4,710 downwards.
GCTTATCTTGCAGGTAAATTCGTAAATGTAAGTCTCTCGGAGTTTAAAGGCAAATGGGTTCTGCTATGCTTTTATCCGGGTGATTTTACCTTTGTTTGAGCTACTGAGATTTCAGCAGTTGCTGAAAAGTATGAAGAGTTTCAGAAGTTAGGAGTCGAGGTGCTCTCCTGCAGCGTTGACAGCGTATTTGTCCACAAAATGTGGAATGACCACGAATTATCCAAAATGATCGACCGGGATATTCCTTTTGCCATGCTCTCTGACCAGGATGGCTATATCGGTAAATTGTATGGCATTTATGACGAAGACAGCGGTGTTGAAACCCGGGGAAGATTTATTATTGACCCGGACGGGATTATTCAGGGGTTTGAAGTTTTAACTCCTCCGGTAGGCAGAAATGTCAAAGAGTCCTTCCGGCAAATTCAGGCCTTCCAACTGGTACGTGCTTCAGAAGGAACCGAAGCTACTCCTTCCGGTTGGAGACCAGGAAAACAAACCCTGAAACCAGGACCGGATCTGGTAGGCAAGGTCTGGGAAGTATGGAAAGTCAGCGAAGCTTTTGAAGATTAAATTTTTCGAAATGCTATTCTGATTAACAGGCAATATAATACTCAAAAAATAACGGGAACTGTTTAACCAGAGCAGTTCCCGTTATTTAATAGAAGCAGATAATGCCGAATAACGAAAATTTTTAAGGATTATGGTTCCAATTTTTAGAATCTGACTGAACCTGAATTAACCTGATCTGACCTGACAGTTTTTTTAATTAATTAATAGAATCAGGTTAAGTCAGTAAAGAGTCAGGTTAGTCAGGTTCAATATTTATAAATCATCCTTAAAAGAAAACTGAACTCACAACAAAAACCATAAAGCCTTTAGCTTAAATTAAGATTGGTATCAGATTATCCACTCAATTAACTGATACCTTTTCAGCATCAAGGTCTGTTTTGACAAGATGACTGCTATCATTTTCATTTTCGTCCAACACTTCCGTTTCAGGTTCAGCAGTTTCTTCTGCTATGGCAACGGTTTCAACATCAGATTTTAATACAACTTCAGGATCTGGTTCGGCAGGATCAGCATAATCGTTGCCATTTAGCTCCTGCCACCATTTCTGATGGCGGTGTTTGATATAATCAGCATTAATGTAACCGCTGAACATGCTGGGTACCAGTGGCCAGTTAGGCCGCAGCAGAAATGCGCCCAGGTGTGCAATTATATTCAGAATCATAATTACGGTAAACAGATTATGAATCTGGGCTGTCCAGAAAACCACTTCTGCCGACAGGTTAACCCCGGGAATATTTTTATACACCTTTATTAAACCGGTAAGAATCAACACCAGAGTCGTAAAAGCAGTCAAGCTGAATGCTAATCGTTGTTCAGCCAGATATTTTCCGCTGGGTGGCTCCTCGGCCAGACCTATCAGGGAGGCAAATATCTGCATTGACTCTTTGAAATCACCTTTTTGGGGTAATATTTCTCTTTTCTTGCTCATAATAATATAGGTTACATAATAAATGGAAGAAAATATTAATACTACGGCTGCATAATAATGAATGTTTAAAGTAACCCAATAATTGCTTGACCAGGATAACCCGGGCAGGGTATCGACAAAGTAGCGTTTATATACCGGCATTTGTCCGAATCCGGAGAAAAGCAGTATGAAAATTGACAGAGCGGTACTCCAATGTATAAACCGAATGACTTGGTTATGCCTCAGAATTTTCATTTTCCTTCTCCCCCTTCGTCATAATCTTATAGGCACTTATCCCGGCAGCAGCCAGACCCGCAAATGGCGCCACCAACATGCTTTTTACCGCACCGTCAGCTGAATGCAGCGGATTACTAATGCCCGGGGGCATAGCCGGTCTACCTGGCTTTTCATCTATTTCCTGGTTCAACAAAGCTTCATTAATTTTTTCAAATGGCACTTTGGATAAATAGAAAGTCGAAGTTCCGCCATTTTCATCCCGGCCATAGATATAGCCATTATTTTTTGCCAGCCATTTATCTGCATAAGCTTCCATTTCCCGACGCGGTCCAATCATCAAGGCCCCGGTCGGACAGGCACTTACACAAGCTGGTTCCTGCCCTTTTTCCAAAAGATCTGTACACAAATCGCATTTGTACATAACTCCGCCTCCGGCATAAGTGGGAGCAATATCAAGATAAATACCTACCCCAGCCTGACGCTGCGGAATATGCCAGGGACAGACATCCCGACACTTGGCACCGCCAAAACAAGCTCCGGTATCTATTACTACCGGTCCTTTAGCAGTTTGATCAATTACTCCAAAAGGGCATAAATCAGCACAGGGTGCAGAATCACAATGCATACAGCGTCGAGGAATATGCAGGTTCTGTTCCTTTCCGTCGTGTTCAACCGTTATATGCTGTACATACGTCCAGTTATACGGAGTCAGACGATTAGTAAGATTTTGCTTTCCTGACCAATCTTCGTGCTGAGTCTGAGGCCAGTAATCCTGAATAGGATTAATTGGCTGCGGAAAACGGTCTTTATTCTTATCACGACAGGCACCAACACAACGGGGGGTATCCAAATCCGGGCAGCCATTGCATTTACTTAAATCTATAACGGTAGCTAAGGGCTCACTTAAATCAACTGCCTGGGCAACCCGTTTTGTTCCGGTTATCGCAGCGCCAATTGTCAGTCCTGACAAAGCCGTTCTTTGCAAAAAGCTGCGACGAGTCATGCTCATAATCTCTACCTCCAATAAAATGAATGTTAAACAAATTATACCCCTATGGGGTATATAAAGAGAATATCAGACCCCTATTTGAAATGCAAGTCATTTAATGAAAATTAATACTTTTTATTCTTGACATATGCCCACAATAAATTAAAATTAAACTTAATAGTGGGCATATGCCCATTATTCAAATTGCCATGGAGAGGATGCAGCAAAAATGCCCAGAGGTGCTAAATGTCGTTTTGTAGGCTTTTACCCCCCCTTTGTTGATTATCGTCCGGAAGGTATTTCCGTTGATGAGCAACAAGCGGTAATTATTAAAATTGAAGAAATAGAGGCTATCCGACTTAAAGATTATTTAAAACTGGAACAGGAAGACTGTGCAGCCAGAATGCAAATCTCCCGCAGTACCTTTCAAAGAATACTGACTGAAGCCCGCAGTAAAATTGCTGACGCACTGCTTAATGGCAAATCCATAAGAATAGAAGGCGGTGATTATTGCCTGGGAAGCGGTTATTGTTGGCGCTATGACAGACATTTAAAGGACCAGGACGACTGCAGTATGAAACCTTTTTTTAAACAGCTTGAATCTTTAACTATGGCGGAGGTGATGGTTTTGAAGAACATTATTGCTATTTGCAGTACAGGAGCGGAACAGGACAGTATGGTAGATGAACGTTTTGGACGCTGTCCATATGTACAGCTCTGGGATGAGGAAAATGGTTTCCAACAGGCTTTGAGCAATGATAATCGTGATCAGGGACACGGAGCCGGTATCGGCACTGCACAGATAATCCTCCAGCAGCGAGCCGGAGTAATAATAACCAATCGTATCGGCCCCAAAGGATTTGCGGTTTTAAAGAAAGCCGGAGTTGAACTTTACGAGTGTTCAGGGCAAGTCACGGTTGAGGAAGCCCTGCAGCTTTATAAAGCTAAAAAACTCAAGAAACTGGAAGCAGCAAATAATTAATCAAGGAGGTTATTAAATAATGCTTATTGCAGTAGCAACTGAAAATGAACAGGTAGCCGAACATTTTGGTCACTGTGACCAATTTACCCTTTACAACCTGGAAACCGCAGAATATTCGATACTACCAAATCCTGAACATCAGCCAGGTATGCTGCCGGGCTATCTGCGGCAGAACGGTGTGGATGTAATAATTGCCGGCGGAATGGGAGAAAGGGCCAAGTTGTTATTTAATGAACTGAATATTGATGTTTATGTTGGAATTACTGGTGATATTAAAGCTGCAATAGAGTCGTACCAGGCCGGCAGACTGAACAGCAAAGATGTTTTCTGTCAACACGATGACCATAAGCATGATTGTAATCATGAAAGGGGATAAATATGCAAATTGCAATTGCCAGCGGTAAAGGTGGAACCGGGAAAACCATGCTGGCAGTAGCTTTATCCGAGTTATTGGGAGAAACCGCCATGCTGGTTGATCTGGATGTTGAAGAACCCAATGCTGATTTGTTTCTGGAAAAACGGTTGGAACAAAACCATACAGTTAAGAGAATGATTCCAATTATCGATTATTCACTTTGTACCTTCTGTGGAGTTTGTGCAGCCAACTGCGCTTTTAATGCCCTGGTAGTAATACCCGACGAAGTTATGATTTTTCCGGAATTATGTCACAGCTGTGCTGCCTGTTATTATACCTGTCCGGTAAATGCAATATCTGAAGGTCAGCATCCGGTTGGCAACATTGAAGAATATTGGTTAAAAAACGGCAGCCGACTTGTAACTGGCCGATTGTCAGTAGGTGAAGCTCAAAGTCCACCCGTAATTAAACAGGCTAAAAAAACGGCTGCCCGTTATTGGTGTACCAATACGGTGCTTGACTGCCCTCCGGGAACAGGATGTGCGACGCTGGAAGCTGTTAAAGGCTCGGATTATTGTATTCTGGTTACCGAACCAACACCTTTTGGCCGACACGATTTAGAAATGGTATTACAGGCTATAACGCTGCTGAATATACCCACGGGTGTGGTA
>DAIMDR010000043.1:0-10615 GCA_036725705.1 Syntrophomonadaceae bacterium | reverse complement strand
TTTTACAATTGTCTGGATTATGGACCGATCAAGGGGTATGGAAATGTTACGCGCTGATTGCAGAACTCGCTGTTTATCTTCTTCATTGATTTCATAAATGGGATTGCCTACTGCTACCATGGCATGATTGCTGACTATACTTATACTGACACTGGAGAAACCAACTGTAGCTCCGAATATCTCAATACCGGTCAGTCTTTCCAGCTCATTTAAGCAAGTTTCAATCGATTGTGAAGTACTTTCCAGATCAATTATATTTCCTTTGCGTACACCCAGAGAGGGTACCTGAACAAGCCCCAGTAAATGTAATTCCTGACCGAATATTTCTGCCATGGCGGCTTTGATATTTATAGAACCTATATCCAGGCTTACAGCAATTTTTCTCTTGCTAATGGGAACACATCCTTTTAAAGAAGTTAAGTATTAAAATACAACATAAGGATTAATATTCCTCTTTGTTCTATCTAATTAATTTCAATATTTTTTCAGCAAATAGCGCCTAATAATTCCAAGATTTTGAAAGATTCGAACCGCAAATACCACCACGGCTGCCAAATATAATTCCACACCGAGTCGATCACCAAAATAGGCCAGTCCGGCAGCAAGAATAGTATTAACAATAAATCCACTGATAAAAATAGTATTATCAAATCCGTCTTCCATATAGGCTCTAATTCCCCCGAAAACTGAATCCAGGGCTGCTAAAACAGCAATAGACATATATTTTGCCAATACTGCCGGTAACAGAATCGGCATTTGAAATCCAATTACAAGGCCTATTAATAAACAAAATATGATTAATAACCACATATCTATGACTCCACCTTTTCTTTGTTCTCTACCGGTAAGGCATAATTAAACTTCATCGTCCCGCTATAGGCAGGTATAATTATGTCTTCAGATTCCTGAACATGTGCCTGCACACCCAGGTGCTTTAATTGTTCCAGATATCCACCGCGCATTTGAATTCCACTGTCCAGCATATCCGGATTACCTATAGCTTTAATAATAATCGGCGGAGCAATTTTATCCAAATTAATTAAAATAGTCGTACCGGCACAGCGAACCTCTGACATAGCTACAATTCTCTTTCCATTGACTGATATTGCTTCAGCTCCGGAAGCTTTCAATTCATTAACCAAAATCAGTAAATCCAAATCATGTATCAGACCAACATTGGGATTTTCACCGGCTTGCAAACCTGAAGCACTGTCATTTAAGGTTAATACTATTCCGGAGCCTTTTATCTCAGCTAATCCGGCTGCCATATTGGCTTTTTGAAGTTCCTCCTGTAAGTCTGCCAGCGCTTGATCATTTTGTCTGACATTTTGCAGTTTATTGCGCAGGGATATGACTTCCTCAGCCAGCGCATCACGCTCTTCGTTTACCAGGGTCAATTTGTTGGTTAATTCCGTAACCCTTTCCGGCATAATACTTGATTCAATACTTTCAGTAGTTTTAAATTGTATAGCCAGCATTATGCCCAGCACAAGACATACTAAAGCTATGGATATTTGGGCTCCCTTGTTACGCATACTTATCCCCTTCTAATTTTTTATCCCGGTTAATCTCTGGTTTTAATCACCGGCTGACCCTTGAATCTTAAGTCAATATACTCCAGTTCTTCCATTCCATGCTCATCAAAATCGGCTTCAATTGCAAAGGTCTGACTAATTTGCCCGGTCTTTTCCTTAAAGCGATCTGCATTACCAAATCTGATTTCTGTTCCTTTAGTTGAGTAGATAGTTATTTCTCCGGTTTTATTTTTATAATGAAATTCCGATATTTTAGCCTGATCATTTGGGGAAAGCGAATCCCAGATTTTTTTAGCCAGATTTACTGCAGCCGGGTATACTGGTTGTCCCAGATTAACCCGTGCCGGCATTTCATCAGCAGTTATTATTGGATAAGCACCCATGAAATATGTAGTTTTATCTATACATATTCCATCTTCAGCCACACATAAAACTATATTGTCATACGGCATAAGAGCCCATATCTTGCGCTCCTCGATAAAAATTTCAGCTGTCCTCGGTAAATGCCTGGTAAGGGTGGCATTTTTTATTAATGGATGAGTTTTTACAGCTCTGATTACACTTTCTTCATTAAGTTTAAAAATATTTTCGCCGGTTTTTATACAGGCCAGATTGATAACTTCTTCACGGGAAACAAGATTAAGACCTGCTACTTCAACTTTTTCAATATTAAAAAATGAACTATGTAAAAAAAGGTATGCTGACAAAATAATAATTAACAATAATATGGGAAATCGAATCGCCCGATGGGAGGTTTGTTTCATAACTAGATTTCACCAATCCCCGTATTTACTGAGATTGATTATAACAGATATTTTTAATAAAATCATTAATGCTTAAAAAAAAAAAGAGGGTTCCCCCCTTAAATATTTTGTATTCGTTTTATATCAGCTCCGAGACTTTCAAGCTTTATATGAATTTTCTCATAACCTCTATCAATATGCTCCACCTGACTAATTACAGTTTCGCCGTCAGCCTGAAGACCGGTAAGGATAAGTGCAGCACCGGCCCTAAGGTCAGTAGCTTCTACAAAGGCACCCTCCAAACGATTTTTGCCCTTAATAATGGCCACCCGGCCTTCAACTTTTATATCGGCCCCCATTCTACGCAATTCCTGTACATGCATATAACGGTTTTCAAATATGGTTTCCACCAAAATACTGGTACCGCGTACGGTTGATAAAAGGCTCATCATTTGTGGTTGCATATCCGTAGGGAAACCCGGATAGGGCATAGTTTTTATATCAGTTGAACGTAAACGGTTACGGCCTACCACTTTGAGTCCTGAGCTGGAATGAAATATTTCCACTCCTATCTCTTTTAGCTTGGCAATAATCGGTTGTACATGTTCGGGTACCACATTTTCTATCCATAATTCTCCCCGGGTTATAGCTGCCGCTGCCATAAAGGTTCCGGCTTCAATACGATCAGGTATAACGCTGTGCTCAACATTACCTAAATGGCTTACTCCTTCAATCCTGATAGTATCCAATCCTGCCCCCTTTATTTTAGCCCCCATGCGATTTAAGAAGTTTTGTAAGTCAACAATTTCAGGCTCCCGGGCTGCATTTCGTATTAAAGTAGTGCCATTTATTAAAGTCGCGGCCATCATTATATTTTCAGTTGCACCTACGCTGGGAAAATCCAATAAAATATCCTTAATCCCTTCCGGTTTACCCTGGCCTTCCATAAAACCATACTCTTCACTAATCTTATATCCTAGATTTTCAAATCCTTTTAGATGCAAATCCATAGGTCTGGTACCAATAGCGCAACCACCCGGATAAGCAATTTTAGCGTGATGACATCGTGCCAGCAAGGCTCCCATCACCAAATTAGAAGCTCTCATTTTACGGGATATATTTTCAGGTAATTCACAAGAATTAACTTTACTGCCATCAATAATCAGTATATCTTCTTCTCTGTTAACCGTGGCACCCAGCACCCTTAACGCTTCAGCCATTACTTTAATATCTTCCAGATCGGGTACTCCGTCTAAAATCACCTGTCCTGAACAAAGCAAGCTAGCCGCCATTATTGGAAGAGTAGAATTTTTTGAACCACTAATTTTAACCTGACCGTTAAGTGGTTTCATACCCCTGATTAATAAATTATCCAAATAAACACCTCCGCTGGAGTTAGTTCTGCGGAATAGAGTTTTTAAGTATTTCCAGGAATTCCACCCCTATTCTCCATACATCTCCGGCACCCATGGTAACAATTAAATCATTATCACGACTATTTTGCCCCAAATATTTAACCACATCAGCAGCTTCTTCTATATACACTGCCTGGCAGCCATTATTTCGAGCTGCTCCATAGACCAGCTGACTATCAATTCCTGGAATAGGTTTTTCACCTGCTGCATATACTTTGGTAATAATAGCTAAATCGGCATGTTCCAATGCAACTCCTAATTGTTCACCCATTTGACGGGTGCGTGTATAACGATGAGGTTGAAATACAACTACCAGTCTTCCCTCATGAATAGTACGGGCAGCATCAATAGTCGCCCTGATTTCGGTGGGGTGATGAGCATAATCATCAACTATGATGCGTTGCTGACAATCTCCTATTAGTTCAAATCTGCGCTTGGCTCCCCTGAATTTAACCAGAGCATTTTTTATCGTCTCAAATTCCAGACCAATTTCCATTCCAACCGCTATGGCAGCTAAAGCATTTATAGCATTATGTTTACCAGGTACTGACAAACTGATTTCTCCCAGTAACTCACCCCCGACAATAACTTCAAAGACTGACCCAATCCCCTTGGAACGCCAATTATTAATCCGATATAAATTATCTCTATGCTCACCATAGAATACATGGCGAATGGAGGTATCTTTAACTACATCACGTACTTCTGAATAATCTCCACATAATACTGCAAACCCATGCGGTTTAATACCCTCAACGAATTGAGTAAAAGCCTGCTGAATCCTTTCAAAAGTCTTGTAAAAATCCAAATGATCATCCTCTATATTGGTTATTACTGCTATATAAGGATGAATTGCCAGGAATGAGGCATCACTCTCATCGGCTTCCACAATAAAAAGATCTCCTGTACCCAGACAGGCGTTCAGGTGCGTGCCCTGTAATTCACCACCTACTATCAGAGCGGGGTCCTGATTACAACCTTCCAGAACTGTATATATCATAGCTGTGGTAGTTGTTTTTCCATGTGCTCCTGCCACAGCAATTCCATCTCTTTCGTTGACCAGGTCAGCCAGCATTTGCCCTCGCTTTATAACCGGGATGTTTTTTTGTCGGGCCATTACCACCTCCGGATTATCAGAAGGTATAGCAGTTGATACTACTACCAAATCCACCCCTTCCTGCAAATTAGATGCATCATGACCGGGAAAGAATATTACCCCTATGTCTTCTAAATAGCGGGTTACTTCATTTGACTGTAAATCTGATCCGCTGACTGTGATACCCTTTTCTATCAGTACCTTGGCGATACCGCTCATTCCAGCCCCGGCTATTCCCACCATGTGAATTCTGGACTTCGATATGGGGGACATCTGCTCATCTCCTTTGCACAAGTAGTCAATCTTCACACTGTATAGTATGCATAATTAATAGAAGTGGTTACATTTTAATCTCTGGACTTGTCCACTTGTAAGTCAAGTTGAAATTTTTAAGATAGAATTATATCTAGAATATCATTTAACGCATTCGGTTTTCGTTCATTAAACATATTATCCCCCATTTTGATTAGCCCGCCCTTATCAGCTCTTAATTTGTTTAGCATTTTTAAAAGAGTATCCCCATCCAGGAACTCATCAATAACCATTTCAGCAGCATTTTTCTTCACCATAGCCCGAGCATTTTTTTCCTGGTGATTATCAGCCGCATAAGGATAAGGTACCAGAATAGCCGGTAGTCCCATCATGGCCAACTCAGCCAGTGTACTGGCCCCTGCCCGGCATAATACAATGTCAGCGGTAGCCAGAACATTTTCCATATCATATCTAAATGGATAAATCTGAACTAAATTACGATCAGACTCATATTTAATTTCCTGGTATATGCGGTTTATTTCTTCAAAATTATCTTCGCCGGTAATCCAAATTATCTGGGTTGGCTCGGTAGGCCGCAATTTAAAAAAACTCAACATAGCTTCATTAATACGGGCTGCTCCCCGACTGCCGCCAAAAGCAACCAGGGTAAACATATCGGGATTTAAACCTGCTTTTTTGCGTGCTTTAGCCTTATCTGCCCGCTTTATTTCTTTCCTGACCGGTAATCCGGTAACTATAATTTTACGAGCATTTAACTCTTCCCGTGCTTCTTCAAAGGTTAACATAGTGCAATCAACCCTGCGGGCCAGGTTACGATTAGCCAGACCCGGCCAGGCATTCTGTTCATGAATAAAAGTTTTTTGTGCATAAAATGTTCCCGCCAATACCACCGGAAAAGATACATAGCCACCAGTCCCCACTACAATATCAGGGGAGAATTTTTTTACTACTTCACGAGCCTGAAAAAAACTATGCGGGAATTTGACCAAGGATTTTGATGCTTTTAACATTGATGAACGGTTTATACCTGAAACATCAATTGCAGTAAAGGGCAGACCCGCTTTGGGAACTATCTCACTTTCCATAGCATTTGAACCGACATAAAGTATATCACAGTTGGCTAAGCGTTCTTTTAATCCCTGAGCTATTGCCAGAGCAGGATAAATATGTCCTCCGGTTCCGCCACCAGTTAAAATAATTTTCATGAGGAGTCCTCCTCTATTTATAAGTACTATATCGTGAAATATTTAATAATAATCCTACACCCATCATGGTAAAGAGCAATGATGAACCACCATAACTAATAAAAGGCAGAGTAATACCAGTTACAGGTAAAACACCACATACTACCCCCATATTAATGCTGGCCTGAAATATAATCATAGTAGTTATTCCCGCTGCCAGCAAACTACCGAAAATATCCGGTGCATTAATGGCAATTCTAAATCCCCGCCAGGCAAAGAGCACAAACAAGGTAAGAACTAAAGATATTCCTAAAAACCCTAATTCTTCACCAATGATGGCAAAGATAAAGTCGTTATACGGTTCGGGTAAATAAAAAAACTTCTGTCGCCCCATCCCCAATCCCATACCAAAAAGCCCGCCCGAACCCAACGCATATAAAGACTGTATAACTTGAAACCCTTCATCACTGGCATACTTCCAGGGATTCATAAATGCCATCATTCTTTCCATTCGATAGGGTGCTAAGGCTATAGCAGCAACTACAGCTCCGATACCCCCCAGAGCCAGGATACCTAAATGTGACCAGCGGGCCCCCGCAACTAACAACATAAAAAATACTGTACCGGCAATAACAAAAGCAGTTCCTAAATCAGGCTGGAGCATAACCAACCCGCCTACTAAAGCTAACAATATTACGTATGGAATAATACCATAGGTAAAGTTACGAATTTTATCATAATTTATTTCCATATTGCGAGCTAAAAAGTAAACCATGGCTAATTTAGCAAATTCAGATGGAGTAAATCTAATTGGACCAAATTGTAACCAGCGACTTGAACCTTTAGTTTCAAAACCTAACGGCGAAAGAGCAGCAATTAATCCCAGGATAGCAATAACTAAAAGAGGAATAGCAAAATCTCGTAATTTCAAATAGTTAAGTTTCATAATAATTATCATGATAATAAAACTGATAATCGCCCAAACAGTTTGTCGTAAGACAAAAAGATAGGAATTACCAAACTCAACATTGGCTTTTACAGCGCTGGCGCTAAACACCATAACTAAACCAAGGCCAATCAAACAGATAGTAATTATGAGTAGCATAAAATCTGGCGGACCTTTTCTCAGTCTCACAATTTTCCTCCCCTAAAAAACTGATCTAGTCTCAACCAACTTACAAAACAAATCTCCCCGTTGCTCAAAGTTATCAAATTGATCCCAACTGGCACAAGCCGGTGAAAGTAGAACAATATCCCCCTCTTCGGCTAATTTAAACGCGACTTCAGTTGCTGCAGTTAAATCTTCTACATCATATATATTCCGATAACCGGTCTTCATGACAGCAGTGATTATCTCCGCACGGGCTTCTCCCAATACAACCAGCGCTTTCACCCGGTCATGAATATATTGGGCCAGAAGTGAAAAGTCCGAACCCTTATTGCGTCCCCCGGCGATCAGAATAATCGGTTGCTCAAATGATTCTATGGCTTTAATAGCAGATTCGGGATTGGTAGCTTTGGAATCGTTAATATATAGTACCCCGTTTAGATAAGCAACTTCCTCCATACGGTGTCTTACACCATGAAATTTACTTACTGCCCGGGATATTACCTCAGGTTTAACTCCGGATAAAAAGGCCATGGCCACTGCACAGAGAACATTTTCCAAATTATGATTGCCTTTGAGTTTGATATCTTCAAGATTACATATCAGTGTTTCCTGGTCATGCCAACAAGCTATGATGTTGCTATCTTTAATAAATACCCCATTATTTAATGGTCGGCTTATACTGAAATACACCACCTGACCCGGACATCTTGAGGCCATCGCCGATACCATCAAGTCATCATAATTAAGTACTGTATAATCAGTAGCTTGTTGATTTAAAAATATTTTTTCTTTAATTGCGGCGTAATTTTCAAGCGTTTTATGACGATTGAGATGATCAGGAGTAATATTTAAAATTCCACAAATATGTGGTCTGAAATCTTCAATGGTCTCCAATTGAAAACTGGACATTTCCAGAACGATTTCTCCTGAATTCAGACTATCTGCAATACTGGTCAAAGGTACTCCAATATTACCTGCATACACCGCCTGACGACCATCAGAGGATAAAATATGCTGCAATAATGAAACCGTAGTAGTCTTGCCATTGGTACCAGTAATCGCATAAATTTCCACTTGCGGTGATTTTAACTTATAACCCAGTTCAACTTCCCCGATAACAGGAATTTCGTAATGCCTGGCCTGTTTAAAAAGGTCTGTATCCAATGGTACTCCCGGACTGGCAACTATAAGCTCATATTTTCCCAAAGACAAGTCCGGATAAGCACCTGTAAATAAATCCACCCCGTTATGTTTTAGCTGACTGGCGATTTCCCCTAGTTGTTCCCCAGTCTTGATATCACAGGCACTTACAATTGCACCCTGTTTTTGTAAAATATCAATGGACTGCAACCCGCTTCTGGCTAAACCTGCAACCAGAACTCTCCTGCCTTTTAAATCCATAGCAACACTTCCTTATCCAATACCTTTGAAACCCAACAATCCAATTATTACAAAGATTAATGACATTAACCAGAACATGCGTACAACTTTAGTTTCATGCCACCCTTTTAACTCAAAATGATGGTGCAGTGGACTCATTAAAAATATTCTCTTACCTGTTGTCTGAAATGAAAGCACCTGTAAGATAACACTCAGACCTTCCAGGACATATACGCCACCTATAATTAATAAAAATAATTCTGTTCCGGTGAGAGCTGCAACAGCAGCAATCGCACCTCCCATAGCCATTGATCCCGTATCACCCATAAAGATTCGGGCCGGATAGTGATTAAAAATGAGAAAACCAATACAGGCTCCAGCCAAAGCAGCACAAAAGATTGCTAATTGATAATGTGAGGTCATAAAACAAACCAGAGTAAAAGCTATGGCTACAAAAAATGTAACCCCGGAAGCCAAACCATCCAAACCATCAGTTAAATTCACAGTATTAGCAGTAGCCAGTAAAACAATAAGTAAAAACGGTATATACATAATACCCAGATCAACACGCCCGGAAATATAAGGGATAAGAATTTCGCCGCCGCGTTGAAAATAGAAAAGTAACATTATCCCAAATAACATGCCAATAACTAATTGAAAGATTATTTTTTCACGGGCTCGCAATCCCAGTGAACGCTTTAATACAACTTTAATATAATCATCAGCGAAACCTACCGCACCAAAAGCCAGCATAATCAGAACTGCTGTCCAGGTTTCACTGCTGCTGCCGGTTAAAATAAAAGTAGCCCCCATCACCGCAGTAATAATTATTATTCCACCCATAGTAGGAGTTCCAGCTTTGGATAGATGTCTTTGTGGCCCATCATCCCTGATACTCTGACCAACTTTTAATCGCGTAAGAAAAGGTATCATAATGGGGGCTATTAATACTGATATTATTATAGCCAGGGCCATAGCCCATAAAACTGATGAGACGACCAGCATAACTTAATCCTCCGGTATTACAATTATTTCCCCAGCCATTTGTCTACAATTAATTCCAATTTCATTCCCCGGGAAGCTTTAAATAAAATTACATCCTGACCAGATAAATTTTTACTTAGATATTCATAACCCTCGTTCCGGTCAGTAAAATGGGCCATCTGTTGTTCATTCATACCTGACTCCCGTGCTCCTCTGGCAATATTCTCAGCCCTTGTGCCGATAGTTACCAATAAATCCACACCGGATAGAGCAACTTTTCTTCCAACTTCCATATGGCCTTGCAATTCATAATCTCCTAATTCAAACATATCTCCCAGAACAGCCACTATTCTTCTTCCAGCTGCCAATTCAGTGGCTGTTTCTACAGCAGCGGCCATGGATAGGGGGTTGGCGTTATAAGTATCATTAATTATTAATCCGCCCTGCGGCAGGTTAATCATTGACAGACGATTTCCACCAGGCTCATAACCGGACAAACTGGTTTGAATATCAGCCATATTAATACCCATTAATGTGGCTACCCCAGCAGCGGCAGTAATTACAGGGGCTAACCTTAAAGTCGGCAGTGGAAATTGCATCTGTATCTGATTCTCTAATATATTTGCCTTTATCCACAATTTTCTATTATTAATATGAGCATTTATAACCCTGAAATCACAATCTTTATTATAACCAAAGGTATATCTGCTACAGGTATAATCCTCGGCAGCTTTGATTAAATAATCATTATCACCATTAATAACTGCAAATTCTTCAACTTTTTGCAATACTTCACATTTCGCCTGCGCTATGTTTTTCAGGCTGCCCATTGTCTCCAGATGAACAGGTTCGACATTGGTAATGATTGCTATAGCAGGACGACATAAAGAGGCC
>DAIMDR010000042.1:0-10762 GCA_036725705.1 Syntrophomonadaceae bacterium | reverse complement strand
ATAAATACCGTAGATCCTTCGCTAACGCTCAGGATGACATTTTAGAAGTTAGTATAATAATTAAAGAAAAGTTAATTATGCAAAACTCTCACTTATCTATTTAAACTATCTTTTTTCAGAATTCTTCTCCTTATTATTAAATCAACCAGCCAAAAAATAATAACAGTTATAAATACTGCTGTTACCGAAATATAATGTAACCCTGCACCAATTAAAACTCCCATAATAGCGGTTAACCACAAGGTCCCCGCTACCGATAAGCCCATAACCCGGTTTTCATCAGATATCCATATTAAGCCGGTTCCAATAAAACCCAAAGCCGATACCACCTGAGCTGACAAGCGGCCCGGGTCGCTAAACCAGGGGCCGGCAAACGCTTTATAAAATTCGGTTGAGGTAATAGTTATCAGTGCTGCTCCTATACAGGTAAGAGCAAACATTCTGGCATTGCGTTTATCAGTAATGGAAAGTCCTGCCAGAAGACCTATTATACCGGCAAAAACCAGACGCAATATATAATCAGTCATAATACCAATACCTATAATACTCTATAATTTGGTGCCTCTTTGGTTATGGAAATATCATGGGGATGACTTTCAATCAACCCGGCATTAGTAATACGAACAAATTGGGTATTATTTTTCATTTCTTCTATATTCCGCACACCGCAGTAACCCATACCGGCTCTCAGGCCTCCGATAAGCTGAAAAATAGTTTCAGCTACAAAACCTTTGTAGGGAACCCGACCTTCAATGCCTTCCGGTACCAGCTTCTGTGCATCTTCCTGGAAATACCGGTCACTGCTGCCTTCAACCATGGCACCCAGGGAACCCATACCCCGATAGACCTTATAGCTTCTCCCCTGAAGAATGACCGCTTCACCAGGGCTTTCCTCAGTTCCGGCCAGCAAATTACCCAGCATGACTACATCAGCACCGGCAGCTATCGCCTTGGCAATATCACCGGAATACTTTATACCCCCATCAGCAATAATTGGTATGCCATACTTTTTGGCTACACTGGAACAATCAGTTACGGCAGTGATTTGTGGTACTCCGATACCGGCAACCACCCGGGTAGTACAGATAGAACCCGGACCTATACCTACTTTTACCGAATCAACCCCGGCTTTGATTAATGCTTCGGTGGCTTCTCCGGTAGCCACATTACCTGCTATTAACTCCAACTCAGGGTACCTGCGCTTTATTGCTTTTACTACCTCAATTACGGCAGATGAATGTCCATGGGCAGTATCAACAACTATTACATCAACTCCGGCCTTTTTCAAAGCCTCTACTCTTTCCATGGTATCTTTGGCTACTCCTACAGCAGCCCCGGATAACAATCTTCCATGCGTGTCCTTGGCAGCATGCGGATATTTATAGCTTTTCTCAATATCTTTTATGGTGATTAAACCCATAAGATTATAATCTTTATCTACTAACGGCAGTTTCTCAATTTTATACTTGCGCAGTAATTCCATGGCCTCATCCATGGTGGTACCAACCGGGGCAGTTACCAGACGCTCACTGGTCATTACTTCCTTTATTGACTGAGTAAAATCAGTCTCAAAACGAATATCGCGGTTGGTTATAATGCCTACCAGTTTGCGTCCTTCGGTAATTGGCACACCCGATATACGATAGTGTTCCATTATATCAAGGGCATCCTGAATTTTATTATCCGGTGCGAGGAAAAAGGGGTCAGTAATTACGCCATGTTCTGAGCGTTTTACACGATCCACCATATTGGCCTGTTGTTCAATTGACATGTTTTTATGCAATATACCAATGCCACCCTCACGGGCAACTGCAATAGCCATGCGGGTTTCAGTAACCGTATCCATTCCGGCACTCATGATAGGTACTTCCAGTCTGATATTACGCGTTAACTGAGTCGATACATCAACCTCCCGGGGCATTATATCCGAATGACCTGGAATCAGTAAAACATCATCAAAGGTGAGACCCTCTTTAGAAAATTTGTCCATGACATTATGGCCTCCTTATAAAAATTTAAGTTATATTATCGTATTATAAACCAAGATGCAATACTCCTCCAATGCTTAATAATAATTAATTCATTATCGGTTGGTTCTATCATACGGAATTTTAACCTGATGCAGAAAATATTATCTTTTGTGATTCAGCAGATGCCGGAGCTAGTCACCGCCAATTACCGAACTGATACCATAGTGAAAGAAGTGTTCCTGAAGATGTTCCGCCGTTTTCACACTTATACCAAACTCAGTGGCCATTGATTCCAATGAACGGTTTTCTTCTATTGCAGCAATAAATGCATCAAAATCAATCCCGGCATCGGCAGTCATTTCCACCAGAGACGGTATTCGGCTCCAGGGCGGATAACTTCCCTTTCCCAAATTATCATCGCTCATTTCCATGCCTCCTTTTTGATTTAGATTGCACATTTGCAGAGGATGGCATACTGAAATATCATAAATTTGAGTGAAAGATATGCAGGAACTGGCGATGAAGCATGGAGATACACCTGCGAAAGCAATAAAATAACTCCTTCCCGAGCTTTTTAGTTTCCAATTCCCGCCAGGAAGGAGTTTGTTTTTTCATTTGCAAACGAAACCCGCTATAATCCTCAATTTTGCATCACTTCTCTATAATCACGAAAACTCCAGTTTCAGCTTCATTACAATCTGGTAGTCTATTACTGGTTATTGGTCTGATAATTCATCCCTTAACAATATGGTTCGGCTGTTTTTATTCCAGGATATATTATAAATTCCGTTAAGATTTCGCACCGGTACATATATTTGTTCGTTAATTATAATATCATCGTACATAATTCTATTCATCTCACCGGAAGGACCTGCGTTTGGCTGCGATTCAATCATAGTGCCCATGTCTTGAATACTGATATACGATAGACCGTCTTTAATCACTACCGGAAACGCAGTGTCAAGTATTTTATTATCCTGTATGATTGTTACGCTATTATCGCCGGTTATAAGTTTAAGATACCTGATGTCATCCAGGGCTTTATTCATATTGGTTATATTTTGTTTATACCCGTCAATATTGCTCCTTAAATCGTTCTCTTTGGCAATTTTCTCATTGCTGTTCAGCCAGTTATTAAAAACTTCATTGGCAGTTATTAATCCGACTGTTTTATTCTGAGCCCAGATTGCCGGCCAATCACTGTACCTTGCTTCGTTTTCTCCATTAAATCTTCCCGTTTCTATTGTAAGAGCCATACCTCCGGTTTCATTTCTAAACCAGGGGGATAAGCCTCCTGCCACTGGCATATTGTCAACTATTTTTCGGTAACCGGTGGCTGCTGCTACCTTGTTTGTAAATACCAGGTCCCTTTTGTAGTCAGCGTTTAAACCAGTCCAGTCTATTCCGGGCCCGGTTGAGTGATAGGAAATTAACGCCTGAAGCTGATTATTTCTTATATATCCTACAATTGCTTTAGTTTCAGCCGCCTGTTCAGGGGCATATCCTTTGTGGTGCTGGTAACAGGGATAAGGTTCATCTAATCTGCCCTTTTCCCAATTAATATTTTGCTGACGGTTTAAATCAATCCCTCTGGCGTTAGCTTTCCACTGTTTATATTTATTGCTGTAGCCCAACTGACTAATTTCTACCTGTTGTTCAGGGGTAAAGGCACTGAGTCCATATTGTTGCAGGGTAACTCCGTCAGGGTTTTGCATAGGAACAAATACAAGGCTGCAACTATCCAATACCCCGGTTACATAATATTTGCCTGCATAGTCATTATTGTTATAGGCATTAGCATATAATTTTGCCATTTCCATTATTAAAGCTGAATTAATCCATTCTCTGGCATGGGCTGCGCCAATAATAATTGCACTTAACTCACCTTTTCCAATTTTAATGGCATAGATCTCTCTGCCATATTCCGATTGCCCGATGGAAAATATATCTACATTCTCAACCTGTGAAATAGCAGTTATATCGCTGCATAATTGCTCGTAAGTATATGGGAGTTCGGCTGCGCGGACTTCGGTTGCAAAGACAGGATTAATTAACAGAAGTGATAATAATAGCAGTATTCTAAACTTCATAGAGTCACCTCCAGAGTTTATTTTTAATATAACTTATATTGTATAATAGACTTACTTATTCCCTTTCTGATTGCATGTATATTGTCATTAATGGTAGGTATTGGCATTATCAAAAAGTACATCCTGAATATAACCCAATAACTGGCAATATGTCAAGCGTTTCGGTGTACTGGTTACATTAGGGGTATTTGCAGCAGGTGAAGCAGAGAGTATGATAGCAGCTCAGATTATAGATGATGCTTTAACAAATTTACTGTAATAATCACATTTCCTATTGCTCCGGTAGTGAATAATAAAGCGGAAACTCAGGGTTTCCGCTACGGTTTTTTATAAAATTTGTTATTTATATCGAATTATTTTTCAATCGCATGTGGGTTTGGTCCAGCTCTACTACGATTACTTCACGACCTATCTTTTTAACTGCTTCCCAGGGTATGACCAGTTTTTGCCGGTCAGCCCAAAATGTAAATGCGTTCCCCCGGTTGGGAAGAATAATGGATACGATATCACCAGTTTCTCCGTTTACCAGCATATCAGATTCCCCCACCGTACCCATTCGCATGCCGTCATAAATGTTGACCATTTCCTTACCGCTTAAATCATTTAATCGCATCCTTGCCCCCCTATTTCCCCGTATGCCCAAAGCCCCCTTCACCTCTGTCAGTATTATCCAGGTCCTGTACCTCTACCAATTGAGCTGTTGCTACCTGGCTGAAAACCATTTGGGCAATACGTTCACCTTTTTTTAATATATACTCTTTGTCCCCCAGATTTATAACTATTACCTTTATTTCACCCCGGTAATCAGCATCAATGGTACCAGGAGTATTTAGAAGGGTAATGCCATGATTAATGGCCAGGCCACTGCGCGGTCTGATCTGGGCTTCATAGCCCGGTGGCAGACTGATAGCGATCCCGGTAGGAACGAGCATTCTCTGGCCCGGTTTAAGAGTTATTTCCTCCTCTACCGCCGCATATAAATCAACCCCGGCTGCCCCGGAAGTCATGTATTGGGGCAAGGGTAAATCATTTGAATGAACACGTTTTAATAATACTTTCATGGTTTATCCCCCATTATTTTATAGCCAATGCTTTGAATATTCATTTTCTACTAATGACAATACTTCTTTGGTTCCGATAGCGGCCATAGAAAATTTTTTCCGGGCTAATATTTCGGCTGCCAATTGATTAACTTCATGATGATTTACCTGCATCACATTTTCCATTACTTCTTCTAAAGGAATAACCCGATCATACATTAAAATAGATTTCCCCAACCGACTCATACGATTCATAACGCTCTCCATACCCATATACATACTTGATTTTACCATTTGCTGAGTGCGCTGTACTTCAATGTCGGTAACCCCTTCCTGAACAAATTTTATTATTTGTTCGTAAAGTGCTTCCTGACAACGTTCTATTTTTCCCGGACCGGTACCTATATAAATTGAACAGGCACCGGTATCAGAATAGGTTGAAGAACCTGAATAAATTGAATAGGCCAGTCCCAGTTCTTCACGCAGGGACTGAAACAAACGCGAACTGAAGCCCCCACCCAAAATACTGTTCATAATGTTTAAGGTGTAACGTTTATGATCATGATAGTTCAGACCGGGTACTCCCCAGCAAATCTGCACCTGTTCAGTATCTTTTTCCACCAGACTGGTAAAGCGGTTGTACTGTTGCGGGGGTGATGACGGCAGTAGTACCTGCTGAAAAGGAGCTTTGTCCAGAATTGCTTCGATCTTTTCTTTCATTTTTTCAGCTTCTACATTACCGGCTATGGCGATAACCATATTAGAAGGTGTATAACAACGGTGGTAAAAATCCACAATATTATCCCGGCTAAAATTGGCCACTGAATCCAAAGTCCCGAGAATGGGCAAACCCATGCTGTGATTCGCCCACATTTTCTGAGCAAAAACATCGTGGATCAAGTCGTCCGGAGTATCTTCATACATATTAATTTCTTCGACGACGACCTCTTTTTCCGTGGAGAATTCTTTGGGTTCAAAAACTGAATTAAACAGCATGTCAAATATTATTTCCGAAGCCGTGGATATATTTTCATCAAGGGTGCGGGCATATACACAGGTGTATTCTTTTGATGTATATGCATTTAGCTGTCCGCCAATGCTTTCAAAGCTTTCCGCTATTTCCCGGGCATTGCGTTGTTCAGTACCCTTAAACAACATATGTTCAATGAAGTGACTTCCCCCAGCTATTTCCGGCGTTTCGTGCCGGGACCCTACTTTTATAAAGACTCCTATGGCAACAGATTTTACATAAGGGATTTCTTCTATAACCAATTGTGCCTGAGATCTCAGCTTCCAGCTGTTTATCATATACTACCTCCATATTCTGCTTTTAATTAATAACAAATCAATTATACCGTATTTAATAACCAGTTCCTAATTACTTCCCCCCATCTCTCCAGCCATCCATATGAATATACATTTTTATCAGATATTAAGGCTACCGTATCAACTATCTGACCGTCTGACCAGATGGTAATACTGCCCAGTCTTTGGCCGGCTTTTACCGGCAACCCGGGATTATAGTCAACAATTACCTGCTTTTCAATGTTTAGTTTACCCTCACCCTGCCATAAATCCATATCCTTCTGAGCATATAATTGCAGTATATATCCAGGTTTTTCACCCAGGGGTATTTCTTTTATCACCTGGGTTGAATCAACGATTTTATTCAGTCGGGTGTTATTAAATCCATATTCCAGTAAACGCCGGCAGTCACCCTGACGATCTCCGGATTTCAGGCTTACTGCTATTAATTGTCTGCCCTGACGGGTAGCAGAAGCTACCAGGCATTTGCCGGCTGCATTAGTAGTACCGGTCTTTATACCGTCTGCACCGGGGAAACTTACTAATAAGCCGTTGGTATTAGTTAATATAAGGGGTTTTCGATATCCGGGGTGATGAAATTCTACACTTTTTGAAGCGACCAGCTCGCGCAGATAATCATACTGCAGGCAATACCTGCCTATCTGAGCTAAATCAAAAGCAGTGCTGTAATGGTTTTTAGATGGCAACCCGGAGGCGTTTTCAAAATTCGTATTACCCGAAGCAATCAAACAGGCTTTTTTAGACATTAAATAGGAAAAGAAAAGTTCATCTCCAGCTACATGCTCAGCCAGCACAACAGCGGCATCATTGGAAGAACGAACCAGAGTGGCTTTTAGAAGTTCTTCTACGGTGATTTGCTGACCAGTTCGCAGTCCGATAGTATACTCAGGAGTACGGTCTGCATGGAGACTGACCGTTGCCGTTTCCTGCAAATCACAATACTCAGTTGCCAGAATAGCAGTGAGCATTTTGGTTGTACTGGCAACTGGTCTTCGTTCATGAGCCTGATGCGACAATATAATTTGTCCGCTTTGAGCATCAACCAGGCAATAATATTTCGAACTCATATAAGGAACCGCGTTTACCATCTGTACCGGAACCAGGATTAAAGTAATAACCAGCAGCAGAAATTTAGCGATTCTTAGCATCTGTTTGAGCCTCAGTCTGCCGGTCTATTATTATCTTATCAATGGCGACCATTTTGTAGCCTTCTTCTTTTAATCCCCCCAACATATCGGGTAATGCTTTTACGGTAGGTGCAGTGGGATGCATTAATATAATTGCATCATTGTGTACCTGATTTAGCACTCTTTTTACGATTACATCCGGACTGGGGCGCTGCCAGTCAATTGTATCCACACTCCACATAGTAAGCGTATAACCTAATTCGGATGCCACACTGACCACCTGCCGGTTTTGTTCTCCATAGGGAGGAGCAAAAAATGCCGGATTCTTACCGGTGGTTTTATTTATTATTGACTCAGCCTTTTTTATTTGTTCAGATATATCCTGACGAGCCAGATTATTAAAATGCAAATGACTGTAACCATGATTTTGCACACTATGACCTGCCCTGGCCATTTGTTTTAATAGTGCACTGTTTTTTTCCGCCCATTTGCCGGTAACATAAAAAGTTACTACCGCATCATTCTTTTTAAATTCTTCCAGCATCAGGGGTATATATTCTTCTCCCCAATCAACATTTACAGTTATAGCCACCATTTTTTTACCGCTGTTACCCTGATAAACCGGTTCATTCAATTTGGTAGCAATACTGGCCTGGTTAAGATAAATTAATGATAACCCTATAAAACATGCCAGCAGTACAACCATTGATACCAGACCGCGTATACCAGTTCTGGTCAGAAAGACAACTTTCATTAAAATATTCCTCCCCTGTTTTGAACATCAATATTTCTTTAATAGATATTCCTGAATTCTCATTGGTATGAGTTATTATTAAGGGAAGAATGCCGGGGGCAGAAAATGCAAATAAACCGAGACAACTCGGTTTACTTGTAGACTACATGATTTTATTTGTATTCGGTCAGGCTTGTTCTCTGAGGACTGCTTTTCGCGAAAGATTCACTCTGCCCTGCCGGTCAATTTCGGTTACTTTGACATCAATTTTGTCACCAATATTAACTACATCGGTAACTTTCTCTACGCGATCCAAATCCAGCTGAGAGATATGAACCAGACCTTCTTTTCCCTGAGTGCCAAAAACTCCGGGAATAATTTCCACAAAAGCTCCGAAATCCATGATTCTTTTTACAGTTCCCGAATAAGTCTTGCCTACCTCTACTTCAGCAATAATAGATTTGATTATGGCCTGAGCCTGGGCAGCTGCATCTCCGTCATTGGCTATTATGAATAAGGTGCCGTCATCTTCGATGTCAATTTTACAACCGGTTTCATCAACGATCTTATGAATGATTTTACCGCCAGGTCCAATAACTTCCCGAATTTTATCTACCGGTATTTGCATACGGGTAAGGCGGGGTGCATAGGGAGAAAGTTCTTTATTGGGCTGCTCAATAGCCTCCAGCATTTTCTGCATAATAAACATTCTTCCGCTGCGGGCTTTAGTGAGGGCTGCCTGGACTATTTCCCGATTAACTCCGGTAATCTTAATATCCATCTGAATGGCAGTAACTCCATTTTCTGTGCCAGCCAGTTTGAAATCCATATCGCCAAGAGCATCCTCTATTCCCTGAATATCACTCAGAATGGCAAACTTGTCTTCGCCTTTAACCAATCCCATGGCAATACCTGATACCGGCCTCTTGACAGGTACTCCGGCATGCATCAACGAAAGCGTACTGCCGCATACACTGCCCATGGAACTGGAGCCATTGGATTCCAATACTTCAGATACCACCCGGATAGTATAAGGGAATTCTGCTTCTGAAGGCAAAACTGCCAACAATGCTCTTTCAGCCAATGCGCCATGACCAATTTCTCTTCGGCCCGGACCTCTCATAGGTTTAACTTCCCCAACACTGTAAGGCGGAAAATTATAATGATGGATATAGCGTTTGGAAGTAGCAATTCCCAGACCATCGAGATTCTGTTCTTCACTCATGGCACCCAGAGTTGTAACTGACAATACCTGGGTTTGTCCACGGGTAAATAATGCCGAACCATGTGGTCGAGGCAGATAACCTACTTCACAGCTAATCTTACGAATTTCATCGAGTGCCCGTCCGTCAACCCGATCACCATCATCCAAAATCATGTTACGTACAATTTCTTTTAGCAGTTTGTCCAGCAACGCATCAATTTGTTTGCTATCATCAGGATACATCTCCGAAAAATAAGCTAAAATGTCATCTTTGGAGCTGTCCATATGAGCTTCCCGGGATTTTTTATACGGGTTTTTAACTGCCTGTTCTAAAATGGGGGCAGCATATTCGCGCACCTTTTTTTCCATTTCTTCATCAACTGCAGTTATTACAACTTCACTTTTAACCGGTTGATTTTCATCAATAATCGGTTGTTGGAAATCACAGATACGCTTAATCTCCTCATGAGCAAAAAAGATTGCTTCCAACACCTGATCTTCAGGAATTTCATTGGCGCTGCCTTCCACCATCATAATGGCTTCACGCGTACCTGCCACCGTAATATGGACATCACTGATCATAGTCTGTTCTATGGTCGGATTTATGACTAACTGGTTATCAACCATACCAACGATTACAGCGGCTACCGGTTCTTCAAACGGTATGTTTGATACATTCAAGGCTACTGAAGCCCCTATAATGGCAGTAACATCGGGAGGGTTGTTCTTATCCACCGATAATACTGTAGCCACAACATGAATATCGTTACGAAATCCCTTGGGGAAAAGCGGTCTGATTGGTCGGTCAATAAGACGCGAGGTTAAAGTTGCGTTTTCTGTAGCGCGGCCCTCTCGTTTGATAAAACCGCCCGGAATTTTACCAATAGCATATTGTTTTTCTTCATAATCAACAGTAAGCGGGAAAAAATCAATCCCTTCTCTGGGACCCTTGGTAGCAGTTGCTGTAACTAAAACTACAGTATCACCATATCTGACTAATGCAGCACCATTGGCTTGTTTAGCTACTTGTCCAACTTCAACAATCAGGGGTCTGCCGGCAACTTCGGTTTGATACTTGCGAACGATAGTAATTCCTCCTTTCATAAAGATAAAATGAAAGAGCGGCAATCCGCTCTTTACCTGCGTAAACCAAGTCTGGTAACAATACTTCTGTAACGCTCAAAGTCTTTTTTCTTAAGATAATCCAGCAGGGATCTGCGTTGTCCAACCATTTTCAACAGGCCGCGACGTGAATGAAAATCTTTTTTGTTT
>DAIMDR010000041.1:0-10800 GCA_036725705.1 Syntrophomonadaceae bacterium | reverse complement strand
ATGACATGTAAAAGTACCATAAATGTCATCCTGAGGAGCTGCAGGCGACGAAGGATCTCTTTCGTAATCAATAATATTGGCCTTTCCGTCCCCTCAGAAACTAAAAAAAGGGGAGGCTGATGATTTCCTCCCCTTGCTGGATAAACTCATATACTGTGCTTAATTATGAGAGATTGATCCTGAATTTGTTTACCAGCTCCTGTAGCTGTTCTGCCATTTCAGCTAATTGAGAGGAAGTTTCACTTACGCCTATCATGGCCCGGCTGCCCTCCTCGGCTCCTTTGGCAACTTCCTGAGCTCCGATACTGCTTTGATTCATCGTAGTTGCTACCGATTCAATCACATGGTTAATCTCGTCAAAAGCTCTGACCACATTATTGGTCAACTCGGCTACCCTGGTACTTGATTCTTCAAATATTCTGGCATCACTGGCATATTGTTTGCCGATTTCATTAACATTTTCCAATTCCTTGAGCATTATCTGATCTATGAACTTGAGCAATTCATTGGAGTTTTCTACCAGATTGGCGATAGCCCCCTGTACCTGTACAGTGAGACTTTGAATACCGGAAACCGTAGTTGCCGATTGTTCTGCCAGGGTTCTGACTTCCTCTGCCACCACCGCAAAACCCCTGCCATATTCCCCGGCCCGGGCGGCTTCAATGGCCGCATTAAGGGCCAGTAAATTAGTCTGGTCAGCTATGCCTCCGATATTATCAGCCAGGCTGGATATTTCATCTACCACCCGGGCATCTGCAATAGCTTTAATTAATTTAGCTTCAATGTTTTGATAAACATTATGGGCGGAATTGGTTGAGTTTTGAGCTTCCTGCTGAATCTTCAGAGCTTTTTGCCCAATGTCCCGTGCCTGCTGGTTACTATTATTCATCTCCCGGTCAACTTCTTCCAAAGCTGCGCCAATTTCCTGTCCGGAAGCCGTCATTTGTTCAGCAGCGGCAGAAACCTCTTCCAACCCTGCGGCGACTTCTTCTGTAGCTGCTGAAGACTCTTCGGTAGTAGCCACAACATTCTCCGCTACCATGGAAAGCTGCTGACTGCTATTATGTACATTCCGGGCTACCTCTGCAATATTGGCTATTAACGCCGAGGTGTTTCGGACCATGGCATCAAGACCCTGAGCCAGTATGCCCACCTCGTCGCTGCGCTTAAGATACTCTTCTGAAATTGATTGGGTAAAATCACCCTCGGATACTTGTTTTAAATGTTCAGCGGCAGCAGCCATAGGAGCTGCAATATTACCCGCCAGGAAAAAAGCAGCGGCTATTGCCAGCAATATCCCCAGAAGGGTCATGATAATGATTTTCATGGTTGCCTGGGAATATACTTTCTGGGCGTTCATATTTAACTCCTGAGCCGCATTTTCATTTAACTGGTCGAGGGCATCAGTTGCTGCATCAATATTCTGTGCATCATCAGTGAGAGGGCCGGATATCAAAACCATCGCCTGCTGGAGATCTCCCTGGTCTATCAAATCTATGTATTTATTAATATTCATCGAATATGATTGAATTGCCTGCTCCAATCGGTCAATCTCCTGTTGTTCTTCTGTCGAAATGTTGAAAGTTTTAAGCTTGTCCAATTCAGCCTGAACTTCGTTCAAATCTTCTTTAATGGACTGTGCAATACCCTGCCTTTGCTCAGTATTGCTTATCAGCGGAAGTTGTAAACCGGACCTTTGTGATTGCAGCAACGCGGAGTCTATAGTTGCCAAATGTTTGGCCGGCAGTAGTATCTGGGTATAAATTTCCTTTGTCCCCTGTTGAACCTCATGTACATCTTTCCAATTCAGGAAACCTACAACGCCTATTAGAAAGGCAAGTATCAGGAAACCGGCAAAAAGTTTGGTAATAGCTTTCATATTATTTACATTCATAATAAAGACTCCTTTTTGGTTATTTTCCATATATATTGGATCAAATGAATTATGAAAATATAATTAACCAGAATATACCATAATGCGACAAATTAATCAATATAATTTGCTGGTTAAAAGGGGGTTGTTTCGGTATCCTCATTAACAATTTCTCTGATAACCTATGCAAACAAATCATCCAATTTATCTTCCATATCCTTCCTGCGGCGGGCGGTTGCCTGCTCATCTACAATGACATTTATGGCTAGCACATCACCTTCCATGGCGGTTTCCGGCAGCCAATCCCGCGGTATATTCCAGGTTTTACCCCGGTACTCAACTACGGCCAGATTATTTTCAAAACGGTCAATTATTATCATAATTACCTCCTATGGCTTGCAGTTTCCGCAGGGCGAATATCCCTGGCTGATGGCTTCTTCGCGGCTGTTAATATTCACCCGGTTTTGTGGTTTGGGCAGCGATTTGCAATCGGGCAGATGAAATATTTTACTGTTCTTATTGCCTATATAGCCGCCAACCGGATTTGATGGCGGGATTGATGAATTTTGTGCCTCCATCGAAGTTTTAACTGTGCTTATCACTAAGTTATTCCCGTTTGAACTGATAACCACGGTACCATTCTGATCCGTCCTGAACACCCCGACTCCGGCGGAATTCAATTTATTCACAGTAATCTGATGGGGATGGCCGTAATCATTGTCTGCCGCTGCTGTGATTACAGCATAGCGGGGAGCAACTGCTCTCAGGAAATCAACCGAAGTAGAGCTGTAGCTGCCGTGATGGGCTACTTTTAAAACATCTGCCTTTAAATTGGCACCGGCTCTTCGCATTTCATTTTCAGACAGATCCTCAGCGTCGCCGGTAAACATGAAGGAATTATTGCCGAACTGGACCCTGGTTACAATTGACCAGTTATTAATATCTTCATACGAATTGCCGCAGGGCGCCAGGAAACTGATTTCCAATCCATCCTCATCCAGAATGGTCATTCCGGCCTTACCCGGGGTTATCTTCAAGCCTTTAGCCTTTATAGCATCCGCCACATTTTCGAATGATTTGGTGGTGGTTGTAACTCTGGGCATATATATAATTCCGATATCGAAGCTCTGAATAACCTCATCCATTCCGCCAATATGATCTTCATGGGGATGGGTAGCTTCCAGATAATCAATTTTCTTAATTCCCTGCCGGTTCAGATATGCAACCAGCTCTGCAGCGGCTGCATTGGGGCCGGCATCAATCAGCATATTTTGCCCGTTGGGCAGCTGCAGAAGTTCGCAATCACCCTGACCAACATTCAGATAATGTACGGTCAGTTTTCCCGATTCCCAGACTTCCCCGCCTTCCGGCGGCACTGGTATTTGCACTTTATTAACATTTTGCGTGAAGACCGCTTTATGCTCCTCCGGTTTTCCGCAGCCTGCCATCAGCAAAATCAATATTAAAATTAAAATAAGAAAAGGAAATCTGGTCGGCTTACTCACATATTTTCTCCTTAATTCTTATTCAGAAGGGGGTTGGTTACCGTCGGTTTTAATAGCTAACACAGCAGTTACAGCTGCAATAACCTTATCGGGGTCGAAAGGTTTAAGTATATAATGTTTGGCTCCGGTTTGAATAGCCGATAAAACCATGTTTTTCTGGTCTATGGCACTAACCATTATTATCTTTGCCTGAGGATGGACAGCTATTATTCTTTTAACCGCCTGCACTCCATCCATAAGCGGCATGGTAATATCCATGGTTATTAAATCCGGTTTATGTTTTTCATACTCATTGAAGGCCTGCATCCCGTTTTCAGCCTCAGCTATAATCTCATGGCCGGCCTTGACCAATATGGTTTTCAGATTTCGTCTGACAATCTGGGAATCATCAACTATTAGTATCCTCGCCATAATCCAAACCTCCCCAAATATATAACTATATGCTAACGCAGTAATTTCTCCTGAATTATCAAGCTCATACTGGCTTTCCCGGATGTAAACAACATATCACATGTCCATATATCAGCATTCAGATATTTTATTGCCGTTCTTTCAGAAGAAAGTGTCAGAGGTGCTTCAAACATAACCAATTCTTGTATTTCCGGAAAATGCTTTATAGAATTACCAAGTATAATGTTGGCGCACTCAGCCAGAACATCTTCTGCATAAAGGCCTTCCGTTCCGGGTTCCATTTCATCCAGGATCATCTTGTGTACCAGCTGTTTTCCCAACTCTTCATCTACACTAAGTATAAGGCGACTGCGTACGATACCCTTTATATTAGATATGGCGGTGGTCTTATCGAGCTGCAATCGGTTTTTCTTTGCCACTTCTGAACTTTGCAGCAGGTCTTCGCCCATTTCCCGTTTAAAATACTCCCACATCGTATTTAACAGGGGATTTATCATATCCTGGGCTGATATGTCATGCAATTTGTTGCTTTCAAGTTGAGGAAGACGGAAAGTAAATACGGTTCCCGTTCCCGCTTGACTGAAAATCTCCACACTTCCTCCCAGTTTATCCAGTTCTTCCTTAACCGCTGCCAGTCCTATGCCCCGACCGGAAATAGAGGTAATCTCATCGCTAACGCTAAGATTTTCAATAAACACCAGTTGCAAGGCCTCCGGTGTGGAAAGTCCTGCTGCCGTTTCCTGGTCGAATATTCCTTTCTGAACCGCCAGTTCTTTAAGATGATCAATATCTATGCCTCTTCCATCATCAGAAATTACTATCGAAACGCCGGACTCATCCTGCAATATTTCGCAACTGATAGTGCCATATTCATCCTTACCTGCGGCAATTCTTTCTTCAGCTGATTCCAGACCATGATCTGCCGCATTACGAAAAACATGTATCAGAGTCTTGCAAAAATCCCGATACCGCTCCGTATTTACCGGGAACCCGCCTCCGGTTATGTTCACCGGGTATGCGGATTTATTAAGCCTTTCGGCTAAACGGGCTACGGTTTCAGGATAGGACTTAAATAATTCCCGCATGGGCTTGAACATTAACTGTTGCAAATCCGGTAATAGCAATTTACATTCCCAGGGGGAGAGTGTGGATACCACTTTTCGATTAATTTCTAATAACTGAGCCTCATCTATAACTACCATATTATCGCGCTCCAGGAACTGTTCACCCAGTATTTCCTGAAGTTTGCCAAGGTCCTGATCCATCCATTCCAACATATTTAAAGAAGCGAAAAATGCTTTCAACTCCTGGATGGACATTTCCATAAATTCGTTCTGACCTGCTGAAATTTGGGATTCACATTGATGCAGTTTATCTGCCAGATTAATCATTTCCAACTGGGCAAAACCACCTTTGAAAGTATGTATTCGCCGGTAAATCTCAGCAATAATCTCCTCCCGGGGCCGGTCTCTGTCCAGCAGTTCCCAGATGGTATTGGAGCAGAAATTCCGGTAATCGCTGCAGTACTCCTGGAAATCATTATTATAAGCTACTACTTTAACAACCATCTTTAAAAGTTCTCTTTCCTCTTCCATATGCAATTCCAACTGGCGGCGTTCGGTTATATCAGTCAGGACGATCATTATGCGGCCAATCTCTTCATTCTGGCTGTTAACAATCAATTTGTAGTCCAGGAATATATTGCATCCATTGAGCAGCAACTCTTGCGGCAGGAGTGAAAAATAAACTTCCCTGCGTAACTCATCATTATCCTTCATAATAGATAATAAAGCATTTTCCATGAATTGCTTTTGCTCATCATCGCCTGGAAATATTAAATCAGTAAAACGCTGACCAGCTATCTCCCTGCCAAATATACGGTTACATTCCGAGCTGTATTCTTCGTCAATATAAAAATCCTGCCCGAATGAGAGAAATCCCTGCCCGGCATTATTTAACAGGTTCCTGATAGAAGAGGTCCGTTGTGCCACCGTATGTTCCAGGTTTTTATTATATTCCTGAATAATATCGGCCATGCGATTAAAATTATCACTTAACTCTCCCACCTCATCTTGCGATGAAACCAGCGAACGGGCCGTGAAATCCTTTTCTGCAAACCTGCTGACTGCCTCATTAAGTTGCAGCACGGGTTTCAGTAGACTGCGTATCACCGGGAGAATAATAAGAATGCCCATTAGCAGGGAAATAGTAAGAGCTACCCCAAACCCAAACAGAAGGTTATTCAAGGGTTTGATATACTCACTACGGGGAATGGCAATTCCGAAAGTCCAATTGGTAGCCTCAATATTGCTTAAAACAAAGCACCTTTTGGTATCATCATAATCTCGCAATTGAATAATGTTGTATTGACCTTTTTTTATCTCTTCAATAAGCGGCAGGAACCTGCCCTGCATAACCTGGATAGCATTGGTTGATTTTTCAGGAGTGGGCAGAAAACTCTGTTGGGGGTGAATCATATAATTGTAATCATCATCCAGCAGGAAGGTATAGCTTGCACCTTTAATTCGTGCATCGTGAGCCAGTTTCATCACATCAGTCAGCAGTATGTCAGCAGCTATTACCCCCACCACATTGTTTCCGTCTTTTATCGGCTCCGCCAGGGTAATAACCATTTGTTGGGTATCAGCATCCAGGTAAGGGGTGATAAAAACCAGTTTATTGTGTTTAAGTGCTTCAATATACCATTCCCTGGTAGTAGCATCATAATCCGGCGGGGGAATCCAACCAGTAGCACAAACCATCGTGCGTTTCTTATCCGCAAAGCCTATATAATAGTCCAAAACCTTAGAATTTTGGCGTTCAAACTTTTTAATAAGGTAATTACTCAGGTATTGCTCTGAGAAATCATTATTTATTTCAACATCCTGGGCTATGGAACTGACCACCTGAGCCTGTTCCATAAACCAATTATTCAACTGCGCAGCATTTTTCCCTACTGCCTCACTGGCACTCTGGTTGGTTTGATCCTTAACCAGATTATAAGAAAGACCGTAACTAATTACAGATACTACCAGCAAACAACTCAGGCAAATGGTAAAGACCATTACAATAAATTTGTTTCTTATGCTATGCCTTCTTTTCATATATAATGCTCCATACAAGTCAACCAGAGGAAGAGTTCGAGACCGCTGAAAAAGTCCTCTTTTGCGTGTCATTCTGAACGATAGTGAAGAATCTCGTTGGCATAATCCCAATATTACGGCCTTAAAAGAGATCCTTCGTCGCCTGCAGCTCCTCAGGATGACATTTATGGTACTTTTTCAGTGATCTCGGAAGAGTTCCCTCATCATCCCTGGTTATGCTGATAACTTCTTATAACTTCCTATATAAAGTATACTTCTAGCCTTTTTACCATAATCCTGCATAGCCCGGGATATTTGTCAATGGGACAAAAGAGCCATCCCGGTGACTCTATCAGACATACCTATCAACCAGTTGTCCCGGTCGGGAGGGGGTTTTTGGGGAAGCAGACCGGGCTGCTGTCCTTCCCCAATCACTAAATGTACCACTGCATGGCTGTTTCATGCTGATTTCCTTTTCCCAGGGTGAAGTACTGTGATAATTCGACAGGGGACTGTCCCCCAAAGCAAAAAGTATTTGACAGATAGATAATCGCAAGGATAAAGTTTAATTATAAAATTCCCTAAATTAGTATATAAGATATTAAAAGGAAATCGCGGGATTAAATGAATGAGCATAAAACAATCGCAACCGAAACGGATAATCCGTTTCATTTTACCGTTTACGCCAGCTCCAGAGAGGCCGAAGTGGCATCCTGGGGTTGGAGTCCGGAAGAGCAACGGGCGTTTTTGCAGATGCAATATCATTGTCAGCAGCGTTCTTATCAGATACAGTATCCGCACTTGGAAAGCAGCATTATTATGTTCGGCAATACCTCAGCAGGACATTTGCTGCTGGCTAAAAATGGACTCCAAACCGTTGTGGTTGATATCACATTGCTGGCAGAATTTCAGAGTTATAGGGAATAGATATGGGGGAATGGAACGATAGAAATGATGGAGAAATAAACCGAAAATTAAGGAGAGGGTTAAATGATTAACAAATCCATTCATTATCTTCTTATCTTTTTATTTCTGGCCGGTATCCAGTTAATATGGCCGACTGCCGATGCGTTTGCAACAGCTGATTTAAGTATATTGGCGAGTGCAGATATTTTTGATGATGAAGCCTCGACATACGATTTAGAAGCTGAAAAACTCTATGTAGGATATCTTTGGGAATATAATGGTGTTAATCGTTCTGCACTTAAGTTTGATTTAAACACTATTAACAGCAGCAAAACAATACAGAAAGCTGAACTTAAGATATATATCTACGAAGCAAATCACATAGATGAAGGCGTAGTAGGTGATCCAACTGATGATCCACTTCCTTGGGTAAATATCTGGGGATCCAATGATGATGCATGGACTGAATTTGCAGGTGCAACGCGTTACATACCAGCTACAGTAAGCTTAGGTGCTTTGTCCTCAGCAAATGATACTAATCTTGTAAATCATTCGTGGAAATATTTTGATGTTACTGATTATATTATTGATCAATATGCCGGTGATAAGACGGCTTCTTTTGTGTTAACTGGTCCTCCGCAAACTCCCGGTGACTCTACATGCTCCTTTAGCTTTGATTTCTATGATCGTACTATTTCTAAGGATTTAGGGGATGGCCATGGAATACAAAATGTGGGAGCTCATTTGGAAATTACTTATGCAGGTGCACCGACTGCCAATACCAATGCAGCCGGAAGCATAACCACCACGGAAGCAACCTTAAATGGGACAGTAAATGCCAATGGTGACAGTACCGCGGTAACCTTTGAATATGGAACTACAACTGCCTATGGAAGCACCGTAACCGCCGACCAATCGCCGGTAAGCGGAACAACTGCTACAGCTGTAAGCAAGGCTCTAAGCGGATTAACTCCCATGACGACTTACCACTACCGTGTAAAAGCAGTGAGCGCAGGCGGAACAGCCACAGGAGACGATCAGAGCTTTACCACCCCGGCAGCAGCTCCGACCGCAACCAGCAGTGCAGCCAGCACAATAACCACTACCGGAGCTACCCTGAATGGAAGCGTCAATGCTAATAATGCCAGCATAACCGTGACCTTTGAATACGGAACTACGACAGCTTACGGAACGGAAGCAACCGCCGCCCAGTCACCAGTAAGCGGAACTGCTACTACGGCAGTAAGTGCGGATATCGGGTCATTAAGCTCGGTGACGACCTATCATTACCGGGTAAAGGCAGTCAGTGCCGGCGGAACCACCACCGGAGAAGATCAGACATTTACAACGCTGACCCCTCCGCCGACAGTGACAAGCGATGCAGGGACAGCGGTGACCAGGACCGGGTCGACCCTGAACGGTACGGTGAATGCCAACGGGGGCAGTACCACAGTCACCTTCGAATA
Organism: Syntrophomonadaceae bacterium; assembly: GCA_036725705.1. GTDB lineage: Bacteria > Bacillota > Syntrophomonadia > Syntrophomonadales > Syntrophomonadaceae > JAAYBS01. The sequence continues at coordinate 1,556 of DAIMDR010000041.1, read as the reverse complement.
CGGAACCACGACAGCTTATGGTACGACTGTAACGGCAGATCAGTCGCCGGCAACCGGAACGGCAGATACCGCTGTAAGCAAAGTAATAAGCGGTTTAATACCGAATACCACTTACCACTACCGGGCCAAAGGAGTAAGCGCAGGTGGTACCATTAATGGCGGTGACCAGACCTTTACCACCCCGGCAGCAGCTCCTGCTGCCACTACAAATGCAGCCGGAAGCATAACCACTACCGGAGCAACCTTAAACGGTACTGTCAATGCCAATAATGCCAGCACAACCGTGACCTTTGAATACGGAACGACCACTGCTTATGGCAGCTCAGCAACCGCCGCCCAGTCACCAGTAAGCGGAACTGCTACTACGGCAGTAAGTGCGGATATCGGGTCATTAAGCTCGGTGACGACCTATCATTACCGGGTAAAAGCGGTAAATTCAGGCGGAACCAGCTATAGTGCAGACCAGAGCTTCACTACGTTAACCGCCAGCAACGGCAGTACTGGAGGTGGCAGCGGAGGAAACACAGGCCCCTCCGCTGTAAACACGACTACCGGATCGGCACAGGTTTATCCTAATATGGGCGGTAAGGTTGCCCTGGGGAACGAAGCAGAGGTAAATATCCCGGCCAATGCCTTACTCGGTACCACAGCTCTGAGTGTTACGGTTGACCGGGTGCAAGGTCCGGCAGCACCTGCCGGTTTCATGGTACTGGGCAATGTATACGAGATGAAGGTATCCGGGCAGAGCAGTTATCAGTTTAACCAGCCAGTAACGCTGACCTTTACCTTTGATCCCAGCCAGGTACCTCCAGGCTTCAGCCCGACTATCGAATATTATGATAGCGAGTCTGAGCAATGGGTTAATCTGGGCGGAACCATATCTGGAAATACCATTAGCATAACAACCCTGCATTCTACCAAATACGCGGTTATGGTCAAAAAGGCCAAAGAAAAGGATCTGCCTGTTCCCCCTCCTGTCAAGGAGTTGAGTGATATTAGGGGACACTGGGCTGAGGCGGCAATCAAGTATCTGGTTGATCTAAAAGCAATCGTCGGCTATCCTGATAATACATTTAGGCCTGATAAAACCGTTTCCAGGGGTGAGTTTACCACTGTATTAGTGAAGGCTTTGAACCTTTCCAGCACAACACCAAAAACATTCAAAGATGCTTCCGGTCATTGGGCTGAAAATTACATTTCGATTGCTGCAGCAAATGGAATAGTCAGCGGATATAATGAGACCACTTTCGGACCAAACGATCCGATTACCAGGGAACAGATGGCGGTCATGGTGGTCAGGGCAGCTAAGCTGGATAAAAAGGCCGGAGCTTCCGCTTTTGCAGATGATAATAATATATCCGGTTGGGCCAGGGACTATATTAACAGTGCCGTAGACAAGAAAATCCTCAGTGTAGGCGGTGATAAATGTTTTAGACCCAAGGCCAATGCCAGTCGAGCCGAGGCGGCAATGATGCTCTACCGAGTATTGACAAAATAGTAGAGTCATATATCCAATGATTTAGTGTGACAGGGGGACGGGGTTGTTGTCAACCAGC
>DAIMDR010000040.1:0-10906 GCA_036725705.1 Syntrophomonadaceae bacterium | reverse complement strand
AGAAAATGATAATCACGGGGATTTAAACTATGGGTAAGTTTGATAATTTTATTGATAAAATTAACCCGGAAATACACAGCCGGACCGGATCGTATATAAGCACTAATCTAGCTATTTTTGAACCGGAAAGCTATTTAATTGATCAGGAGATGTGTTTTAATGATTATCATTTTATATTGTTTTATTCTACTCCCCCTCCAGCCAGAGTCGATAAAAAGCCATACCAGTTTAAAAAGGGCAATCTGGTTTCTTTTATTCCGGGAAGCAGTTTAACCGTCTTGCCCGCTGACAGTAATGAATATCCGGTCAATTATCTGGATATCACAATTAATAAGGATTTCTTTCAAAATATAGCCTCTGAGTTAAACAGAACCAACGAGATAAAATTCAAAAGAATAGAAACGGCTTTCAGCCATCACCTGATAGAAAGCATCATCAACTTTAAAAATGAGATTTACTGTTACGGTGATAGCATACCACTTATGGTTGACAGCATTTCCACGCAAATAGTTGTGCAGTTATTACGGGATATAAATGGCAGTCATGATAAATTTAATGAAAAAGTTTTACGGGATCAGCAGAGTGTAAACCGGGCCATTGATTATATGCAAAGTTACTTTAGTGCCCCTATATCGATAGAAGATATTTGTCAAACAGTTAATTTAAGTCCCCATTATTTTATTAGATTATTTAAACAACAGACTGATCAGACTCCCTACCAATACCTGATGGCAATTCGTATTGAAAGAGCCAAATCCATGCTGGTAAACAGTAATTACACCATGGGAGAAGTAGCAAATATATGCGGATTCATAAACCCCGGCCATTTTGCCACCCTGTTTAAACGCTATGAGGGCATATCACCTTCTGATTATAGAAAGCAAAAAATGGGTTTATGATAATAAAATAAAAAGATAAATTCAGGTTCCTGGCACTGCCGTTTAAAAACGGCAGTTTTGTTTTTCGAAGAAAGATATTCCAAGGGCAATATTTGAAAGATACCCTGCAGTTTTTGAAAAAGAAAACCCCTTTGCCTATGGTAGATTTAAAGCAAAATGTGGAGGGGGAAAAAGCAAACTTTAATATACATCCTCAAGAAAACCTGCGGTTTAATATACTTGTTCATCAAAGAAAGGAGCATAAAAGCAATGATTCATCTTAAATGGAAAGCAAAAGTCATATCAACTATATTAACCATAGCCATGGTATTTATGCTGTACCCGGGAGTAGCTTATGCGGCAGATGACCCAGTGTCTATTAGCAGAGCGGATATTGCAGCGGACAATTCCACAATAACGGTCACTTTTTCTGAAGGAGTTTTCACAGCTGCGGACGGAGAGGGTAAGGGAACCGGCGCGGTTACAACAGAGGATTTCACCCTGACATTTGATAAACATGGAGGTATTGCCAATTTTGTTGAGATATATACTCTGAAAAATTCATCTGGGGAAGCTTTAACCGGTGGGGAAGATATAGTTGTATTTCATATTCAAACTACCGGAAAAGCCATGGGTGTGGAGACTATAGAAATTAAACCTGCAAATGGTGCATCAATATTTGGATTGGACGGTCAGCCAATGGCAGCCGAAAATACCACCGGTGTAATACTCCTGCATGATAAACTGCCACCCGATTTTGTGATTGACCCTGTTTACCCAAAAGCAGGAGCTGAACAGGCATATGGCAGCAAGCAGGTGGAAATACTGGCCAAAGCTTATGAGAATGTAACTGCCTGGTATGTGGTGGTAGTCAGTGACAGTGGACCCCCGACAGCCCAACAGGTCAAAGAGGGAAAGGATAGCATTGGTGCACCGGCCCTGGCTTCCGGTAAAGACATATCGATGCTCAAACATGAGGAAAAGAGCATTATTGTTGGCCCCCTACCCGCCAGCAATACTACTTATGATGCCTATTTAATAATAGAGGATGTTAACAAGAATACCATGGTTACCCCTAAAAAAGTAACTGTCACTACCCCGGATGGACCGATTGAGGTTAGCTCCATTACAGTTAAAAGTAGTGGTGATGCAGACACGATGAAAAGCCACCATGAAGATGGCAGTTTGCAAATGTCGGTTGAAGTTCTGCCGGGAGATGCAGCTAATAAGGAGGTTATCTGGAGTGTAACCGGGAAGGGTAATTCCTGGTTTGAAGTAGAGGTCGGGGAAATCGGAGCGGGTTTTGCTTATATTAACCACCAGACCGGTTTTATGAATCAGGGGACAGTTGGCCGGGTAACCGTCAGAGCTACTGCCACAGACGGCTCCGGAGTGTTTGGAGAAAAGGATATAACCATAACCGGGATTCATATGTCCTCTTCGATAAATACACTGGTAGGGAAAAACCATACCCTGAAAGCTACCCCGGTGCCGGCTCTGGGAGCAGGCCAACAATTGATCTGGGCTTCCAGCAATGAGGATGCAATTACTGTAGACCAGGACGGCGAAATAACCGCAGTTGGATTAGGAAGTGCCAATATTACCGCTACTGCACCTGACGGTCGGCAGGGAATTACTTCAATTACTGTTAACAAATCCCCGTTTAATTACATAACTTCCTTCAGTTTCCCACAACAAACCGCGCCAGCCAGCATTGATGGGGTTATCTCAGTGAATATCGGGGTATCTGAAGAAACTGATATAAGCAACCTTATTGCCAGTTTCAGTTTATCAGATAAGGCTTCAGCTACGGTAAACGGAGCAGTTCAGGTAAGCGGGGTTACTGTCAATGACTTCACCTATCCAGTGGTTTATAAAGTAATTGCTGAGAATGGAGAGGTCAGAAACTGGACGGTGACGGTAAGCAAACCTCATGTATCGGTTAGCTCCATCACCGTTAATAATGCCGGAGAAAGCACGTTAAAAAAAGGTCAGACCCTGCAAATGAGCGCAGAGGTATTACCGGTCTATGCAAACCATAAAACGATAACCTGGAGCGTTATAAATGGTACGGGCACAGCTACTATTGATAACAATGGGGTGTTAACTGCTGTAACTGCCGGGACCGTTACAGTAAAGGCAACAGCTAATGATGGCTCGGCAGTAGCAGGCAGCCAAGTCATTACTATAACTCCATCCAGTAGCGGAAATAGTGGCGGCAGCAGCGGAGGAAGCAGTCCCACAACCCCCGGATACTCAATTAATTATAGTGGTGGTACGGTAACTGATAGAGGAGTAACAGTTTATATACCAGCGAATGCAGTTAAGGCAACTATCAGAGTTAGTATTGCCAGAGTAAATAGTTCCGGTATTTCGCTGCCGGGAGATTTACAACTGGTCAGTGAGGTATTTGATGTTACCAAAGACAGGAGTGGTAATTTTGATCGTGATGTCACCATCACCTTGCCCTTTGACAAAAGTAAGGCAGATAAGGGCCGGGATGAATTGGCTATGTACTGGTGGAATGGCAGTCGCTGGATTATGCTTGACGATATCGAAATCGACTGGTCAGTTGGAACCGTCAGCGGAAAGATAAATCATTTCACCAAATTTGTGGTGTTGGCCGGTAAAGCAAAAGAATCCAAACCAGAGCCGGAAAAACCGGAAACAACTGAAACGATAACCGTATTGTTTAACGACATTGACGGACACTGGGCTGAATCGGCAATTAATAACCTGGTTTTCAATAAATTAATAACTGGATATCTGGATGGCAGCTTTAAGCCGGAAAGAAATATTTCCCGGGCCGAATTTATTTCTATATTAGTTAAGGGGTTCCAACTGCCTGCCAATAACGGTAAAGTTTTTAATGATACTGCCGGACATTGGGGACAGGATGTTATAGCGACTGCTTATGCAGCCGGGATAATTTCCGGATATAATGACAGATACTTTGGCCCAGATGATCCTGTAACCCGTGAACAAATGGCGGTCATGACAATCAGAGCTGCCCGGTTATCCAATATATCAAATACACAAAACTTTACCGATAATAAGAATATTTCGCCCTGGGCTACAGAAGCGGTAGCGGCTGCTTATTCCCGGCAGTTGATTTCCGGTTATCCGGATAATACCTTCAGACCACAGAACCTTACTACCCGGGCTGAGGTGGTATCAGTTATAAGCAGGGCACTTAATAAATAATAAATCCTCGAGTATAGAATGATCCCGGGACTATGGATATACCCCTTAGGGGGAGTAATTCGGAGGCACCCTTCGGCATTGGCATTTTGTAAATAATTTAGGAGGTATAACATGAAAAGGATAATTACTTTATTTATCATTGTATTAATGATGTCGGTTGCTGTCGGTGGTTGTAGCGGCGGAAAGGATAATGACATCGGACCGGCGACCGGGGGCAGTATTGATTTGGGTGATGGTAAAAAAATAAACTACGGTACTGCTCAACCAGGTAAAAACTTGAGTCTTCCGGATGAATTCCCGGTTGATATTTTGCCATTGATGGATGATGCCCGGATTGATTTTATAAACACCAATGAAGCCAACCAGGCTATCGGAATTACCTATCAGACTGATAAAAGCTTTGATGAGGTGATAGCATTCTATCAGAACATAATGCAGGATGGAAAAATCAGTATGCAGAGCAGTCAGGATAACAATTATATAATTGTAGGCAGCAAAGGTTCATATGCGGTTACCATAAGTATTAGCAATCAAAATGGAAAACAGGTTTTCGTGTTATTGGATGTTACTCCTTCACAAAACTAAGCTATAGTAAAAAGAAACGAATTATACTAACACCCTCTACCATTTGTATGCCGAGGGTGTTTCTTTTTAAATTAATGTATTATGCCCGGTAATTTAATGTCTGTATCATGAATGTATCGGGGGGAAATAAATTTATGTGTTATCATTGTTTAGAACAAGTAATTAGTATTAATTTAGTCTGGTCTATAGTTAAGTTAGGATTTTGCGTAATTCAATAAACCCATCAATACTGTACTCTGAGCGATAGCAAAGAGTCTCATAAATGCTGTACATCCTTCACTAACTTTCAGGAGGACATTTTAAAAGTTAAAATGATAATTAAAGAAAAGTTTATTATGCAAAACTCTCAAGTAATTTTAGCTGCCTGAACGGGCCAGATATGGATTTATAAAATTAATTATCAATGGGGGTAATGGATTTGTATATTGGAATTGGATTTGGTCTTTATGTGCTGTTTACCATAGGGTTATATCATGTGCTGGTAGTGAAACTGGAAGCACGCTTTGGGACCGGTCCCTGGATAGTGTTTATGCTGCTGGGAGTAGTCTGTCTATTTCTGTCCTGGCAAACTTCCAGTCAAACTTTATCCATGTGGTGGGGGTATAATGCATTTTTGAACTTATGGACGGTTAAGGAAATGTTTGATCAGCCCCGGCGACGCCAAATGAGTTCGGTCAGCTAATTTTTATGGGGATATATTCTCCGGGTATATATTTAAATGTTATTAACAGTTTTGTAGGTTGACCAACCTAATAAATCATAGACCAATCAATAGCCAACCAGCCCTTCAATCAGCATAACCAGGCCGAAAAATCCCAACAGCAGACTCCAGGTGCTGCCTAATACCGGGATATAAAACATAGCTGCAAAAAGTAAAATAACCCCGGCAACGATTCGAATAACGCGATCCGCTGTGCCTAAATTGCGCTGAAAGGATAAATCCATAATTAACACCTCCGGCAATCAGTTTGTGCATTTAGCAATCTGCGTATTCATTGTAAAGCTGATTTTAAAAAATATTTATAATAGTCGGATTAATACTTACTGGCAGTTACATATTTTTCGCCTGTATTATCTACCAGACCCAGTCGTAAAAGCCGGCGCAGATGAACAACCAGGCTTACCTTTTCAAAAAAGTAAAAAATATGTTCCGGTTTACCCCAGCGACTGTAAATTATTTTGTCATAAGTTAATTCTTCCAGGGTTCGGGGACGGGACAGAGATTGCAGTATTTTTTCTTCATTTTCATAGAGTTTATTCAAATATTTTTTCAAGCGATTTTTGACTCCTTCACTGATCATACCTTTGTGACCGGATAATATTATGCGTGGGTTCAGTTCTATTAATTTCTCCAGTGAAGTGATTATTTGATCAACATCACTGGTTTCATTGCCATACCAGGGTCCAAAAGCCGTAAGGTCAAGGTCGCCGCTAAAGAGCAGTTCCTTTTCCCGCCAGTAAAAGGCGCAATGTCCGGGGCTGTGGCCGGGAGTATGAATGACTTCCAGTTGCATACCGCCCAGGTCGATTATATCACCGTCATGGAATACATCGGTAATGGGTGATGGATGAAAATTAATCCATGATAACAAATCTTTTTCGGCACCATATTTGTCCAATCCATAAAACTGATTGAAAACTTCCAGGCTCTGCATAGCTGGAATGTCAGCGGGATGGGCAACAATCCTGGCTCCCGGAAATAGATGATTGCAACCGCTATGGTCCCGGTGGAAATGGGTATTAATTATCATATCTACCGGATGCCCCTGCAGTAACTGCACGAATGAAGTATCCAGAGGGGTATCAATTAATGTTTTTACTTCATCATCTATGTAAAAACAGTAGGAATAAGGGAACTGACCTCCTTTTCCGGTGGACAACATATAAATATTTTCAAATACATTTTTAAACATAATAATACCTCTTTCAATATTTCACTACCGTATATATTAATCGCCAAAAACGGAAATGGCAAATGTCTATAAGTGTTTGCTATTTTGCAGGAAAATGGAAATCGTGAACAGAATTAGCGACTTATAATCATACTTTTTTGAGGGATTCTTAAATCCGAACCTGATCGGATATTCGAAACCACTGAAAAAGTATTATAAATATCATCCTGAAAAGCTACAGGCGACGAAGGATATCTTTTGAAAGTCCGTAATATTGAACCATCAGCTATTGAAATTCATGTGAAGAAAAACCTGGAGCCCGATAGCGGATGGATATGGACAGGCGAAATCTAATATGGGGGGTAAAAACAATGACTTTTCCTGACCGCAACAACTCCTATAACTTTGACCCGTTTTTGGAATGGAGAAAGCAGGCGGATTATTATGCCGATGATCCTTTCATTCAGAAAGTAGTTCAATACTTTACCGGAAACGAGTGGGAGATGACCGATAGTGAAGCCCGGGCAGTGTCAAAACGGGCGTCTTTCCGCTGGAGAGATATGGCCGAAACAATTGCCTGGCCCGAAAATCGGCCTTATATGATGCATTACGATGGTCACAAACACCGTATTGACCGTATTGTCCGTCCTCTGGAAACCGAGATTATGGAAAGAGAGATATTTTCAGAGGCTCTGTTTTCAGAAAAAACCTCACCCTGGGTAAAGTTGATTAAGATGTTTATCATATATCAAAACGGTGAAGCATGTGTAGCCTGTCCGCTTACCTGTACTGAAGGGATGGTGGAAATCCTTAAAAAATATGCTGATCGACAGGAAACCCTTGCTATTCTCCGTCATTGTCAGGAAGGGGATAACGGAAAATTTGCTATTGGTGCCCAGTATCTCTCTGAGATTCAAGGGGGCTCTGATGTTCCTGCCAATCTGCTGGAGGCGGTACAGGAGGAAGGGGAATGGCGCTTATACGGCAACAAGTTTTTTTGTTCAGCTACCCATGCTGATTATGCATTGGTGACGGCCAAACCGGCAGGTTCAGAGAAAGTGGCTTTATTTGTTGTTCCTTCCTGGCTGCCCGGAAATAAGCAAAAGGAGATTCGCAATGGTTATACCATTGATCGCATTAAGTGGAAGATGGGTACCAGTGAACTGACTACTGCTGAGATTACCTTTAATGGTGCTTTGGCCTATCCGGTGGGGCCTTTGGATCGGGGAGTGGCTAATATAGTAGGAGTTGTTCTAACCTATTCCCGGTTGACAGTAGGGTTATCTGCGGCTGCTTTTATGACCAGGGCGATACGCGAAGCCCAAAAATATGCTGAATTCCGTCAAGTGTTCGGTATGCCGATCGCCCACTTTCCTCTGGCAGCCGGTCAATTGCAGCAGATGGAGCAATTAGCCAAACAAACGGTAGTCGGGGCATTTGAAATTTATAAGGATTTTATGCAATTACAACCAAATCAACCCGGTAGCGATGATATTGCATACCGCAGGAAGAGTTTTGAAGTGCGGGAACTGATTATGCTGCAAAAGATTACTGCTTCCTGGGATAGTACCGATGTATTACGCACGGCTATGTCCATTTTTGGCGGACATGGGGTTATGGAGGATTTTTCTTCCCTGCCGCGCCTGTATCGTGATTCAGCGGTTAATGAATTGTGGGAAGGTCCTCGAAATGTACTGCTCATGCAAATTCACCGCGACTGCCAAAAAGCTGCCAACTGGTATCCGCCCCGCGAATTTATAGCTGATGTATTGCATGGCTGTAATGAAGAGGCCATTGCCGATTTTCAGAAGAATTTTGAAGAGATTCTCTCTTATCCGGACCTGCTGCAAATGGATAATAACACCATACAAATGGCCCAACGCTGGGATAGATTTTGCCATGATTTATTTCATGCATTTCAGCAAAATACATTAAAAAAAATAGAGAATAATACCCCTTTTGATTAATGTACTGAAAAAAAGATGCCCATAATCAGGGCATCAAGTTTAAGGGGAATTTAATCGTATAAAATTTTAAAAGCTTTATTGATTAATAATTAAATACCATACCGGTTTCAGCTTTTATCAGTTTGCTGCCCAGAGTCTGCTGCATTTTGGCTGCCGGGATAAAACCGGTACAATGAGCCGGGGCAATACTGCTAATTGGTAATGCCTGCAGTGCTTCAATTGTTTTTTGGATTCGTTCTTCTGAAGCCATGGCTAAGTGAGTACCCCCAATATAAGCCAGAACTTTATCACAGCCAGTCTGCTGCTGGCAGTAATTAATAGTATTTATTAAGCCGGCGTGAGCGCATCCGCTGATGATTACCAATCCCTCCGGAAGACGGATTACCAGTGCCGAGTCATCGGAAATATTGTCTGCAACTATTTCGCCGTTTATTTCAGTTTTAAACCCGAAACCGGCATCTTCAAAATCATTAGTACGCGGAATTCCACCAGTCAGGTATATGGACGGCATGATTTCAGTAAAAGAATTTACTTCATGAAACACTGCGCCTTTTTTCTGTAAATCCTTAAGGGAAAAACTGGTTCCGATAGGTATGGGATTACCAACGCCATGGTCTACATAATGAGGCTTGAAAATACCTGAATGAGCGTATACATTAAGAGCCGGGTTCATTTCCACTACCGGCATAACTGCTCCAGTATGGTCAAAATGGCCATGACTTATTACCAGGGCATCAAGTTTATCAAGCTCTACTCCTAAAATACGGCTATTGTTTATAAGTGCTCCGGAACTGCCGGTATCAAACAAAATGCTTTTATCACCGGCAGCTATGTGGGCTGCAAATCCGTATTCGCCAATTAATCCCGGTACCGGAGTAGTATTCTCCACCAAAATTTTAACTTGAACCTGCATTTCACATTCCCCCATCTTGCTAAATAATGGATTATATTTCACCTAATAAGTATATATAACACTAAAGCAGTTTAATAATCAGCAAAGATACCTCTTCTGCCCATACCGCGACCATTATTTTTGCTGTAGCCTGAATAAATATCAGCATCAGACACGTTATCAACAATTTGACGGCATCGACAGCTGCGGCCACCTTTTTTTATTCCCATACCCTGACCACGGCCTGAATTTCCTCTGACATTGCCCCCCATTCTTCCTCTGCCAACAACTTGATTAGCTGGACCGGTTCCATCTCCAAAAGGCATAATATGACCTCCTTTACTTGAGCGTGATGCTCTTTACAATTTCCTGCCATACCTCATTGTATATAGTGACCAGATTGCTGTCACTGGCCGGAATAACTGCATTAGTTATATTTTTTGATATCATCTCGCTGTAAGGAATTCTACCGACAACAGGTATTTGATTTTCAGCCGCCCATTCTTCTATAAGTTGGCAGTAATCGGGGTTTAAATCCCATTTATTAATTACAATTACTGCCGGTTCTGCACGGCTTTGTAGTAACTGCCAGAGCCTTTTCATATCATCAAAGGCTGATATACCGGGTTCTGTAACCATTACTGTCAGGCTGACTCCGGTAAGAGAAGCAATTACGCTGCATCCAATACCAGGCGGACCATCAGACAGAATAAAATCAATATTATTTTTTTCAGCCAATTTATAGGCGCTGGTTTTTATCTGGGTTACTATTTTTCCTGAATTTCCTGCACCAGGTTTAACTTTGGTATAAAAACAGTGAGTACCTCTGGAATCAAACCCATGGTATAGTTTACCGACATGGTTGGGTAACATGGTAATGGCCGATACACTGCATAAATGAAAACACAGACCGCAACCTTCACATGCTATTTCCTGAACAACCAAATTCTCTATAGCTTCAAAGCGGCACATATCTTCACATAGCATGCATTCAATACAATGTTCCGGATTAATGTTGGCCGTCTGTCCGGAAACTATATTTTCTTCAGAATTTAGCTCCAGGTCAAATAATATATCCAGATTAGAGGCTTCCACATCATAATCGGCCATAACGCAGTCGGGTTGTAAAAACACGCAGGATGAGCACAGGGAGGTTTTCCCGGTTCCGCCTTTACCACTTAAAAAAACAATTTCTTTAATCATCTTGTCACCTGCAATGTCAGCAAAATATTTTCCAGTTTATTACGCAATTCCGGCATCAGATTTATTGGATGTTCTCCTTTGGTAAATCCGGCAGCCAAATCCCGACTAAATGGTATACGCTCCAATACAGGCATCTGATATTGAGCTGTTAGAATATCAATACCTGCATCATTGCCTTCCCAGCGATTTATTACCACACCCGTGGGTATATTCAGCAGCGTTATAGCCTGTAATACCATTTCTAATCGTGTCGGCCAAAAGGTGTTGGTTCGGTAACCAGAATAC
>DAIMDR010000039.1:0-11217 GCA_036725705.1 Syntrophomonadaceae bacterium | reverse complement strand
GCTCCAATATAGACGCGGTCACCAATTTCAACCTGTCCTATTACAGTTGCCTGTGGGTGTATAAAACAATCAGTACCAATAATCGGGCGCTTACCTTCAAATTCATATATAGCCAAAATACTTACCTCCAATAATGTTATAAATTAAAATTTTGACATTGATGTTGTAAATACCTCCCAGTGGAAGGGAAAAAGTCTCTAATATATTGGTTATTATTAACTTGCAGTCTTATAACAATTAAACCATGATTAAACATCGCATATACCTACAAAAATGTGGAGTATAAGGGTGATGCTATATCTACTATTGGTAAATTAATTGAGCTCCATGATAAAAATACGCCCGATAATCGAAAGAGTGGAAAGAACATCTAAAACGATTACTAAGATATTTAATTATTTGGAGGGTAAGTCCTATTATAGATATCAAGAAAACCAGTGTAGAATTAGGGCTTGCCTTTAATACGGTATCTAAAGCAGTAGATAAACTTATTGAGCTGGGGATACTGAAACAAAAGGAAAATGTTCAAAGAAATTGAGTATTTGCTTATGAAGAATATTTAAGCATTCTTCGCAAAGATACTTAATTCTTATAACCAGGCCAAACTAACTAACGATAAATACCCTCCCGGGGAAGCCTTGAAACTTCCTGCGGGGGGTGTCTGGCAAGTAATACCGTCAGCTTTTGGACTTCCTGGGTTGGCTGTAACATACCGAAATAACTGTCCGCCGGTCCCTTTTGAATTAGTATGGTTTATGGGTATAATTACAAAAGAGATATTTGGAGGAGTTATTAATGATTGATAATGACTATCTGATTAAAGTTGTAGATCAGAGCGGGCAGGTTAGAATTAGCATTGCCCATACTACTGCTCTGGTTGATGAGGCCAGGACCAGGCATGATACTTCTGCCACGGCTTCAGCAGCACTGGGCAGGGTTTTAACTGCAGCATTATTAATGGGCAGTGATATGAAAGGCGATCGGGATGTACTTACTGTCAGGGTTGATGGTGATGGCATTTCCGGGCCAATTATTGCTACGGTGGATTCCAGAGGCACCGGCCGGGCTCTGATATCTAACCCGCAGGCTGATTTGCCTTCGAAAGCTCCCGGTAAACTGGCAGTAGGGGAACTAGTGGGTAAGAACGGTTTTCTGGAAGTTATAAAAGATTTGGGCATGAAACAGCCTTTTGTAGGCAAGGTACCGCTAGTCAGCGGTGAAATTGCCGAAGATGTGGCCAGTTATTATCTTCGTTCGGAACAAATTCCATCACTGGTCACTTTGGGGGTACTGGTGGATACTGATTTGAGCATAAAAGCCGCCGGAGGCCTTATAGTCCAGGCTATGCCAGGAGCAGATGACAGTATACTGGAGATAATTGAGAACAATATTTCTGCTTTAGGGCCAATCAGTGAAGCGCTTGTCAGACATAGTTCACTGGAAAGTATTGCCGGGCAGGTGATGCTGGGTTTATCATATAATTTGGCCGGGCAGCTTCCTTTATCATTTAAGTGTAATTGCAATAATGAAAGGTTAGCTGCTATAATGGCTGGCTTAGGTGTTGAGGAGTTACGGGAAATTGAGCAGAATGCAGGAAAGATAGAAGTGTGTTGTAATTTTTGTAATGAACGGTATCAGTTTAAGCTGGATGAATTGTTGCAGCTAAAAAAAGCGTAAAGCCTTAGAGAAACTCTAAGGCTTGTAAACGGTTATATGGCTCGTTCAACTTTCCCGGACCGGAGGCAGCGGGTACACACATATGCTTTACGGGGAGTGCCGTTAACAACCACTTTTACCCGTTGCACGTTTGGTTTCCACTGTCGGTTAGTACGTATATGGGAGTGGCTGTATTTCTTACCAAAAGAAACGCCTTTCCCGCAAACTTCACATTTGGCCATATTATTTGCCCCCTCTCATTAACAATGCACTTACATATTCTATCAAAAGGGGAGACAAAGGGCAAGAAGCAGGAATAAATATCAACATATAGAATTAAAATTTATGAGAAGAGGAGGGAAATCTTCATGTTTAAAATTAAACAAACTGATTTAGGTGAAATCTTCGTAGATAAAGAAGTAGTTGAGACGGTGGCAGGTTTAGCAGCTATTGACTGCTATGGTTTAGTAGGCATGGTACCTCAGGATTTTCAATCCGGTTTATGGAGTGTACTGGGTCTGGAATCAATTCGTAAAGGGGTATCAGTAAGTTCATCCACGGATGGATTGGTAATTGATGTTCATGTCATTGTGGGTTATGGTATTAAGATTAGAGAAGTTGCCCAAAATGTTATGCAAAAGGTTGTCTATGTATTGGAGCATGATGCTGGATTATCAGTTGCCCGAGTCAATGTCCATGTAAAAGGGGTAAAACTTTTGGGAGAAAAATAGGGGAGGAACACTAACTTGAGTTTGACATATATCACAGGAAGTGATTTGGTTAGAAGTGTTAAATCAGGCTGTATAAATCTGGAACATAATCGCGACACTGTGGATTTACTGAATGTTTTTCCGGTACCTGACGGGGATACCGGTACCAACATGTATTTAACTTTACTATCGGCGGTAAAAGAGGGAGAGAAAGTTCAGGATAAACCGCTGGGTAAGGTGGCCCGAGCTATTTCGACGGGTTCTTTAATGGGGGCCAGAGGTAATTCCGGGGTCATTCTTTCCCAGATATTTCGAGGTATGGCCCGGGTTTTGGATGGTAAAAATGAAGCTAATGCTATTGATGTAGCCATGGCACTAAAAGCTGGTTCAGATACTGCTTATGAAGCAGTAATGAAACCGGTTGAAGGTACTATCCTGACAGTTATTCGTGAGGTGGCTAAAGCCTCTGAGGAGGAGGCCAGGAAGAATGGTGATATAGTAGCTACCTTACTGGCGGGTATTAGAGCCGGGTATATTACTCTGGAAAAAACACCGATGATGTTGCCTATTCTTAAGGAAGCCGGAGTAGTTGATGCTGGCGGCAAAGGGCTGTTGTTTTTCCTCGAAGGTACTTTGCAGGGACTGGCTCTGGAAAAAGATATTGAGTTATCCAGTTATGAACCAGCCAGACTGGATGAGCCCTCTGATAAAACGGGTGTTCCTTTAGAGTTAGAGTTTCAATATTGTACGGAAGTGCTGGTAAGGGGTGCGGAGCTGGATGTAGCTGATATGCGCGATCATCTGGCACCTTTGGGTGATTCCATGCTGGTTGTTGGTGACGAAGAAATAGTGAAAGTACATATTCATTCCAATCATCCCGGTAAAGTATTGGAAACTTGTTTGCAGTGGGGGCAGCTTACTGATATCAAGATTAATAATATGCTGGAAGAAGTCCATGAACGGCTGTTAAATATGGATCCTCCCGATGAAACCATTAATAATCATAAAAATATCGGGTTAGTAGCAGTTGCGGCCGGAGCAGGTCTGGTTACCATTCTTAAAAGCCTGGGAGTCGATATGGTTGTTGAAGGCGGGCAAACCATGAATCCCAGTACTCAGGATTTATTAGATGCCTGTAATCAGGTTAATGCAGATACAGTTATCCTGTTGCCCAATAACAGTAATATTATTATGGCTGCTGAGCAGGTGACGCAATTAGCAGACAAACAGGTGGTTGTAATCCCTACCCGTTCAGTTATGCAGGCTATTGCAGCTTTAATGTCTTATCAACCTGAAGGTCAGTTGGAAGAAGTTGTGCAAAATATGACTGAGCAATACGGTGAGGTTAAATATGCCGAGGTTACTCATGCAGTAAGAGATTCCTCAGTGAATGGTCTGCATATAAAGGCGGGAGATATTATTGGCCTTATAGAAGACAGGATAGAATTGGCCTCCGAAAGTATAATTGAAACGGTTAAACAGTTATTGGAGAAAATAGTGGATGAGGATAGTTCCTTAATTACTCTATATTATGGCGAAGAGATTGAATCAGCGCAGGTTGAAGCTATGAAAGCCGAGCTTGAGGAGATTTATCCCGAGTGTGAGGTGGAACTATACTGGGGAGGCCAGCCTCATTACAGTTATTTTATTTCAATTGAATAAGGATATGCTTTTCAGGCGGGTTTTCTACCCGCCTTTTCTGTGAGGAGGCACAGATGGACAGCTTGTTAAAAGAGATTCAATATCTAAAGGGAGTAGGGCCAGGAAGAAAGGTCTGCTTAAACCGCATGGGTATTTATACACTGCTGGATTTATTATGGCATGTTCCCAGAACTTACATAGACCGAAGCAAAGTTACCCGCCTGGATGATATGGAAATTGATCAGATGGCACAGATTCAAGGTAGGGTTATCCAGACCCGAAGCAGTAACAGCAGACGGGGAATGAGTGTTTTTCAGCAGCAATTGATACGGGTGAGGTTGTTTTGACTGCTATATGGTTTAATCAACCCTATTTGAAAACCATAATTAAAATTGATCAGGACATATATGTTTCCGGTAAAATAAAGCCCGGTACCAGAGGCCCGGAGATACATGTTTATGAATATGATATTTTAAGCGCCAAAAATAGTGAATGGAATTTGACTCCGGTATATAATCTGACCGAAGGAATTAATCAAAAGACCATGCGACAATTAATCAGCCATACCCTGGAAAAACATCTGGCTGATTACCCTGAAATTATAGATGACAGGTTAAGGGAAAAATATAATTTATGCAGTATGAAAAGTGCTTTAAAAAATATTCATTTTCCTCAGGAGCAGCAATTATTTTTACAAGCCCGAAAAAGAATGGCTTTTGAAGAGCTGTTGCTTTTTCAGTTGGGATTTAGATTGGAAGAACACAGCAAGCAGGTTAATGGTATAACTCATGAGGAAAAAAAAGAACTGGTACAACAGGTTAAAGATAATTTGCCTTTTACATTAACTGCTGCTCAACAGAAGGTTTTGCAGCATATTTTTGCAGATATGGAATCTCCCCGGATTATGAATCGGTTATTGCAAGGTGATGTAGGTTCAGGTAAGACAATTATAGCGGTATTGGCCATGGTTAAAGCTGTGGCCAGCGGCTTTCAGGCTGCTATCATGGCACCTACTGAGATTTTGGCGCAGCAGCATTATAAATCATTGCAGAGCATTTTAGCTGCAACTGATATAAAAATCGGTTTATTAACCGGCAGTACCGGGATTAAAGAACGGGAAACCCAGTTAACTGCAATAGAATCAGGTGAAATAAATATAATTATTGGTACCCATGCACTTTTTCAGAACCAGGTCATATTTCATCACCTGGGGCTGGTAGTGATTGATGAACAACATCGTTTCGGAGTTCGGCAACGCACTGAATTAGTTTCAAAAGGCAAAAATCCTGATGTACTGATTATGACTGCGACGCCAATTCCACGCACTCTGGCACTTACGATTTACGGAAATTTACAGGTTAGTATTATAGATGAAATGCCTCCGGGAAGAAGGAACATCAAAACCCGATTTCTGAATTATAAATTCAAAAATGAGGCGTACAGATTTGTGGGTAATCAACTGGAACAGGGGCGTCAGGCTTATGTGGTCTGTCCTCTGGTGGAGGAATCAGAAAAACAGGATTTGCAGGCAGCTACCAGTTTGTATGATGAATTACGGACCAGTATTTTTCCTGATAAAGTGGTGGGATTAATACATGGCCGGCTTAAGCCAGCGGAAAAGGAAGCAGTTATGCGTGAATTTATTGCCGGTCAAATTCAAATACTGGTATCAACTACGGTAATTGAAGTAGGTATAGATGTGGCCAATGCTTCAGTTATGGTTATTGAACAGGCGGAACGCTTTGGCATTTCACAATTACATCAATTGCGAGGTCGGGTGGGACGCGGTAGTCATCAGTCGTATTGCATTTTATTGGCTGAACCTAAAACTGATGAAGCCATAAAGCGTCTTCAGGCCATGGAACAGACTAATGACGGGTTTGAACTGGCCCGCATGGATATGATTATCCGTGGACCGGGAGATTTTTGGGGAGTCAGGCAGCATGGACTGGATCAATTAAAAGTAGCCAGTTTAATCGATGACTATGAGATAATTGAGCAGGCTCAGGAGTGTGCTGCTAATAAATGGCCTTTTGAAAAGATTAAACCGTATTTTGAAGCCAGGTTTAAACATCGTACTGATTTTTTGCGTAATTAATTTTAATTATCGATTAAAAAAAAATATTTGCAGCAAGCTAAGACTATGGAGATTTTACCGTAGTCTTATTTTATTTTTATGGAGGTGATAGCAGATGTTCTCAATAGATACAGTTAAAGAGAGATTAGCCAGGTTAAAATATGAAATATCACAGGAATTTGGCATAAACAAACCTGAACCGACGGAAGAGGAGAAAAAAAATAATAACTCTTGAAAATACTTCTAGCATAGATAAAGCGTTGTCGGAACACAATAAGACTACTAATTCAAAAGGAGGTGAAACAATTGGCAAGAGGCGGAAACAGACTTTTAGTTCCTCAAGCAAAGGCAGCCATGGATAAGTTTAAGTTCGAAGCTGCTCAGGAAGTAGGGGTTAACCTGAAACAGGGCTACAATGGCGATCTAACCTCCCAGCAGGCTGGTAGCATTGGCGGACAGATGGTTAAAAAAATGATTTATGCTTACCAGACCCAGAATACTCTTGGATAACAGGTCCTAGTAAACTAAATAATATATGTAGACAAGCGGATATTTAAATCCGCTTGTTTTCATATTATCAGGTAGCGTAAAGCTCCAATTGTTCTACGGTTATTCCTGGGAAAAGAGTTCTGGCAACCCCCATGGAGATTATGCGGGAACTATTTTCAATTATATCATCAACTTCTTTCGGAGTTACTGCCAGGGAACCGCCATAAAAGGATACAATTTCGCGTATGGAATTGGTGGATTTAATCTCATCATAACTGGCCCCGGTATTAAAACAGAATTTTCTAACTGCCTGATCAGCAATTACTGCAGCGTTGACAATAGTTGGGCAACCAATAGCTATAACCGGTACCCCCAACTCAGCCTGCGTAAGTGAATGGCGTAAATTGCCTACTCCGGCACCCGGCTGAATACCGGTGTTGGATATTTGAATAGTCGTGCCGATACGATCTACATTTTGGGCTGCCAGAGCATCTACTATTACCAGCAGGGCCGGTTTAGTATTATCAACTATACCTTTAATGACTTCAAAAGTTTCCAACCCGGTAATACCAAGTACCCCCGGGGCTATACCGCAGGTAGGACGCATACCTTCAACCAGTGCATCCGGAGCATAGTTATGATAGTGGCGGGTAATAGGGCTATATTCAATAAATTTTGGCCCCAGTGAATCGGCAGTAGCTCTCCAGTTGCCCAATCCTACCAGTAATACAGTATCATTGCTTTTGATTAAATCTGTTACCAGGGTACTCATACTTTCTGCGATAGCTTCAACCAGTTCTTCTTTTAAATAGGGGTCGTTTACCTTCATAGGAGGAGACTCGATAGTAATATAAGTTCCTGGCGGACGCCCCATTTTCTGTGCACCTTGCTCAGTATTTATCCTGATTATGTGGATTTTGATCTCTTCTTTGCTAACTACTTCTTCAGTTACACCTTCAATTTCAGTATCTGCTGCGCCCCTTACCAGATCACGGGCTTCAATAGCCAGATCAACATTTAAACTGAAATCCTGCATAAATTTATTCATAATAAACTACCTCCTTTAGCAATATAATCCGTTTTTCTGAGCATAATTATGCAATTAAAATGGCGACCTTTTTGGTCGCCATTTTGGGGAGAGGAGAATTTTGTAAAGTTGTTGGGGAGGGTCTGTTTACCAGATTTATCATCTGGTATCTATATCATTACCACTTAAATGAGATTATATACACAATCAATTGAAATATTTTGTGCTAAAATTAAAAATATGGTAGAGGATAGTGTTAATGATTGGCGAAACATATTAATGAGGTATATTTAATTGAGAGTAATCTCGGGAACAGCTAAAGGGAAAAAACTGAAAGCCCCGGCGGGCTGTGATACCCGGCCTATAACCGACCGTATCAAGGAAGCCCTTTTTAATGTTATCGGGCCTGATATAAGAGATGCAAGGTTTCTGGATTTATTTGCCGGTAGCGGTAGTGTGGGAATTGAAGCTCTCAGCCGTGGAGCTGAACTGGTTATATTGGTTGACTCAGGCAAAGAAGCTATCCGGACTATTCATTGCAACTTGCAGACATGTGGTTTTAATAAGGATTATGAAGTATACAGGCAGGATGTATTTGCTGCCATCCGTGCTTTATTAAGGCGTGAGATTAAGTTTGATTTAATATATATTGACCCTCCCTTTACGGTTGAGAAGTTATTTGAACAGGTTTTAACCACTTTAAATGAACAAATTATTCTTAAACCTGACGGAATTATAATTATACGCGCCCCGCGCAGGAAGTCATTGCCGCTGTTATTTGAGAACCTGCAGTGTTATCGGGTTAACGATTATGGTGAATCAACTTTATATTATTATCATTTGATTAATTAAGGAGGAAGCGACCGGTGATGGAAATATTCAGGATTATGGATGAAATAGAAATGATAGTGAAGGATAGCAAAAAAATCCCTCTTTATAGTGGTAAAACCCTGGTTGATGTTCACCGCTTGTTGGATCGGTTGGACCGTCTGCGGGCAGTTTTGCCGGAGGAATTGGAAACAGCCAGAATACTTCTGCAGGAAAAAGAACGCATTGTTCAGGATGCTTTTGCCCAGGCTGATGATTATGTTGAACAATCAAAAGGCCAGGCTGCCAGGCTGGTGGATGAAAATGAAATTACCCGTAATGCTATGCAGTTAGCTGATGAAATTGTTACGCGGGCTCATGAAGTTGCCCGGGAAATGCGCCGTGATGCTAATGAATATGCAGATGGAGTTTTAACCCATATGGAAATAGTACTGCGCAGAGGCCTGGAAGCTATAGCTCAGGGCAAAGAAGAAATTCGTAACGGAGCTGATAGTGACGATTTTTAGTCCCGATACAGTAACCCTATTACCGTCATAATTGCTATAATACTGCAACCTGTTATAAAACAATAAATTGACCAACTCCAGGCATCAATAGCGTACAGGACTTTATATACCGGAATGGTAAAGCTCTGCACGCTGTTGTTTATTATGACCAGGTAATAGCCGATTATCGTAATTACAGTGGCAATAATCATTTGCAGCAGCCGTGATAATAAATAAAAAGACCAGCGAATATGAATTTCTGCAATTACGCTCATAACCTGAGTAATTATTGACAACCCGCTGAAGGATAATATTGTACTGGCTATAATTAAATTTATCAGTGAGCTGTCCGGAGAGAATGTTATCAGGGTCTTGAGGCCAATGGTTATTTCAAATAAGCCGGTAGCCAGACTATAGCCATGTTGATAAGAAATACCGCAAAAACCAAATATATATACAAATATATGAGCTAATTTATCAAGTACACCCCAAACAGTCAGCATTCGGGCCAGAACTGAAAACAGTACAATAAAACCGGCTATCGATAGAAGCGTACCAACGCTTTTACTAATGGCATTACCCATAAGTTGGCCTATGCCGCCGACATTAAGCCGGTTAGCAGCAATAAATTCCTTGAAGGCATTGCTTATCAATTGTTGATGGGATTTAGAACTGGTTATTCTTATCCGGTCGTTATTAAGTACCGACCATAATAAACCAACTCCCAGGTTGCTCAGATAATGTGCAGCAGCTAACAAATAACCAATTGTAGCAGAATTAAACATTCCCATTCCAACTGCGCCAATAATAAACAGGGGGCTGCAGTTATTGGTGAAAGAAACCAAACGCTGGACTTCTTCTCTGGTAAGCAGATGTTGTTCATATAGACGGCTGCATAATACTGCTCCCATGGGAAACCCGGAAGTAAAACCCATGACTACTACCAGGGAACTGCAACCGGGCAGACGAAACACGGGACGCATAATTGGTTCCAGTATAACCCCCAATAATTTTACAAAATGTATACTTATCAGTAGTTCAGTAACAATAAAAAAAGGCAACAAGGCCGGAACGATGGTTGAGTACCATAGTTTTAGACCACTGCCGGCAGCATTAACGGTTTCACCGGGATTAATAAGCATAAACAGGGTTAATAAAAGTATTAATGATAAAAAAAGCCATACTGACCATGGTTTCATCTATATTACTTCCTTTCCATACAGGAATATATGCTGAATAACAGAATGATTAGAATTAATTGTTCAGGGATAGCTAAGAAAGGGGATGATTTCATGACAGATAATCGGCCGGGAGTTGCATTGGCGCTGGGGGCCGGAAGCGCGCGGGGATTGGCTCATATAGGAGTCCTGCAGGTACTGGCTGAGAATAATATCCCCCTGGATTTTGTAGTTGGGTCCAGTATGGGTGCCATGGTCGCAGGCATATATGCCTGTGGCGCTGACCTGAAGATGCTGGATCGTATGATTGAATATATGAATACCAATATTTTATATGATATTCGCATACCTAGAATGGGTTTTATGGCCGGCAAAAAGATTACCTCCTTTCTTGAATTACTAACAAAAAACAAAACTTTTGCAGAGTTGAACTTTCCACTGGCGGTAATAGCTACAGATCTGGTAAGCGGGGAGAGAATTGTGATTGAAGAAGGACCGGTAGCAGAGGCCGTTCGGGCCAGTATCTCCATACCGGGGGTATTTCATCCGGTGAGAAAAGATGGACAGATATTGGTTGATGGGGCAGTTACCGATCGTTTGCCTGTACAGCTGGCAATTGACCGGGGTTATGAAGTGGTTATTGCTGTTGATGTTACCTATGGTCCCGGGAAAAAACCGGTTATAAATAATTCCATTGATGTGATTCTTACTTCTCTGGACATTATACAGAAACCTCATTTTGATTATGTTTCCGGGCTGGCTTCCGTTTTGATTCAACCGGCAGTTGGCGGATATTCATCCCAGGATTTTGATTGCTCCAGACAATTAGTAGACTTGGGCCGGGAGGCGGCTATGGAAAAATTACCTGAAATTCTCAAGGCGATTAATCGCTCAGAATAAAGGGTGTGGAAGTAAACGCCTGAGCTCCCTGACGATGTTGTGGATTGGGAAAACCTAATGCATATAAATCATCAGCCAATACATCTATGGTTATCATTTCCTGGACATGCTTACCAAATCCCCCTATATAGGCTTGTTTAACCTCACTTCCGCGGTTTAAGACGGGTAATGTACATTTAATTTTCATCTCTTGAAGGATTTCCTGCCCTTTTGCCGAAAAAGCTAA
>DAIMDR010000038.1:0-11525 GCA_036725705.1 Syntrophomonadaceae bacterium | reverse complement strand
CATGAAACCTCACCTTTCCTCGGTCATTACCTGGGGGTAACCAGGAGAACCGTCCCCCTGGTTACCTTTCCTCGCGGTCATAAGGCACACCCAGGGCCAGAGGTGCTCCGGCCTCCTGACGCAAACGCACCGTTACCATTACCAGTACTAAAATAGTTAACAGATACGGCAGCATGGACAGGAAAAACGACGAAATCTGAATACCGGCGGTCTGCAAACGAAAAGTCAGCGCTTCCACCCCGCCGAAAAGGTATGAGCCGGCAACTGCCCGCAGCGGATTCCACAGGGCAAAAATCACCAATGCCACTGCTATCCAGCCACGACCGGCGGTAAGATTCTCCTGCCAGGAAGGCACATACGCCAGTGACAAATAAGCTCCCCCCAATCCGGCCATAATCCCCCCAATAATCGTACACAGATAACGCACACGGGACACACTGATACCAACTGCATCAGCTGCGGCAGGATTTTCTCCCACTGAGCGTATCGAAAGCCCCCAGGCAGTACGGTATAACAAAAACCAAAATCCTGATGCCAGTATAATACTTAAATAAACCAAAACATCCTGTTTAAATAAAATGGAGCCTAAAACCGGAATATCACTTAATAAAGGCACCAAAAAAGGAGTAAACGGATCAGCAGTAGGCATTCCCTGATAACTTTTTCCCAGGAACCCGCTTACTCCCGTACCAAATATGGTTAAGGCCAACCCGCTGACCACCTGATTACCCTTCAGCGTAACGGTAATAAAAGCATGAATCAGTCCCATAAAACCTCCGCCCAGCATAGCAGCTACTATTCCGGCCCAGTGATTACCGCTAACAATGGTAATCATAAAACCTATAACTGCACCTACCAGCATCATGCCTTCCACTCCCAGATTTAGTATGCCCGATTTTTCAGTCATTACCTCCCCAGCCGCAGCAAATAATATCGGCGTTCCGGCTACAATTGCTGCCGCCAGAAACGGGACTAATGCACTTAACTCCACCAGTTAATCCCCCTTTGTCAGAACAACACGATATTTTCTGAAAAATTCACCGGCCAGCAGAAAAAATAATACGGCCCCCTGTAAAATCAGCACTATCGAATAAGATATTCCCATGGTCTGAATCCCAAATCCCCCTACCAGCAATGCACCAAAAAGAAAAGCAACCAGAATTATGGCAAAGGGATTAAGCCGGGCCAGCCAGGCTACAATAATCCCGGTATATCCGTAACCGGGGGAAATTCCCTGCTGCAGACGGTGAGTGATACCGGATACCTCAATCATGCCAGTAATACCGGCAATACCTCCGCTGATCAGCATAACCAGGATAATGTTACGCGTAACATTTATGCCGGCATAACGGGCAGCTTCCTGACTTTCACCGCTAACCCTTATTTCATAACCCCAGCGCGTATAATTCAAAATTATGTAAAACAAAACAGCAATAATTATTGCAATAATCAACCCCAGATGAACCCTGGTGGTCCCCAGCACCGGCAAATATGCATTAAGGCTAAAACGGGCCGATAAGGGGAAACCCATACCAGCCGGGTCTTTCCATGGCCCGAACACCAGGTAACTCACCCAGAATATGGCTACATAATTTAGCATGAGGGTAGTAATCGTTTCATTTACCTGCCAGTAAGCCCGAAGGACACCCGGTATCCCCCCCCATACAGCACCAGCCGCAAAACCGGCCAGCAGCATCAGCGGCAACAACAACCAGGAAGACATATCTCCGCAGGCAAGCGCCAGACCGCTGGCCGCAAATGCTCCCATATACAATTGGCCTTCCGCTCCGATATTCCATAATTTCATCCGAAAAGCCAGTGACACTGCTAATCCGGCCAGCATTAACGGTATAGCCTTTACCACCGTTTCCGATAAATTATATTTGCTGCCGATGGCACCATTAACCATACGCATATAAGTCGCAGCCGCATCATGACCCGACCAGGATAAAAACAGCCAGCCAAAAGCTACTGCCAATACAATGGACATAAATGGCACCATCACCTCCACCCGCATGGAGGCATGTTCACGGCGAACCATCCTCATTCTATACATGTTCTGCTCCTGTCGGGGCGGCACCCAGCATCAGCGCCCCAATCGTATTTATATCAGCAGTACCGGCATCCAGCACTGCCCTGATTTCTCCATCATACATTACCGCTACTCGATCAGACAGGCGGAAAATATCATCCAAATCCTCCAGCACCAGAAGTATAGCCGTTCCTTTATCTCTTTCCCTGAGCAATAATTGAAAAACTGCTTCCGCGGCTGCCACATCCAGACCCCTTACCGGATAAGAAGCGATTAAAACCTGTGGCTTTTTATCCAGTTCCCGTCCCAGCAAAAGCTTCTGCAGATTGCCTCCGGAGAGGAAATTCACCGGATAATTTATATCCGATAAATATATATTATAATTCTTCACCAATGAGCGGGCATATTTCCTTATACGGGGATAATTTAAAAACGGGCCCCGGGAAAACTCCGGCTGATAATAATTGCGTAAAATGCTATTGTCCATTACGCTGATATTTGGTACCAGGCCCATACCCATACGATCTTCCGGAACCATATTCAGGCCTGATTCCAGGCGTTTCCTGATATCGAAAGCAGTAATATTCTTTCCCTTCAGGCGAATAGTCCCTTTCACCGGAATACGCAATCCTGCCAGTGCCTCCACCAGCTCCCGCTGTCCATTCCCGGCTACTCCGGCGATGGATACTATTTCCCCGCTGCGGATATCCAGAGTGGCGCCTTTGACTGCCAGATAACCCAGGTCACCCCGTACCTGCAAACCTTCAATTTCCAAAACTGCAGGTCCCGGCACAGTATTACGGTTTACCTGCCCGTATTCTATTTCGCGGGCTACCATCATACGGGTTAAATCAGACTCCTGCAGGTTTTCTATGCGGTCACTGCCTACCACTTCACCTTTGCGCAAAACAGTTACATAATCAGCAATCTCCATTACTTCATGCAACTTATGCGTAATTAAAACTACCGCTTTGCCCTCATCAGCCATGAGACGCAAGATTTTGAATAAATCCTGTACCTCACGCGGAGTAAGCACCGTAGTTGGTTCATCCATAATCAATACATCACAGCCGCGATAAAGCATTTTCAGTATTTCCACCCGTTGCTGTTCTCCCAGCGATAAACTGCTGATCCGCGCTGCAGGATCAACTCCCAGTCCAAAGCGTTCCGATAACTGCTGAACCTTATGTTCCATGCTCTCCTGGCGATTAATAATACCGCGGCGTTTGGCTCCCATCACAATATTTTCCGCCACGGTAAAATTATTAACCAGACGAAAATGCTGATAAATCATACCAATGCCTGATTCCAGTGCATTACGCGGCGAGCGGAACTGCACCTGCCTGCCCCGTACCTTGATTTGTCCGCTATCAGGTCGGTACAAGCCGGCTAAAATGCTCATTAAAGTAGACTTGCCGGCTCCGTTTTCTCCTAACAGGGCATGAATTTCACCCGGATAAACCCGAAAACTGATATTATGATTAGCCAGCACACCGGGAAAACTCTTACTGATTTTATTCATTTCAATAAGCGGCTCACGCTTCATTAATAAAACCTCTTTAAAAACCGGATTAAAAATATTTCTCTAACAAATATCTAAAAAATAATTTCTTTCTTTTACCTGAGATCTCAGCATGACAGAGTATATCAAGTGAAGCGAAGAATCTCCGTCCCTGAACAGACTGCACCAGAACCGGGATTTTATTTCGGAACAGAACAACGGAAAAGGCGGCATAAAGCCGCCTTAAAGAATTCATTCTATAATGGCCTTATTTGGGTATTGTACCTTCTACACCTTCAACAAACCAGTCATAACTTAACATTTCTGCATCAGTCATTTTCTTTCCTTCCGGAACTTTTACTGCTCCGCTCTGGTCTTTAATCGGGCCGGTAAACACATCCCATTTTCCGTCTATAATTTCAGCTTTCTTATCAGCCACCAATTGTTTAACATTGGCAGGAACCTTGTCATTAATCGGAGCCAGATCAACTATGCCGTCTTCCATACCGCCCCAGTACTCCTCGCTCTTCCAGGTTCCATCTATAACTGCCTGAACTGCTCTTACATAGTAAGGTCCCCAGTTCCACACCGGAGAAGTTAAATTGGCATTGGGAGCAAACTTGCTCATATCACTGTTATATCCGATACTGAGTATTCCTGCTTCTTCGGCTGCCTGCTGAACTGCCGGGGTATCAGCATGCTGTGCCAGCACATCACACTTGGCATCAATTAAACTCTCAGCAGCAGCTTTTTCCTTGGCGGCATCAACCCAGGTCAACGCCCACACTACCTTTACAGTTGCATCAGGATTAACCGACCGCACACCCAGCGTAAATGCATTAATGCCTCTTACTACCTCCGGAATCGGATAAGCAGCCGCATAACCAATTTTATTATTCCTGGTCATTGAACCGGCTACAATACCGCTCAGATAACGCGCCTGATAAATTCGGCCAAAATAAGTGGAAACATTGGTATCAGTCTTTAAACCGGAACAATGCAGGAAAGTAATATCCGGATAACGCTTGGCAACTTCCAGGATCGGATCCCCATAACCAAAACTGTTGGCCACAATCACCCTGCAGCCTTCCTGAGCCAACTGTTCAATACTTCTCTCTGCATCTCCACCCTCGGGAACATATTCCAGAGTCATGGTTTTAACTGAAGGAATTTTTTGCTCCAGATACTTTCTGCCCTGGTCATGGGCATAAGTCCAACCGGCATCCCCCGGTGCACCAATATAAATAAATCCTACCTTGAACTCCTCCGCCTTGTCTTTGGCGGCATCCTTGTCTCCCTGATCAGTCGTTTTACCACAACCTGCCACCAAAGTAGCCAGCAATACCAGTACTAAAGCCCAAATACCCAGTTTGCCAAATCTCCTCAACTTGTCATTACCTCCTGTCCAATTTAAAATCCGTTGCTAAATATTTCTAACACTTTTTAATTCGACACTATAAACTAAATTCCTTCATTAAATAAACAGACCAAAAATCAGGCTTATGGAGAGTAAGATGCTATTTGTGAGCAGAGTCTCAGTTATAGGACCTGACTTACCTGACTGTTACTGACTGAACCTGACGCTTTTTTGATGCGGCAACATTAATTGTGTTCATAGTCGAAGGCTTGAACACATCAGTAGTTCCCGATAAAAAATAATACCGTCAGTCAAAGTCAGGAATCATCAGGTCCAGTCAGGTTCAAAAATTCAGACTTTTTCTTGCCAAAAGCCTCCAAATGATGATCCCATTCTCTTTACTCCTCACCCCTGATGTGTCACTCTGAACGAAGTGAAGAGTCTCGTTGCTTATTTATACCTCAGCGAAACTATCCTGGCCGGCTCAATATACTCGCGATGATCAAATACCATAGTTCCGTCAGCTTCAATCTTATAAACATCCAGGAATTCCACCTGAACTTCTGCCAGTAAAGTTCTTTGTGCCGGGGGGCAGATTCCCTGGCTGGCAAACTGAAAACGGCACTCTTTATCATCCGCAAAAACACACTTGGGGTTTTCCAGATAAAAGCTTAATTCTTTTCCTGACTCGTTTAAAATCCATTCCTGCTTAGACAGGATAATCTCAGCAGGGATATCCTGACTGTGACTGTAGTCCTGATCCAATACAGTATAAATCTCTTCCACCCCAACCAGTACGCCTGCCTCTGCCATTTCAAAAGCCTGGGCAGAGTGGTGATGATTAATACTAATTAGTCCCTCCAGAAAAGAAGAGTCCGCAAAAGAAGCTGCGATAAGAAAAAACAGCAATAGATAAAAAATTACCCAAACCAGTACATAACCTTTATCATTTCCACTTTGAAATAATGAAGGAATAAAGTCTGTCTTACTCCTGTGCCTGTAAAACCCGGGAATAACAAAAGTAATTAACTTCATAATCATCATCCTGGCTATGCAACTTTAACTTACCCTGCAACCTGGAACCTGTCTTCGTAAAACTAACTGCTGATATATTCTCCGCTACCGGTACGGTACTGACATCGCGACGATACAGATTGCCACCGTAAGTATAAATGCATATGTTTTCCCCTTGCGCCCCGGTAATAATCAACTGGCTGCCATCGGCATTCACCTGAAAATCCCGTGATGTCCTTATATCCTGCTGAATGCAATCCAGTGCCATACGCGATGAATACTGCAACTCAGCCTGTTCGCTGTTATGGGAATAACCATTTAAAAGCAGCGTGGATATCTGCTGCAATGAAACAATCACCAACAAGGCCAATGCCAATCCCAGCAACAGGTCAACCAGCATAATACCATGTTCATCAGCACCAGTCTGAAAAATCCCCCTGACACTCAAGGCACCCGAACTACTCCCACCATAAATTCTTCCCACTCATGACTCCCCCCGGTCGTCAACACCTTCAGATTAACTATGTACAATTGATCCACTCCCTCCAAAGGTTTTAAATTGATCTCAGCCTCGACTCCAGATGGATGAGTCTGTATAAATGGCATGCTGTCAGCTTGCACCCAACCACTGTCAACCACTCCTGACAATATCTGCGGACGGGATTTCATTTCCTCCAACAAAGAACTGGCGTAAATACAGGCAGCCGTTTTTCCCTCACCCCGGGAAACATTATTGACTCCAAACAAAAACAAATTAAAGGCCCCTCCAATTAACACCAGTGTAATAACCAGTGACACCAGCACCTCCAGCAAGGTGACTCCCGCCTGTGTACCATTTTTTCGCAGCAACTTGCTCCCCGTCCGGGCATATAATGAAGTAATCATACTCTACATCCAACCAACAAAATAATTACCATTAAGTTATCATTCTACCTTATCTGCCAAATTCCTCCACATATATTTTTATTGAATATAATATAAATAATTATCCGTGTGTGACGCTATTTTTCTGCCCAAAACCGCGTTTTTGGCAAAATATATAAATAACCCTATTTATTTCTTTGAAACTGAATGATATCATTAGTGTAGGATGTTATTGTCATCATTCTTAATAAGACTAATTGCGGGTTTATGATTGTGACCTTTTTCCCGTTATCTGTTTCCCCATTATTTATTAAGGAGTTGTACATGAGTAAAAATATAACTTCAGACAAGTACCAATCCGGTTTTACACTGGTTGAGATTCTGGTAGCCATGGTTATACTGTTAATAGTCATAACCGCATGCTACCCCCTATTTACTATGGCTACTAAAACAACTCATGAGAATAGAGCTCGTTTGATTGCCAGCGAATTAGCCAAAAAAGAAATAGAGAAAACTCTTGCTGAGGTTACCGCTTCCAATTATAATAGCGAAGATCCTGATGCTCCATTGCGAACCAGTGGTACTAATACATTTGTCGATATATCTGGTCATCCTGGTTATAAAATGAAAAAAACTGTGGAATGGGTGGATGACCCTGATGATGGAATATATCCCGCTGATAAAATACCATTCGATTATAAACAGTTAATTGTAGAAGTTTCTTATCCTTCCCTGTTTTCAAACACTGTAGTCCATAAAAGCGATTTCAAAACATTCATTGCCCGGGAAGGGACTGCTTCACCTACGGTTGGTCTGGTAGTTGAAGTAGAAGAATTACTTGACGCAATACCAAACACAGAAATTGTAACCGTTGCCAATGTAAACATAACTAACCTGGATACCGGCGAAGAAGATTCCGCAATTACAAATGATAAAGGTTTTGCCTTCTTTAAGGTTGAATTCCCTGACGATGTTGCCGAATATAATTATGAAGTTTCAGTTGAATCTTCCGGTCTGATTATGGATCCCAATCCTGCCCATATGAACCGGCAAATAGTTCCCCAGGACGAAACCGCAGAAATTAAAATTTCCATGGCAAAACCCGGAAGTATTACGGTTAAATGTAAAACTCCAGTCTCACCTTCAGTAATTGGACTTAGCGGAGACCACTATTACGAAACTATTAACATAACCGAGTCAGACCTGGGGAGCACTGCTGTTAATAAAACTTTTAATAACCTATGGCCTTTTGGTGCATACGAGATAACCTCGCTGATGACGGTTCATAAAGCAGACCTTAATGATGCCGCAATATCCGGCAACTTTAAAGAGGCCCCAGAAGACGAGGATGCTATTGTGAATTTATGGAATTTGCGAAGTGCTGAAACCCCAGTTAACTGGACAGCTGAACCAGGTTTTTATAATGAAGAGTCGTTTGCAGAAAAAAACTATTTAGAATATCAATTGGACTTAAGTGCTTTCGAACCTTCAAGTTCTGTACAGGTATCCTCATTTATGAGTCCACTTAGTGAAGATAAACCTATCTTGAATATGACAAACGACCGTGAAGCTTCTGACTTCGCTATTTTGTACATGAATAAAAATACCGGTAATTCTGATATCAACAATCCCAATGATTGGGTTCCTCTAGTCGATATAGATGGTTATGCTGATTTGGTAAGTCCTTATAATATTATTCTTGCCGACGACAAAGCAGTTTTATCAAATATTTTTACCCTGTTATTTGAAAGCAGCCCCGACATTACAAAGTATGTAATCAATAGCTTTTATATAGCTTGTCAATATAAGGGTAATGTAACTTTAAACACGCCTGGGGAAAATTTTATTCTAAATATAAATAAATAAAATTTTTTAATGTTTAAGTAATGTCTTTTTAAACTAGGAGGGTCGGGTATGATTAAACATAATATCAGGAAGTGTCTATCAAAATCGCATGGTTTTACTTTAATAGAATTACTGGTGGTCATGGTTTTACTTGGTATGATTCTTGGGGTTGCCTATGCGGCTTTTCACGGAACCTTTATGTTCTGGTCACACAATGAAGCGATAAATCCCTATATTGCCGCCACCAACAACACCCTTAGCATTATAAGCCGGGAAATAAGAAGTGCCGAACAACCTTCTGCAACAGAACCAGCAGTTAAAACTCTAAACGACGGGAAACAGATGATTATATATAAATACAATTTAACTTCCAATACCTGGGATATGATATGCTATCGTTATAAGGGAACTGCTCTTCAGCGTACAGTACAGGGGGCAGATACTGGAGCGGCTGTAGTTGCGCTTGGTTTTCCGGATGACACTGCAGTATGGCACGATCAGTTGAATGGCATAGCGGCAGACTCACAAGACAACAGCTTTGTAACCGAAACTGACAAAGTAAATATTACCCTCCTGATTTCAGATGTTGAACAGCCTGACAACAAGCGTTTTGCAGATTACAATGTTGCTTCCACTTACTTTCCCCGCAATCGGGCACCAGGCTCAATTTATAGTGAAGCAATTGAGGAAGAAGAAGAGGAAGTCCCGAATGTTCCCATTTATAAGCTTGAGCTCTTGAACAGCTATGGATATTTTAGTCCTTTAACGATTACTAATGGCCAGACTGTTCAGGTCAGAGTTCGCTTCTGGCCGGCAAACACTACTGATAAAACCGTCACTGGTACCAATGAATATGTATCAGTTCAGCAGGATGTTAATGATCCTACATTAATTATTGTAAAAGCCATAAAAGAAACACCAACCACTTGGGTTTTTGGGACTATATATTTGCCGCAGCAAGTAACCTTGACATCAGGAGATAAATCGACATCATTTTATGTGGTCGTAAAATAATATTGGTAATATATTATTTTCAGAGAGGGAGTATGATAATGAGGCTTATAAAGCATCCGCTTAAAAATGAGGCCGGTGCAGCATTGCCGCTGGTACTTGCATTATTAGTAATAATGACTCTTTTATCCATAACTGCCATGAATATTGCAGAAGGCAACACCAAAATTATTGGTCGTTTTTTAGGTGGCGAGCGGGCTGTTTATGCGGCTGAAAAAGGTTACAATCAATACCTGTGGAAATTGAATAATGACTATGAATTTTATAAAAATAACGCCTTATATGACTGTGACACCACTTCTGAAAGTGATTTTTATATATATACTCCCATAGATGATTCCAAGGACAAAGCTAATAATTTCCGGGTGCAAATTCGTGTTCCCCTGATTGAAATTGACATTGATACTACTGAACCGGCCAGTAATAGAGTCATAATCCGTTCTACCGGATGGAACAGCCTGGATGATACTCAGCTGCGTACAATTGAAGTGGAACTCTTGCGCCGTACTTTCACACAACATACTATGATTAGTAATAAAGAAGAATCTTCTGACGGAGATAAAGTTATCTGGTACGCAGGAGATACGGTTTTCGGACCAATTCATACTAAC
The DNA here is from genome assembly GCA_036725705.1 of Syntrophomonadaceae bacterium. Lineage (GTDB taxonomy): Bacteria > Bacillota > Syntrophomonadia > Syntrophomonadales > Syntrophomonadaceae > JAAYBS01. Next base: position 1,290 of record DAIMDR010000038.1, on the reverse strand, counting down.
GACACCTTTTATTTGGATAACTCCTTCTTAACCGGAGGTAGTAATGCTGTATTCTGGGATTTAGTAACCTACGGCAATGGAATTGAAATATTAGGATTAAGTTTGGAAGCTAAACAAAATGTATTAAATGACCCGGATGTTTTTAAAAAAGGCCACATGAAACTGGAACGGGAAGTTAAGTTTCCCGGTAATTCGGCTCTGAATGAATTACGAATCCTGGCTAAGATGGACAACGCTTATTATAATGGCAGAACCTGCATATTTTTAAAAGACAATTCCTATGATGTACGCTACTTTGACCGGGGAACCAACAGTTGGTATTATAACGGTCAGCGATACCGATTATATCCGCGTGAAGTTCCACCGTTCAGTCTACTTAATCCGGCGGCAAGTCAAGAACGGGGTAAAATACTGTCCGAATGGAAAACCGAATCATCTGACCGGACATTGTATGAAGCTCTTGATGATAATAACAATGTTATAGGTCAATATAACTCTTTTGACGCTTTTAAAAATTCAGGTCTATGCCCTTCACTCAACTTTCCCGATGAAGGAGTTATATATGTGGATGGTTTGACCGGATACGGTTCCAGTCCCTACGGCTCACTCATAAATGGTAAATTTAATTCTGATATGAGTAATGTTTTTGTATCCGGTAACTTTGGCGGACGTCTTACCATTGCATCTGCCAACGATATATATATAACCGGCCATAATCCAACTGACTGGAGACATCCTAATTATATTACAGGCTTTAACGGCGATAGTCCCCCGGGCATATCTTATGCAAATACTGATTATGAACAAACCTGGGATGGAGACCAATGGCTGAGTACAGATGTTGAGGGGGATGATATGTTAGGCTTGATTGCCCGGCGAAATGTTCATACCATTCATTGGAACTGGCCCTCGCAAATTTCACATATAGTAGCAACTGTATTCCTGCCTGAAAAAGATCGATTTAACTATAATTGGGGTCAGGAACCCGATAGTTTGTCATCGCTGGATTATAATAATCTAATTACGTTGGATACAGCTCCGGAAGATATAACCCTTCAAGCCGCAGTATTTGCCGTGGAAGGTTCATTCGGTTACGAAACCAACTTCCCGGGATTGGAAAACTTACAAAATACACTGGAAGGTGCTTTTAGCGGTTTTCCCGGTCTGGGCAGTTTAGTAACGAAAGACCAAATGACAATTTTTGGTTCGGTCGGTCAGAATATAAGGGAACACACCAACAAGCCTCCCCGGTTTAATGATCTCGATTTGGATTTTGATTGGGTTGCCGGA
>DAIMDR010000037.1:0-11699 GCA_036725705.1 Syntrophomonadaceae bacterium | reverse complement strand
ATTATGTCATTATATCAGGCTTAATAAAGTTGCCAGGTCGGTTAGTGAGGTTCCCGGCTGCTGGATTTGTACAGTAGAGGCATTGATTTTTCTTATTTTTAACCCCTGGGCAGCAGGCAGCAAATTAGGTGGCAACGACCCGGCCATCTGTAATTCAATGCGATTACCTTTACGCCGCAGACTTTTAATATCTTTGTGGCGGGCCATTATTCGTAACGAAGCTATATGCAGAAAATTTTCCACCGGTAGCGGGAATTTGCCAAAACGATCCAGCATTTCCCGGCTGATTTCCTCCACTTCCTTAATTTCAGAGGCCAGAAGCAGACGCCGGTAAATCCTCATTTTAGTACCATAATCCGGTATATAGGTATCAGGAATATAATAATCCACATCTATATCCAATTGCGGGTTTAACGGTTCAGTTGCTGACACTTCACCTTTTAACCGGGCCGTTTCCTGTTCCAGCAAGCGGCAGTAGAGATCAAACCCTACCGCATATATAAAGCCATGTTGCTCAGGCCCCAGTATGTTTCCGGCTCCCCTTATTTCCAAATCCCGCAGCGCAATTTTCATACCCGAGCCCAGATCACTGAATTCACGAATGGCATTGAGGCGCTTTTGCGCTGTCTCACTGATAACCTTATCCCGCCTGTAGGTCAGATAAGCATAAGCCAGACGATTTGACCTGCCTACCCGCCCGCGTAATTGATAAAGCTGGGCCAGACCCATGCGATCAGCTTCATCAATAATAATGGTATTGACATGGGGCATATCCAGGCCGGATTCAATGATGGTAGTACAGAGAAATACTTCATATTTGCCCTCCATCAGGTCCAGCATCACGCGGGACAGTTCTTCTTCTTTCATTTTACCGTGTCCCAATGCAATGCGAATATCCGGTAATAGTGCCTGAATTCTCTGCCGGACCTGGTAGATGTCTTCAATGCGGTTATGGACAAAAAATACTTGTCCGCCACGGTCAATTTCTGTCTGAATAGCATCCCGAATAATGTCATCGTTGTATTCCAATACATAAGTAGCAATCGGATAACGCTCCGGAGGCGGGGTTTCAATCACGGTCATATCCCGTAATCCGGCCAGCGACATGTGCAGACTGCGGGGAATAGGTGTGGCAGACAGACTGATTACATCCACCAGTTCTTTCATGGCTTTGATTTTTTCTTTTTGACTTACCCCAAAGCGATGTTCCTCATCAATTATTAACAGGCCCAACTCCTTGAATTCAACATCTTTTGAAATCAGACGGTGGGTTCCAATTACGATATCGGTTACTCCTTTTTTCAGATCAGCAATTATTCTTTTTTGCTGAGCCGGACTGCGAAAACGGCTTAGTACCTCAATGGTAGTGGGATATTCGGCAAAACGCTGTTGAAAAGTAATATAATGCTGTTCGGCCAGTACCGTAGTGGGTACCAACAGGGCCACCTGTTTACTATCCATTATGGCTTTAAAAGCGGCTCTCATGGCTACTTCCGTTTTCCCATAGCCAACATCTCCACAGATCAGTCTTTCCATAGGCTGCATTGATTCCATATCCCTTTTTACATCATTTATGGCCTTAAGCTGATCAGGAGTTTCCTGATAAGGAAAGCGGCTTTCAAATTCATTTTGCCAGGGGGCATCAGGTGAAAAGGCATATCCCACCCGGGCCTGACGGGCCGCATATAGTTTGAGCAGGTCTTCAGCCATATCCTGAATGGACTGTGATACCTTGCGCCTGGTTCTTTCCCATTCATTGCCCCCCAGTTTGCTTAACCGGGGTTCACGCTCCTCAGCAGCAGTATATTTAAACAGATGGTCAGTTTTTTCCAGGGGCAGATAAAGTTTATCCGTTCCGGCATATTGAAGCAGTATATATTCACGGATTACCCCGTCAGTTTCTACCTGGGTAACTCCACGAAAAATTCCAATCCCATAACTGTCATGAACTACATAATCGCCCAGCTTCAAATCTTCCAATAATAAGCGTTCCTGACCTTGAGCTTTTTTCCTTTTCGAGGTTTTACCTCGGGCAGCTCCCCAGATATCTTTTTCCGTAACCAGGGCCAATTCCAGAGCGGGACTAATGAAACCCTTATCCAGGCGCCAGTTGACTATTTCGGGGCCGCTTATATGCCGGGCAATTAATTCCTGCTGTAATTGTTCCCGGGCAGTTCTGCTGCTTACCGCCAGCTTAACCTGGTAACCTTTACCACTCCATTCCCGCAAACGCATAAATAAGGGTTCCAGTTGACCAAAAAAAGGTTCCATATCCTGTACAGAAATATGCTCCATAAGGGATACTTGCACCTGTGGTATGTTGCCGGGAAAAAACGAGTGCCAGGCGGTCACCTTTTCCTTAACCGACTGCATAAGCTGTTCCCGCGGAACCAGAGGCAGTTCCCGCACGGTCTGTTCTTCCCGATGAGCTTCTTTGATAGCAGCCTGGTAACGCTTGCTGTTACGATCATAGTTGCGATAAAAGTCCCGCGGTTCGTCAAAATATATCCAGGCATCGCCGGGAAGGTAATCGAATAAAGTAACCGCGGATTCATCACCCAATGTCTCATCAGCACAGGCTATAATCAATGAATTTTCAGCCTTTATACTACGCTGGCTGTCCAGATCAAAACGACGCATGCTGTCTATATAATCCCCAAAATAATCTATGCGGCAAGGTTCCCGGTCTCCTACCGGGAAAACATCCAATATGCCTCCCCGTAAAGCAAATTCGCCGCTGCGGCTAACGGTATCACCGCGTTTATAACCAGCCGCCACCAGTTTTTCCAGCAGAACCCGCAGGGATTGTTCTTCATTGACTTTGAGGTGTATGGTGAGCTGCTCCATCTGCTGTGGTGACATAATGGGAAACATAAAGGCTCCCGGAGTAGCTATGATAATTTTTTGTTTGCGGGGATGGGCAATACACTCGCGAAGGGTCAGGATACGCTGTTCTTCCACCCGCGAAAAGTTTTCTTTTAAAAAGATTAATTCGCGGCCCAGAAACAGAAACAGGTGCTGCTCATCAATAAAGGCTTTCAGGTCGCGCAGCAGGTCATAAGCTTTTTCCTCATCCGGCACTATGCAGAGGGTGGTAGAACCTGTTTGTCTGACCAGTTCAGATATTACATAACTGCCGGCAGTGGCTGACATACCGGTCAGCAATATATGTTCCCGCTGCTGCAAAGCGCCCAGCATGCTGTTAAAGAGTTGATTTTGCAACGCTATGTAAACCTCCCCACAATAAAAGGTTGGACACTGCTTTCGCAGCCCCCATTAAGATAATATTATTATAGTTTCATAATTATTTATTAATCCCGATTTTAGGAAGTCTTATCTATTTTTTTGAAACTTGCAACATTATGGTGTTCTTAACCCGTAGGGCTGGAACACATCGGTAGTCCTTTAAGGGACTCAATCTGACTCACACCTTATATCAAAAGGTGTCAGCAGAACCGTCCCCTCGACACTTTTAATTGTAGTAGGTTTGGCGCGGAGAAATACTGGCGGTAAAGCCCATTTCCTCAGCACAATCATTACACATACCTAACATTTCCGTATTGCCTTCCTGTCCGGGCACCTCGGAAAGATCAAATATCTGCTGACAGATTTCACATATATGATAAACCTTCATTATATTGCCCCCTTGTCCTTTTTTCATAATTTAGCCTTAATCGAGGGCAAATATACTTATAAATAGACGCGGGAATCCATTATTTAATAGACACAGATTACACAGCAACCTTAATTGCGTAGCCGTCGGTGGAGCATCAGTAGTCCCCGATAGGGGGATTTAATATGATTTTTACAGATTTTTATTAATTTAGCATGGAATTAATTATTTATGATGAGTTAGGTTACGATTATGTATCAATTTTTTTGAACCTAACTGGACATGATTTTTAATAATGTTAGGTTAAAAAAATATTAATTTTCTTGTAAGAGAATTAAAAATCACCATAAAAAACCTGATTCAATATTAATAAAAAAATCTGTGTAATCTGTGTCTATTACAATTTTTAGGTCAAGTCTTCCAGATATTCTAATCAAGCTTACCATGAATCATCTGACTATATATTTAATTATAAATAAGCTGCGATAATCAGCGGTAATCTGCGTCCATTAAAATTTAAACCTGGTCTATTTGGGGCTTATCCTCACGCCTCACGCCTCACGCCTCACTCCTGGAATTGTATTCATTCATGGTGCGGTCTATGCCATGTTGTACCCAGTATTCAGCAGCATCCGCAGCCCGGCTGATGGTCTGGTCCATTACCGCCTGTTCGCGGGCAGAAAATTTGCCCAGTACCCAGTCGATGGTTTCATCTTCCGGGCGTCCAATGCCCAGCCGCAAACGGGCAAATCCCCGTCCTCCCAATCTTTCTATAATGGAGGTTACTCCTTTATGACCGCCGGCTCCGCCTTCACTCCTCACCCGCAGGTTTCCGACAGGTAAATCCATGTCATCATAGATTACCAGCAAATCCTCCATTCCCAGTTTATAATAAGCCAGCAACGGTTGCACCGCCCGTCCACTGAGATTCATATAAGTAAGCGGTTTAACTATTAATATTTTTTCACTGCCTATTCTGATATGAGCAATTATGGCATCGTATTTGCTTTCCTGTCGTTCTACTTTATGACGATGGGCTAGTTCCTCTACTACCCGAAATCCAACATTGTGCCGGGTATTATGATATTTTTTACCGGGATTACCCAGACCTATTATGAGTTTCATTACCATTTCCCCCTGGAAATTTTAACAGATAGTGGTTCTAATTTATTCATAATTGTAATACAAGGGCCCTCTTATGTTTAGTTATAGTTTAATAACTATTATGAGTGACCATTGGCCAAGCATAGTTCAACACTCGGGGAAGGCAGGCTGACGAAAGAGGATAAGCTAAAATAAAGCCCCGGTAAATCCGGGGCCGCTTTACTAAATTATTCTTCAACCGGTGCTGCTTCTTCTTCTTCTGCCTCCTCGGCTTCAACAGCTGCTCTCGATGGTGCCAGTACCGCTGCCAGCATGGTTTCCGGGTCAGTTAGCAGCTCTACCTCCGGGTCTACAACCAGATCAGCTACCACCAGCTTGTCGCCTATTTCCAGATTGCTGATATCACATACAAAGCTTTCCGGAATATTGGCAGGAAGACAGCTCACTTCAACTTCCTTGGCTCCGGTCTGAACAACTCCGCCCCGTTTGGTCACTTCATCTTCACCAAGAATCTGAACCGCAACCAGACTGGAAATGTTCTCCTTCATATTGACGATTAAAAAGTCAATATGGGTTACCTGCTGACCAACTGGATGGCGTTGAATATCTCTGATCAGTACCATACGAGGTTTGGTTTCCCCGTCAATTTGCAGAGAAAATAATCCCCGATAGCCATGATGATTAAAAATCCGCTGGGATTCTTTGCTGTCAAGACTGATAGTCAGGGGTTGAGCCTCCTGACCATATACTACTCCCGGGATCCTGCCCCCGCGCTTTAACTCATTCAGATAGCCTTTGGTCTTCAGCTCTCTACGGGCTGCCGTAAGTGCCTGTGCTAATACCATATTATCACTCCTAACTTATTTGCACCTTAGCCGTACACTTAGGTTACCTTATAATATTATCAGTAAAGTCAAGGGATGTCCAAATAGCGGTCAGGCTTCAAATAATTTGCTGACTGATAAGTCCTCATGAATACGCAAAATAGCTTCCCCAACCAGCGGCGCAACCGATAAAATCGTCATATTGGGCAGCTTTTTGCCTTCCGGTAAAGGAATGGTATTGGTGATAACAATTTCTTTGAAGGGGGCTTTGGACAGTCTTTCAAGCGCCGGTCCGGAAAAGACCGGATGAGTACAACAGCCGTATACTTCGGTTGCACCTTTTTCCATCATAACTTCAGCTGCTGTACAAAGGGTTCCGGCCGTATCAATAATATCATCAATAATTATAACCGGTTTACCTTTTACATCTCCGATGACATTCATGATTTCGGAAACATTTGGTGCCGGCCGCCGTTTATCAACAATGGCCAGCGGGCTTTCCAGCTGAGCAGCCAGATTTCTGGCCCGCGTAACCCCGCCTACATCCGGAGATAATACTACTGCCTTCTTAACCAGACCCTGTTTTTTAAAATATTCTGCAATAGTGGGTACACCCGGCAAATGGTCAACCGGGATATCGAAGAATCCCTGAATCTGGGTGGCATGCAAGTCCACCGCTACCACACGATGTGCCCCGGCTTCAACTATCAGATTGGATACCAGTTTGGCGGTGATTGGGTCTCTGGCCCGGGTTTTGCGATCCTGGCGGCCATATCCGTAGTAAGGTATAACCGCGTTAATTCGCGAGGCTGAGGCCCTGCGAAATGCATCAATCATAATTAAAAGTTCCATCAGGTTTTCATTAACCGGCGGGCAGGTGGGCTGTACCACAAAAACATCAACCCCGCGTACACTTTCATCAATTACACAGCTGATTTCGCCATCGGAAAATCTCCCCACCTTGGCATCACCAACCGGTATACCCAGATAACTGGCGATTTCTGATGCCAGCTGCGGGTTGGCATTGGCTGTGAATAATTTCATCCTCCATCTGGACGCTTTCATGGTATAATCCTCCTAATTAATCATGTTTGTTACGATCGGGAACCACTTTTTGAACTGCCCGCTCAACTGCCAGGCAATTAGCCGGAACATCCCGGGTAATTGTTGATCCCGCCCCGGTTATTGAACCTTTTCCAATCGAAACCGGTGCCACCAGGTTAGTATTGCTGCCAATAAACACTCCGTCTTCCAAAATCGTATGATATTTGTTTTTACCATCATAATTACAGGTAATGGTACCGGCACCGATATTAACTGACTGCCCTACTTCAGCATCTCCCACATAGCTAAGATGGGGTATTTTGCTGTTTGTGCCGATATTGGAGTTTTTAATTTCCACAAAGTCGCCTACTTTAACCTTATCGGCCAAATTGGCGCCCGGCCTTAGATAGGCAAAAGGCCCAATGGTGCATAAGTTCCCAATAACAGACTCTTTTATACGGGATTGCTCTACTATAGTCTCATCTCCAATAACAGTATCGTTTATATAAGCAGAGGGTCCTATTTCACAACGGCTCCCTATCCTGGTATCACCCGTAATTATCGTAAACGGGAAGATTACAGTGTCAGCACCAATCTGAACCGTGTAGTCAATAAAGGTACTGTCCGGGTCTATTATGGTGACTCCTTCCAGCATCAAAGATTCATTTTTACGCCGGCGCAGAACTTTTTCCACCTCAGCCAGCTGTACACGATGGTTTACCCCGTAAATATCTTCACTGGAGTCAGTCAACATTACCTGTACAATCTGTCCCTGGCCGTTCAGTATTTCCAAAACATCAGTTAAATAATATTCTCCCTGGGCGTTAGCCGTCTGTAATCCGGAAAGGGCTGCAAATACTTTTCCTGCCTGGAACAGGTAAATACCCGAGTTAATTTCTTCAATCAATTTTTCCTCCGGGCTGCAATCCTTTTCTTCTACAATTTTCAGCAGCTCCCCTCCGGAGCCTCGTACTATGCGTCCATAACCGGAAGGGTTGTTCAGACAGGCAGATAAAACGGTAGCACCGGCTTGCTTCTCTTCATGATAATCAATCAAGGCTTTAATAGTTGCGGCCTGTATCAGCGGGATATCGCCTGCCAGAACCAGCATGGTGCTGTCAGGATTAATACTGTCCGCCGCCTGCATCAGAGCATGTCCGGTGCCTAATTGCTGTTCCTGCGTAACAAAACCAAGGTTGTCTGCAGAGAAATATTTTTCAACTTGCTCCCGTCCATGTCCAACTACCATAACAATGTCTTCAATACCAGCTTCTTTAACTGCACGAACCACATGAGCCACTAATGGATATCCACCCGCCCGGTGTAGTACTTTAGGCAGGTCTGACTTCATCCTGACCCCTTTACCGGCTGCCAGAATAACGGCAGAATGTTTAGCCATTCTTTTTACCACTTCTCTTTTCCGTAAAATATTTTACAGTTTATTATTTACCATATTAATATTATCTGCAATCTGTTCATAAAGAAATTCAAAAGAGATAGTATCCGTATTATAACCTTTATGTGAGCAACTTTTCACAAACTTTTTAAAAACAGTGGAAAAAAATATTAATTTGGTTACAGGAGTCATTTTAATGAAGCTTTGCGTGAAATCCATGATACCAGGTATTTATTAAACCCTGAACAACCTAAAAAAGAAGTGAAACCGCGCTGCTTAGAAAGATACTCCTTCCAGATGCTTCTGGGCCAATTCCAAATCACTGGGTTTGTCCACATCTACTCCCACCTCAGCATATTGGGAAATTATCGCCTTTCCCCGAATGCCGGTCATATCAAAAAACCGCTTTTCAATAACCGGAATGGCCAACCGACCCCAAATAAACTTCCAAGCCAGAGCAATGCCCAGGATTCTGGCCATTTTTAGCGGGTTTTTCCGGTTTTCTACCATCTGTCTGGCAAAATCCAAACCTTTGTCAATCATTGCTTTACGCAATATGAACAGGTTGCCGCCGGTGAATACCCCTTCCCGCAAACGCACATAGGTACGGCTTACCCCGGGAAACTTCTCTTCATTAACCTTTTTGGAGGTAACCGGATAATAGAAGTCGACATCATGCTGCTCACACTGATGCATAAAGTCCTCAATAGCTTCACTGGTAATGAGCGGAATATCAGTAGGCGCCACTAACAGATACTCGGTTGAACCTATATTATTTAATAACTCAACTGCCTGACTGAAACTATCAATCGCATTTTCTCCCCCACTAACAAAATATAATTTGTCTTCCCGGGGTAAAATGCTGCGTAATGAGTCAGCAGGGCCGCTTACTATTATGTTTTCAACCAAAGGGGAGGAGCGTAATGATTTATAAACATAATATATCATAGGATATTTACCAATAATTATTAGTGCTTCGTTGTCATAAGGTGCTATTTTTCTAAGATCACTGCTGTTTTCTCCACCAGCCAATATGACTGCGTCATACTTCATTTTCTTTCCTCCACTACATGGACTTTTTAAGTGCCTCAATCATACTGGTCTCTGCATTTTCAATATGTTCCTGGGCTACCTGCCGGGCTAATTGGCTGTTGCGTGATTGGATAGCTTCAACTAAAAGCCGGTGTTCATCCAATGATTGTTTGCTTCTGCCCGGAAATGACAGAGTAGTAGTCCGATAGCGCTGAATCTGTTCTCTCAGGTTATTAATTATAGCCGTAAGTCTTTCGTTACGAGAGGCCTGATAAATAGCTTCGTGGAATTTGGTATCCACCTCAATTAATTTATCTATATCATTATGAGCGATAGCTTCAGCCTTTATGGCCAGCAAGCGCTCCATTTCCTCCAGTTCTTCCTCGGTAATGCGTTCGGCGGCCATAGCGGCAGCCAATCCCTCCAGTGCCGCCCGGATTTCAAATACATCCGCAATATCTTTAAAGGTCAGGTCGGCTACATAAGCACCTTTTCTGGGTACCATTACAATAAAACCTTCCAGTTCCAGTTTGCGCAAGGCTTCGCGAATCGGAGTCCTGGATACTCCCAGCTCCTCAGCCAGTTGAATTTCCATTAGTCGTTCCCGCGGCTTTAATGCCCCGCTGATTATTGCTTCCCGAATCGCTTCCAGAACTAATTCCCGTAATGGTTTATAGGAATCCAAATCTACCGGTTGTAACCTTTTGGTTTCCATTATTGCACCCCCTCTTTAAGGTAAGAAGAGACTATGTAAGTCTCCTGACAGGTTTTTTTCATTATTTCAAAAGCCCGCACAGCCGGGGCAAGCTGGTCAAATATTGCCAATACACTTGGCCCGCTGCCTGACATTATAGTCTTCAATGCTCCTAAATCGTCCAGTTGATTCTTTATAGCTTTTATTTCAGCATATTGTTCTGCGGTGACTGATTCCAGAACATTTTCCATGTGGTCACATATTCCTATCATATCACAGTTACACCATGATTCAATAAAAGCCTCCGTATCCGGAAACCGTTTAACCTGTTCCGGACGAAACGCTTTATATACTTCAGCGGTTGATACCTGATAAGGCGGCTTTACTATAACCATGGTCAGGACCAGGCTGTCAGGAAGCACCCTCAGCACTTCACCCCGACCGGTAGCCAGTGCCGTACCTCCCTGTAGACAGAAGGGAACATCCGAACCCAGAGCCAGCGCCATTTCATGCATGATCCGTTCATCAACCGGCAAATCAAACAGCTGACGAATACCTTTCAGTACCGCAGCAGCATCTGTGCTTCCGCCAGCAAGTCCAGCCCCTACCGGTATATTTTTCTGGATAATAAGCTTAACTCCTGCCTGTGGCTGATATTTTTCCAGTATCAAAGCGGCTGCCCGATAAGCAAGATTAGTCTCATCATCAATAACCAGATCACTGCTGGTTACAACTTCTATGCCGGTCTCCTGTTTTACAATGGTTATTATATCAACCAGATTTATCTGATGCATAACGGTTTCCAATTCATGATATCCATCCGGTCGTTTACCCTTTATATCAAGGGTTAGATTCACTTTGGCCGGTGCCGGTACGGTCAGGCTGGCAGTCAACTAAAAACACCTCAATTTTTTCTCCATTATATCCTTCTACAAATAAAAAATAAACGGCCCAGCCGTTTGAGGAAGGATTTTTAATGGACACAGCAACCTTAATTGTGACCCGGCACTCAGATTTAGGCTTAATATTAGCGCTGAGTGCCGGGTAATTACACCCGACAGGGTGTATCGGTGGTACCCGTTAGGGTGTAGTCCCCGACAGGGGGATTACACAGACCCTTCGGGCACAGATTTACACAGATTATATTTTAATTAATTAGAATCAGGTTATTTATGATGATTTTAATTCTCTTTTGAGAAAAATTAAATATATTTTAAGAACCTGATTAACCTGACTTTGACTGACTTAACCTAACTAATAAATAAAAAATTTACCGTCAGGTTAAGTCAGAATCATTCAGGTAGAGTCAGGTTGAGAGTTTTGCATAATTAACTTTTCTTTAATTATCATACTAACTTCTAAAATGTCATCCTGAGCGTTAGCGAAGGATCTACGGTATTTATGAGACTCCCCCTGAGGGACTAGTGATGCTCCACCGACGGCTACGCAATTAAGGTTGCTGTGTAATCTGCGTCTATTAAAATTACTCCCCGCCCTGCAGTTTCAACCGGGCGCCTTTGGGCAGGAGTTCCAGGCATTTTAATGTGACCCGGGCTTCCTGGGGGTTATCCAGACACAGGCCCTGGTCTGAGGAGGATACCAGGCATAATGGCGGGAATAGTACACACCACCAGTTTTTCCCTTCTCCTGCACCGATTATTACTTTTACGGCCTGATAATCACCCTGGGGTAAAACAAAGTTGCCATATGATTTAGTCGGAAATGCATATTCACCAACGGAAACTTTTACCGGATAATCGTATCCCTGCCTGCTTATTTCTTCGCGGGCAGTTTTTTCAATAATGGGTATTAATTCGATTGCCTGACTTTTGGCCATATTCACATCGCTGGTGTTCTGAAATTCATTTTTCATCAGGGTTACTATGTCATCCTTTACAGCCAGCTTTAATAGCTGATCTTCGGTATTATCACTGTTGGCTACTATATGCAGTCGCAAAACACTTTTATTCAGTGGTTGTTGATAATACTCCA
>DAIMDR010000036.1:7718-11830 GCA_036725705.1 Syntrophomonadaceae bacterium | reverse complement strand
CTCTCCCAGGTAGAAGATGCCGACATGGCCGAAGTAATCATGCAGCTGAAAATGCAGGAAAATGTCTTCCGCGCCTCCCTGGGCGCCGGCGCCCGCATCATCCAACCCACCCTAATCGACTTCCTGCGCTAGGGGATAATAATAGACGCAGATAGCGCAGATTTCGCAGATTATCGCGGTTAATAAAATATTTATGGAGGGAAAATGGAGGAACTGCTGTATAAGGACTTAAGTGGAAAAATAATTGCTGCAGCATATAAAGTATATAACACCCTGTGAGCAGGATTTCTGGAAAAAGTTTATGAAAATGCTTTATTATATGAACTTGGAAAACAAGGGATTAACGCTGAATCCCAGGTATTCATCAGTGTATATTATGAAGATATGGTAGTGGGGGAATATTTTGCTGATATAATAGTTGAAGATTTAATAATAGTGGAATTAAAAGCTATAAGCGAACTTGCAGCTAGCCATGAAGTTCAACTAATAAACTATTTAAAAGCGACCAAAAAGAAAGTAGGATTGCTTATTAACTTCGGAGATAAAATAACAATCCGTAGAAAAATAATGGATAAGAAAATGAAAAAATAAAAACAGTGAAAATCCGTATAATCTGCTAAATCTGCCTACCGGGTGTAGAAAGTGCCAGTATTAATCCAAAATTTGCTGAGTGCCGTGCTATTTAACCTGGGTGATGGTAAGAAATGTTATTAATACAGCTAAAAAACACAAGATACCAGGATTACTAATAAACTTTGAAGACAAAATAACAATCTGTAGAAAAATAAAAACAGCGAAAATCCGTGTGATCTGCGAAATCCGCGTCTATTAAACCCCGGGGGTGGGTGAGAAAATGTTACAAATACGAATTGATCAGCAATATGCCAAAATAGGGCTGGATATTCAAAAGCCGCAATTATCCATGCAGACTACCCTGCCGGCCATTGAACTGGACATCGAAAAACCGACTCTGGAAATTCATTCTCCGCGGCCCAGGCTGACCATTGATCAGAGCCAATGCTTTGCGGATATGGGCAAACGCGGCCCGTCGCAATTCATGGACTACTATGCCGGGTTGGCGCGGCAAATGGGCCTGGAGGGCATTGCCGCCATTTCCGCAGAAGGAGATGCCCTGGCCAACTGGCAGGATGGCAATACCGTAGAAAGCCTGGCGGCTGCCGGCCTGGGCGAAACAATCGATTTTAATTTAACTGCCATACCCAAACAACCACCCCGCATTGAGTGGGACATTCGCCCGGTGGAAATAAACTATAATCGCGGCCGGGTAGGACTACAGCTCCGGCGTGGACAGATACAGACCGATTTCCAATGGGGCAAAGTCAGCGCCTATTTAAGACAGCAAAACTACCTCAACATAACCTGGCACGAGCAGTCAAACCGCAGCATGTATGCGTGAAAAGGGAATGGACACAGATAACACAGATTATTAGGGATTTACACAGATAAATAAATGTAAATAATCAAAAAAATCCGTGAAATCTGTGCCCGAAGGGTCTGTGTAATCTGTGTCCATTAATAATGGCTGAATTAAATATATTTCATAAAGGAGGATATTATGCAGATAAACACCCATTTATTTGGTGAACTGAACATTACTGAAAAAGACCTTATCAATTTTCCCGAAGGCATACCTGGTTTTGAGTCTGACAAACAATACATCCTGCTGCCCCTGGAGGAAAAAGCCCCGTTTTATTATCTGCAATCGGTTAATACCTCCGATTTGTGCCTTTTGATGATTGACCCGTTTATGTTTTTTTCCGACTACCAGATTGAATTATCAGAAAGTGCCATAAAGCAATTGCAGCTGCCGTCTGATAAACCACCCATTGCCGTATATTGCATCCTGACCATACCGGGAGACTTTAAACTGGCAACCGCCAACCTGATGGCTCCAATAATAATAAATGCCGAAAAAAAATTAGGACTTCAGTTTATTTCTGAAAAAACCGATTATATAACTAAGCATCCTATTTTCCCTGCGGCAAAACCAGTTGCAGAGGAGGGCAAATAGCGTGTTGATACTGAGCAGACGTAAAGGTGAAAGTATAATTATTGGCGACAACATTGAAATATGTATAGTAGATGTGCAGGGAGAAACGATCAGAATTGGCATCGATGCTCCCCGCACCGTCAGCGTTCATCGCAAGGAAATCTATAACGAAATCGAAAACGCCAACCGGGAGGCCACCCGTAACTTACCTACGGTTGAGCAATTAAAACAATTTAACCCAAAGGAGTAAGGGGTCAGGGTCAAGAGTCAGGGAGAGGTCTAAGAACAAGCATTTTATGTCATGCTGAGCGTCAGCAAAGCATCTCGTTGGTTGAGGGGCCAATATTACTGAGTTCCAAAAGAGATCCTTCGTCGCCTACAGCTCCTCAGGATGACCATTTATGATACTTTTTCAGTAGTAACGAACCACCCCTTTTACAAATAATGATGTCAGGCAGAGTCAGTTAAAAGTCAGGCTATATCAGGTTTAAAAAAAAGAATACTCTGTTTAAAATTAAATATAAATCACCATAACTAACCTGACTCGTATTAATTTATAAATATCAGCGAAAACCCGTGAAAATCCGCGTTATCCGCGTCCATTAGAGGAAGGAGGGCATATATAATGAATTCAATCGACCGTATTCGTTTTGGAGGCCTGTCCAGTGGTATGGACACTGAAAACATAATTAAACAACTCATGCGTATTGAAACTATGAAAGTTGATCGCCAACTCCAGCAAAAAACCATGCTGGAATGGAAGCGTGACGATTATCGCAGCATTAATAACAATTTGCGCAACTTTAAGGAAAAAGGCGTCTTTGACCTGAAACTGGAGGGTAGCTTCCAGGCAAAAACCATTATCGCCTCCGATGAGAAAGTTGCTGCAGCCACAGCTACTGCTGCCGCTATGGAAGGCTCATATTCCATAAATGTTATCTCCACCGCCCAGGCAGCCAGCGCCCAATCCTCGGAGCGGATTACCGGTTCAGCGGGGACGGGCAGCTTTACCATTCAGGGTACAGCCGATGCTGCATCCCAGGCGACTATTCAGGTAACTTCAACTGATACCATCGCTGATATTGCGGCAAAAATTAATGCAGAAACCAGCAAAACTGGTATCCGGGCTTCCTATGATGAAAAGCTGGGACGCATGTTCCTGATGTCCAATACCGCCGGGTCGGAAAATTTCATTAAAGTGACGGCTGACGATAATGATATTCTGAAAAATATGAACCTCTATGATCCGGCGCAGCATACTGACGGGTTGCTGGCATCCGGCACTGCCGCACAGATAAAGCTGAACAATAATGATATCCTGGAGTTTGACAGCAATCAAATCAGCCTGCTGGGAATGAATATTACGCTGAAACAGGAAGGTACGGTCAGCCTGTCGGTCACTAAAGATGTTGATTCGGCAGTGAATAAAATCAAGGCGTTTGTGGAGCAATACAATGCCATTGTTGATGACCTGGGTACCAAACTGGGTGAAAAGCGCTACCGGGACTTTAACCCGTTAACTGACGAGCAAAAAGCTGACATGAAGGAAAAGGATATAACCCAGTGGGAGGAAAAAGCCCGCAGCGGATTGTTCCGGGGCGACTCTCTGCTCAGTTCTATCGCCAGCAATATGCGTACAGTACTATCTGATGCAGTAGACACCGGAGAAAAATACAAAACCCTGAGTTCGCTGGGGATTACCACTTCACCCGACTGGAAGGACAAAGGCAAGCTATATATTGATGAAAACAAACTAAGGACTGCACTGGCCGATGACCCGAATGCAGTAATGAAATTTTTCAACAATGAATCGGCAATAAAATCTGAACAAGGACTGGCAGTTAGACTGGACAATATGCTGAAAACCCAGATGGAATCGATTGCCAGTACCGCCGGCCGCAATACTGTCGGCACAGATACCAGTTACCTGGGTAAAGAAATTTCCGGTGTGGACTCCAGAATCAGTGATTTACAGGATCGTTTAATCAGTATGGAAGAATCCTACTGGAATAAATTTTCAGCCATGGAGAGGGCCCTGCAACAAATGCAGAGCCAGAGTGACTGGCTCACCGCCCAACTCAGCCAGACCAGCCGATAGAAT
>DAIMDR010000036.1:0-7618 GCA_036725705.1 Syntrophomonadaceae bacterium | reverse complement strand
AATTAACCCTTACCAACTTTTACGATTAACCGATAATAATATCAACGGGGAATAAGTCCCTGATTCCTAAATAAAGGAGGGGAGCAGAAAGTTTAGTCTAAAGGTCGATACTAAATCGGTATGCACCTGGGCTTAGAAAACCCGGAAACAATCAAAAAAATGCCCCGCAAGGACGCGGGAGCACGAAAATTCAAGGAGGAATGACTAATGATAATTAACCATAATCTTATGTCCATGAACACCCACCGCCAGTTAAGCATGAACAATATGGCGGGCTCCAAATCCCTGGAAAAACTATCCTCAGGTTTCCGCATCAACCGGGCTGGCGATGATGCTGCCGGACTGGCCATCTCTGAAAAAATGAGATCTCAGATTAGAGGGTTAAACCAGGCTTCAAGAAACGCTCAGGACGGTATTTCCTTGATTCAGACTGCTGAAGGTGCGTTAAATGAAACCCACGCCATTTTGCAAAGAATGAGAGAACTGGCCGTTCAAGCTGCCACCGATACCAATACTAATGCTGACCGTGGCAAAATCCAATCAGAGGTTAATCAACTGGCAACTGAAATTACCCGTATATCCAATACTACCGAATTTAATACCCGTAATCTGCTGGCTGGTGGCTTAAGTACAACTTTCCATATTGGTGCCAATGAGGGCCAGAATGTTGACAGTTCCATAGGTGCAATGGATGCGTTCAGTTTAGGGGTAGCTGGATATCAGGTAGTAGCAGGTGCCTTTACAGCTGGAGATAGTGGAATTACCGGTACATCGAATTTAGGCTCCGGGCTTACTGCTCAGACTTATTCAATTACTACTACTGAAACTCCAGCAGCTAATAGTGCCTTGAGCGGCTCTGCTACACACAATGGTGCTCTTAGTGGTACATTTACCGGTGATGCCAATTTGGGCGTTCAGATTCGGATTGATACTGTAGCCGCAGGTGCTGTAACTAATTTCTCCTATTCAATTGATGGAGGTACCAATTGGATTGGTGTTGCTGCTGATACAGGTGCTATTGGAAGCACTGGAGTTACCTGGACAGCTGATGCGGCTACTACCTATCTAGCAGGAGACGAAGGTGAGATAATTACAGCAACCCTGACTGCAGCTTCATATACTGCACAATTGGTTGATGAAGGTAGCAACAATATAGGTTCGGCAGTAACATTTAGACATTCAGCAACCTCAGCAGTTATTGGTAATTCTTCTACCGGTGAAACAATCCAGATCAATTTTGCTGCAGGAGGGATTGACGCTGCAACTAATGCAACTCAGGTTGTAACTACAGTTGGCTCAACTGCTGCTTCGCTTGGTGCCAACGGTGAAGTAAGTGCCAAAGCCACTGTTTCTGCAGGTGTAAATGTATCTTCGCAAGTTGCAGCGGACAGAGCCATTACTATTATAAACAACGCTTTGGAAAATGTTTCAGCTGAAAGAGGCAAACTGGGTGCCATGCAGAATCGTTTGGAACACACTATCAAGAATCTGGATACTTCTTCGGAGAACCTGCAGGCTTCCGAAAGCCGTATCCGCGACGTAGATATGGCCAAGGAAATGATGGAATTCACGAAGAACAGTATTCTGCAGCAGGCAGCTACCGCCATGCTGGCTCAGGCAAACCAGGCACCTCAGGCAGTTTTACAACTGCTCAGATAGTAGACCCGAACAACTTCATACACTAAATATCATAGCGGAGGCTTTCAGCCTCCGCTATTTATTGAATATATGTATTTGCTGTTACAATAATCCTTCCTGTCTCAGACGCCGTATTTTATCTACTATGCCCCAATAACTTCTTCCAATATATGCAGCAATCTCATGATCACTAAATCGGGAATTTTTCATGTCTATAATGGTCTTAACATCATCGATGGTATATGAGGTGTCTGCAATTTTCAGCGGTGCAATTGTTACAGAGAAACCTCGTGCGGTATATCTTTGCGATGCAAACATTATCTGCTGTTTTAATTCAACTTTATACGATAACGCAGGAATTTCAATTACATAGGGTTTTATCAGGTTAATAAAAGATACTACATCTTCACGGCGGTTTATTTCCAACATAAAACCACTCCCATCGGGGTGTTGCTGCCCACGATAATATTTTGATATCTTATTCAGCATATTTTGGGAATAGCTCCTCTTGTATTTTCTCTGCTGTAAAACATGATAGAAGAGTAATTACACGATACAATGAATTTACGGGAGGTTGTTCTCGATCAGCTCAGTATTTCATTTGGCATATAAAAATTATCCTGAAGCTTGCACACGTTTTCAGACAAACTTATAATTATGTCAGGAGGTGTAAGTGAAATGTCAGTGGCAAAACTTGGTAAACGAGGTGTGGTGGTGCTCCCGGCGGAAATACGTAAACGGAGTAAAATCTCCGAAGGAGCAGAGTTGCTGATAGATATCAGTCCCGGTGGCATTATCTATATTATGGAACGGCCCGATAATTTTGTTGCCGCCTTAAAGGAAGCGGGGGCAGGGTTGTGGGTAAAACCGGATCCTCTTGAACATGTTCAACAGGAGCGCGAGAAATGGTGAGTGCTGATAAGCATATAAAATATATGCTTGATGCCAGGGAGGTGTTTCCATGGATATAGCAGGTTTGGCAATGGTTATGAGTCAGACTCAATTGATGCAGGCCGCCAGCATGTCGATTTTAAAGATGGCTATGAATGCTCCGGCACAGCAGATGGAGGATGTTATGGCAGCTTTGCAGGCCATGGAGAAGTCAGTCAGCCCTCATCTGGGTAATAATATTGATGTAACTGCATAGAGAAAAACTTTTCAGTTTATAAGCTATTTTGGATATATGGATAAGTTTTTATAAACAGTTTAGATAACGGTTAATATAATCAATGTATTTTAAATAGTAATTTAGGCAGTTATTAATGGAATGGTAAACAATTTCGTCATCAATTTCTTCATATTCGTGTACCAAAATATTTCTCAAACCTGTGGAAGGAGCAATTTGCAGAGCGAATTCAACAGGAATAATATTTAATTCGGCAATATCAATGAAAGAATTGAAGTAGTCGGTGGCACCTTTATTTTCATGCAAGGTCAATAGCATATTGTTAATATCAGTTGCACACTCTACAATTAGTTGCATTACCCTCTCAACTGCCCGCCGATATATTAAATTATCCTGATATTCCTGCAGGGTAATGTCCGAAAGATTCTTTAGTTCTGTATAGTAAAAATACAGTTTATTCAGCTTGGTGCAAATTCTATCTTTGTCGGGCATTTTTTAATTCCTCCGCTAGTTTCTTCTGGAAAACTGCATTTTGTGCCTGACGAAATTTTTTGGTCTCATAGTAGCATTTATACAGATAGGGGCATAAAGATTTAAAATAGCCTTCCTTTTCTTCATATAGAACCGTTCCGTCCTGCGCAACCGCCTGTTTTAAAAGACCGGAAGCAGTTTGCAGATTAGCAAGATGCAGGTCACTTTTTTTATGCAGCAATATTAAATCAGTCATAAGATCGTATAGTTGCTTGGCATCCAAAGTCTGCCGGGATATGAAGGCCAGGTCAATATCACTATGTTTCGGGTCATAATCATATTGTCTGGCATAACTTCCGTAATAAACCAGGAGGCGCAAATCGTAATTTTGTACTATTTGCTCTAATTTATTTTCATCAATTATTAGTTGCATTTGTTAATACCTCCCAGAAAGTTCTATTTTTATAGTAACACAAAATATTATCATTAGCGATAGTGGGGGTGATGTAAGCCGAAAGCTACAATGGTGGACGGAAAACGGAGGATAAAAGCTTCCGCTATGGCCCTCTTACAGATCCTTGCTCCAGTTTCTCATTTCGGATGACTGCTTAAAGTAATTGCCCCGTTTTTTCGATAATAAGTTATAAGCTGAATTTAGTACACGGATGTACGCTGGTGGACAAGGAGGTATCACCATGATTATTAGTCAGTCAAATGTTGAGATGACGGCCAGTCGCCAGTTTGAGGAGTATTCCCGCACTGAGGAACGCCTGCGTATGTGGGTGGGCAATCCCCCGAATGCTCAGGGTCAGGCGCCTGCTGTCCCTGCCGTGCCTGCTGTTCCTTCCGTATCTGCTCAACCCCCTGCTGATAGCGTTGAACTTTCTCTGGAAGCTCTGGCAGCTCAAAATCAGGAAGAAGATCCTGCCTGGGAGATTCCTGATCATGAGAAGATTAAACTGAAGGCATTACTGGCATTGCTGGAAGCCTTTACAGGCAAGAAGCTGCGGTTTAAGTTTTTAAAAATTGACAGTGAAGAGGATATGAAACAGGTTGAAAATCTGAGAAATGCTAATGCATCCCCGGCCCCGCAAAGGGCGGGATGGGGTCTGGAGTATGATTATTCTGCTACCCGTTATGAGCATGAAGCAGTACAGTTTCAGTCTGCAGGCACGGTTAAAACAGCGGATGGGCGGGAGATTAGTTTTTCCATCAATATGAATATGGAGCGCAGTTTCCTGTCGCATGAGGAATTCCATTTACGGGCGGGCGATGCGCTGCGTCCAATTGACCCCCTGGTAATAAATTTTGGCCGGTCTACGGTGGCACCAGGTCAGGATAAGTTTGAGTTTGATCTGGATAATGACGGGCAGACGGAAATGATTTCGTTTGTAGCCCCGGGCAGCGGTTTCCTGGCTCTGGATATTAATGGCGATGGCATTATCAATAATGGCGGCGAGCTGTTTGGACCACAAACCGGGAATGGTTTCGCAGAGTTGTCCGGTTATGATTTGGATGGCAACAATTGGATTGATGAGAATGACGATATTTATGATAAGTTGCGTATCTGGACCAAAGACGAACAGGGGAATGATATTCTGTTTGCCTTGGGACAGAAGGGCATAGGGGCTATATTTCTGGGCAGTGTGGCAACACCTTTTGCGCTAAAGGATTCAGCTAATCAGGCCCACGGGCAGTTGCTGACCAGCGGAGTGTTTTTGCGTGAGAGCGGCGAGGCGGGAGTTATCCAGCAGATAGATTTACTGGCGTGAGGAAGGGACCAGAGATCCTTCACTATCGCTCAGGATGACAATAGGGCGCTCAGAGTGACAATGGTGAGGGAGAGAGACTCTTCGCTATCGCTCAGAGTGACAATAGGGCGCTCAGGATGACAATAGGGCGCTCAGAGTGACAATAGGGCGCTCAGGATAACAAATGCCGGGTTGACGAAGGAGGGGGGATCTACGGCATTTATGAGACTCCCCCTGAGGGACTACACCCTAATGGGTACTACTGATACACCCTTCCGGGTGTGATTAAGTTGCTGATGCATCCTACCGGATGTAATTAATGTTCTCAGAGTGACAGTATTGAAGGATTTATTAAATTATGCAAAATCCACAAATAAAAGATCTGTGAAGATCATTTCAAAATCTGTGATATCCCCCTAATGGGACTCCTGATGTGTTCAACCCTTCAGGTATGAACACAATTATTGTTGCTGTGTCAGAAAAAAATCATAACCCAGTCAGGTCAAGTAATAAAAAGTCAGGTCAGTCAGGTTCAAAAAACAGAACTGCGCTCACAGTTAAATCTAAATCACCATAAAAACCCTGACTCCGATTTAATTTAATAAAAGATCTGTGAAGATCATTTCAAAATCTGTGAAATCTGTGTCGAAAAATCAGAAACCGTTAGAATAGGACCAAAGTACTGTATGGTTTATGTTGATTTGGCTAAAGGAAACCGGAGATAAAAACGATAAGATAGTTAGACGATAGTCTATCCCTATGGAGGTGTTACCTGTGCGAGTGGAAAATCAGGCAGTAGTTGAATATCCGCAGATGCGTCAGGAAGCTGTTCGCGATATTCCGTCCCAGCCGGCACGGCCTGCAGAATCTGCAGTTGAAAGCAGACCCAGGGTTAAAGTGGATGATCTGCCCATGGTACGTCAGAAAGTAGACGCTGAAGTATTACAGGAGGCAGTTGAATCGGTTAACCGGGCGCTGGAAGTCAGCAGCTATCATTTGGAGTTCAAAGTGCATGAGGGCAGCGGGCGTTATCAGATTAAAGTGGTGGACTCGAACAGTAATGAAGTATTGCGCGAAATACCACCGGAAAGAATATTGGATTTGGCAGCCGATATTCGTAAAATGATGGATAAAATTCTTGGATTGCTGGTAGATGAGACCATCTGATACCAACAGGCAGGCAAGCTTTTTCCAATAACTGCGTATTTCCTGATATGCGGGGATTATTGACTGGGTTAAATTGGGTATTTGTGGCGGCAGGTGGATAGATTTGAGGGGGTATTAATAATGAATATTTATGCTCAGGCTTATAATCAATATAAACGGGCTGAGGTAGAGACTGTTTCATCAGAAAAGCTGTTGTTGCTTTTATTTGAAGCAGGTATCAGGGATTTGTGCAATGCCCGGAAGGCTATTCAGGATAAAGAAATGAATCTGGCTCATAATGAGTTTGTTAAGGTTCAGGATATTCTGGTGGAACTGATGTCTTCGCTGAAAATGGAGTATGAGGTATCGTCATCTTTGTATGCGTTGTATGATTATTTACAGCAGCGGGTTGTTGAGGCCAATATGAAAAAGGATATTGAAATTACTATTGAAGTCGAAGAGTTTTTCCGCGAACTATATGAAACTTTTCAACAGGCGGAACGATTAGCCCGGGAGCAGCGGAATCCGGCAGTTCTGAATCTGCAGAACAATGCGCAACCGTCTGCTGAGTTGGCAGGAGCAAAAACTGCAGTACGACCAGGCATTAATCTACAGGGTTAGTATTATGCAAATTCAGGATATGGTAGATTGGCAAGATGAATTAAACCGTTTGGAAAAGCTGTGGAGTGATATGCTGCATATATCTGAACAGCAGTTGGTACTCCTGCAGACTTTTAAACCAGATGACGAGTCTGATTTGCATCATTTGCAGGAGTTGTTATCGCAACGCGAAATTTTGATGAAACAGATTGATGCTCTGGCTGGAATTCACGATCAGGCAGATAAGTTGCAGCAGGCTGCACAGAGTAGTAATGACAGGGACAAAGCTGGTGCCATGTATCAGGCCTTCAGAAGCAGTCAGGACAGGATAGTGCCGCTTATGCTGGCTATTAAGGAAAATGATACCGGGATGAAGTCAGGAATGTCGGAAGCTCTTAGGATAACGGGAAATGAGTTAGTACAAGCCAGACAGTCAGCCAGGGTAAACCGGGCTTATACCCAGTCGGGGGTAACATCGGAAGCCTGGTTTTTTGATGACAGGAAGTAAGGGCAACAGGAATTAAGAGGTTCAAAATATGCAGGACATTATTACCGCTATTGTTGACAATTATAATAAACAAATAGAATTGTATAATGATATGGTTAATTTAGCCAGGCAACAGTTAAATGTATTGGAGTCCAGGCTGAATGGCACATCTGAAAACACCAATCTGGCAGAAACTTTAATCAACCGCCAACAGTTATTGGGCAAAATTGAAGAATTGGAAAAAATAAACAAAAGCTTACAACAGCAAACCTGCCAACGGATGGGTATAGAGGCTTTTGTATTAAGCCAGCTAAGGGCAGGTTTAAAGGCAGAAGAATATGAGAACTTACAGGAAGTACTTAAAAATATGGGTAGCATATTGACCAGAATTCAAGAGAT
>DAIMDR010000035.1:0-11892 GCA_036725705.1 Syntrophomonadaceae bacterium | reverse complement strand
AAAAGTTAGTTAAGCAAAATTCCCGACTAGTATATAAATAATAAAAAAACCGCGAAAATCAGTGTAATCCGCGTTATCTGCGTCTATTAAAAGAGTAAAAGAACTACCCGTTTATCAGCCGGAAATGCTGAAAGCAGGTATGGTAAGGTTATATTTTTTAAGCACTTCCAGCAGATAGCTGTTAGTTGCCGGCATTTGCAGTTGTACTTTTCTTGCTTTATCAGTCAGACTGTTCAAGCCCTGAATAAAATCAATCACCAGCCGTTCGGAAGTAAAAGTCACCTGCTCAATATTAATGGTTATATTTTGATAGAATCGGGGTAGCTGGGCGGAAAGGGTATTCAGGGTTTCCTGCAGTGAGAAACCATTTACACAACCTTTTAAATTTACGAAAAAACTGCCTTCCTGCCGGGTGATTTTTATCTCCATCAATTGCTCCCGTGTCCGGTATTTAAACCAATGTGTTTTACAGGCTTCAATTGTTTTGGAAATACTTCCTCTTTCAGGTGTCAACTGCCCAGGGCTGGTAAGTGAGTCCAGGAAAAAATAGTACCAGCGGTTCTCTTTTTCCCACCTGCGACTCACCCAATAGCCCAGGGCTCTAAAGGCTGCCGACCTGATTCCGGTAAAAAACAAATTGCCGGTAATATTACGCAGGGAATAGAATTTTTTAAAGCCCTGCAGGGTAGCTTTTTGTAAATCGCTGGCTGACATGAGCCGGGGCTCAAAAACTACATGATGGGCATCATAAAAGTTCCAGTCCCGGGTCAGAAGCCGTCCGCTTTCCTGGAGTTCATCAAAGGTTCGTGTCCCCGGAAGCGGTGTAAGCACCAGAAACTGAACACTGTCAATCCGGTGCTTTATGGCAAAATCAACGGTATCATTGATGGTTTCAACTGTATCATCATCAGCACCAAATACAAACATGCCGTGCACCATGATGCGATGTTGGTGAAAATTGCGGATACACCAGGCAATATCATCCACATCCTGCTTTTTGTTATAACTTTCCAGGGTCTTAGGATTAATTGATTCCATACCTACAAAAACCATCCCGCAGTTTGTCTTTCTCATCAAAGTCAATAATTCATTATCACGGGCGGCATCGGAGCGCACCTGCGCACACCACCAGGAGGGCAAAATATCCCGCCGGATCATTTCATTCAGCAGTTCTTTGCTGCGACGCGGATTAGCGGTAAAATTATCATCGATAAAAAACACTTGTTTACCTTTATACTGCTCCAATTCCTCCAATACCAGCTCAATACTGCGGCAGCGGTGTTTACGGCCAAACATGGAAGTTACGCTGCAGAATGTACAATCAAATGGACAACCACGGGAAGTCATAACCGGATAAGTTGACATTTTTAAATTTGCAAATAATGATAAATCCGGAATGGGTGATTGATTTACATCTGTCCACTCCGGTGGGGGGTTATGTACAACCCGTTTACCATCAAAAAAAGATACTCCGGGAACTTGCCAGGGCAATTCATCCCGTTCAATACACCCAACCAGGGACATAAAAGTTGAATCAGCTTCTCCGCGGCTGACATAATCACAATGCTGCAGGGCTTCGTCGGGCATAAAACTCACATGAGCACCTCCCATCATTACCGGGATGCCCTGACTGCGGGCGAAGTCTGCCAGGTGATAGGCCTCAATGACAGTGGAAGTAGTGGTTGAAATGCAAACCAAATCCCGGTCAATAATGCTGGACAGGCGAATATCCTGGCGCGATCCCAGGATTAATTCCACTTCATGCCCGGCTTGTTTTAAGAGTGTCCCCAGCAGGGGTAAGCCCAGCCGGGGCATTTTCACGGCGCTGAAAACATGTTTACCGGGAGCCTTGGGCTCAATCATGGTAATCTTCATAAAGCAATATTCCTCCTGATAAATAATATCCCATATTTCGACATGTAGTTTTAATTACTATGTATAATATATTTAGATACTACAACATGCATTGCCAGATTGCAATATTGGATCTGTATATGGTTTAATTATTTCTAGAATGGCTGAAGGGGAGGTATTTTATGTTTAACGCAGAAGAAGTTAGCCGGTTGATAGCAGAATTATCATTGGGGGAGGAGGTTCTGTTAGGTGATATACCTGATATTGATTTATATATGGATCAGGTTACCGCCTTTATGGACAAAAAACTGGCCCATTTGAAAAGACATGAACCCGACAAGCTGCTTACCAAAACCATGATTAACAATTATACCAAGGCCGAACTCCTGATGCCGCCGGTGAAGAAAAAATATTCCCGTCAGCATATAGCATTACTTTTTATGATTTATAATTCCAAACAAATTCTATCCATAAATGATCTTGCCATGTTACTGAGCCCGATGAAAAAAAACGGACATACATTTCAGAATGAAACCAACAAACATAGTTCTTATACCTGGATTGATACTGTTTATGAGCTTATCCATGAAACCCGGCGGGATGAAACCAGGCAGTTAACTGAGGTGTGCGCAGAACAGGCCCGGGCTATAGATGAAGAAGTAAGCGAACTGGAATGCCAGGAACAGGAACAGCTAAAATGGTTTTTAATGGTGATGTTTCTGATCTCCCAGGCAGCCCTGCAAAAACGGCTGGCAGAAACCATAATTGACCGCTATTTTGACACTCCGCACCCCGCTAAAAGCAAACAAAAATAACCAGACTTGAAAAGATATTCACAGATTTTTATTATTTAATAATTGTGTCTATTAAAAATTTATAAGCATCAGGTTTAGTCAGCGAGGTTAGCTTCTCATGCTCCACTGACAGCTATGCAATTAAGGTTGCTGTGTTATCTGTGTCTATTATAAAAAAACAGCGGTATTCAGCGCTATCCGCTTCCATTAAATATAAATAACCAGCAGGATTTTTGCGGGTTTCATATAATATATTATAGATACTCAAAATCAGGGGAATATATTTAGTTACAGAGGTGAAATCTTGAAGAGGATTGAATTGCTGGTTAATGACCCTGTATATAATGACTACATGCAGCGAATAGTGGCAGAAGAACTGGAACCTAAATATTGTCAGCACAACTTCAATCATCATATAGATGTGGCCAGAATTGCTTATATATTAGTTTTGGAACATGGGGATATGAATTACTTTGTCAGGGAACACGAATTAAATGGCAGGCTGCCTGCCAAAGAGGTTATATATGCAGCCGGCTTGCTGCACGATATTGGTAAATGGAAAGAATACCGGAGCGGAACCGACCATGCATCTTTTGGTGCTGGTCTGGCCAGGGAAATCCTGCCGCAGGCTTTTTTTGATGATAATGAAATTGAGATAATAAGCCGGGCTATTTATGAACACCGTAATATAAGTACGGTGATGAGTTTTCTGGGAGAACGACTGCACCGGGCTGATAACCTGTCCCGGGTATGCAGCCAATGTGAATATGGTATGCACTGTCCCAAGAGAATTCATAAAGAAAGCCATGTTAACTGTTTTGAATATTAGCATACGGAGGAAATATGATAAAAGGACATCACGCCGTATTAATTGAAAAACCACAGGACGCTATCGGGATAATGCAGCAAATTGGCGTTGATCCGGGTGCGCTGCCTTATATGGTGCCCAAGGCCATACATCGATGCCTGTTATTAAAAGATATAAAAGCTCAGGCAGCCCTGATTCTAAAGCAGGAGATGTTGTCCAGGGGCGGTGAAGCATCCATCCGGCGCAGTGCTTTGGCTTGTCAGGGAGAAACCGATGTATTATTGATGGGGACTTTGCGGCAGTTTGAATTATTA
Source organism: Syntrophomonadaceae bacterium (assembly GCA_036725705.1). GTDB lineage: Bacteria > Bacillota > Syntrophomonadia > Syntrophomonadales > Syntrophomonadaceae > JAAYBS01. The sequence continues at coordinate 8,122 of DAIMDR010000035.1, read as the reverse complement.
ACTGATAAAATCGCCCGGCAGCCATTTGGACTGGCTAAACTGGCGGTGGAGATAAAACAGATTCTTGAGAACCTGCAAAGTGAACCGCAGGCCATAGAACTGGCCAATGGCGGGAGTCTGTCGCTGGAAAACCGCACGGTAATAATGGGCATATTAAATGTAACCCCGGATTCTTTTTCTGATGGCGGCCAATATCTGCAGGCTGATGCAGCAATGGCGCGGGCGCTTGAAATGACCGAACAGGGTGCGGATATAATTGATGTGGGAGCCGTATCTTCCCGGCCGGATGCAGAACTGGCCTCGGAAACTGAAGAGATTGGGCGAATAGTACCGGTAGTGGAGAGGCTTTGTCAGCAAGGTATAATAGTTTCAGTAGATACTTTTCGTCCCCGGGTGGCAGAAATCTGTCTGCAAACGGGGGTTCATCTAATCAACGATATCGGCAGATTACAACTGGAACCGGGATTGCTGGAAGTACTGGTCAAGCATAAATCCCCGGTAGTATTAATGCACAATCGTATGCAAATGCGTTGCGGTGAACCTTATAATGATATAGTGGCGGATATAATTGCTGAACTGCAGGAGTCAATTGACCAGGCAACCAGTGGGGGTCTGGACCGTTCCAAAATAATTATTGATCCAGGTATCGGATTTGGTAAAGATGTAGCCCAGAACCGCTTGTTAATAAAAAGATTATGGGAATTTAAAAGTATGGGGCTGCCTATTTTGCTGGGAGCATCACGCAAAAGGTTTATTGGACAAACTCTGGATACAGAAGTACATGACCGCTTGGAAGGCAGTCTGGCAGTAGCAGCTCTGGGGATAATGAATGGTGCTAATATAATAAGGGTACATGATGTACTGGCGACTAAACGACTGGCACAAATGATGGATGCGATAAGAAATGAGCAGTGATAAGATAATAGCACAGGGAATGCAATTTTTCGGATGTCATGGCGTATTGCCTGTAGAAAAGAAAAAACCACAGCTATTTCTGGTGGATGTGGAAATGAGTCTGGACCTTGCTCCGGCAGGCCGAAGCGATAATTTGGCCGATACCGTAAATTATGATGAAATATTTCATGCGGTGCGCCGGATTGTGGAAGATCGTAGTTTCAATTTGATTGAAGCTTTGGCAGAAACCATAGCTGAAAAGCTGCTGTCAGATTTTCCTCTGCAGGATGTAGAAGTAACCGTATATAAGCCCCAGGCTCCAGTAGAGGGGAATTTTAATTATTTTGCCATAAATATCAAACGTTTTCGTTAATAAATTCTTGCTCTGTAAATAGGTATATGTTAATTTAGAGGGTGAACCCGTTATGATAAGAGATGTTTATATTGGACTCGGTTCCAATATGGGTTCCAAACACTGGAATATTGAAACGGCCATTATTTATATAGAAAAAATACCCGGTGTGAACCTGGTGAAAAAATCCTCGCTCTATGAGACTGAACCCTGGGGGAAAACTGACCAGGATAAATTTTTAAACCAGGTCATTATGATAGAAACTAATTTAGGCGCCGATGAATTATTGGACTGCCTGCTGGAAATTGAAATTAAAATGGGCCGCCAGAGGCTTGAAAAATGGGGCCCACGGGTAATAGATCTGGATATACTTCTATATGGAGATCAGGTCATTCAGACCGAGAGGCTGAGGGTACCGCATCCCCATATGCGTGAAAGGTTGTTTGTCCTTATTCCATTACAGGAAATCGGAACGGAACTGCGTTTTCCTGATAATGGGGTAACTATCGGGGAGGTGTTGAGTAGAGTTTTAGCCCGAGATGGAAACAAAGATATTCATAAAATCTAAACCGTTTTCCACCGGTACTTTTAACTAAGTAACCGCTTGTAGCCATTGGACCAAGACGGGAAACAGCCGGAAAAGGGCTAGCCTTTTTCCCGCGCCTGGAGGAGGTTTTTGTCTTGAACAAGAAAATCGGGATAATCGGGGCGGGAGTTGTAGGAACAGCAATTGGGGTGGTATTAGACCAGAAGGGTTATGAGATTACGGGTGCTTATGATATTAAACCCGAATCTACTGACATGCTGGTTGAAAGGACAGGGTGTCTGTCTTTTGACTCGCCTCAGGAAGTTTCTCGCTCAGCAGAAATTTTATTTATTACGACCAGTGATACTTCTATTCAGAATGTTGTGGACACCCTGGCTGATCGTAAAGCTTTTTATGACGGACAGGTAATTGTGCATATGAGTGGTGCCCAATCATCAGAAGTTTTGGATAAGGCCAAGAACTTTGGTGCCCGGGTACTTTCCGTTCACCCGCTGCAATCTTTTGCCAGCGTGGAACGGGCTATAGAAAACTTACCCGGATCGGTTTTCAGCATCGAAGGGGATGAAGAAGCTTATCCGGTAGCCAAATGCATTGCAGAAACCCTGGAAGGGGAATACTTTTGTATTGACCGCAAAGCCAAACCCTTATACCATGCGGGCGCCTGTGTGGTGTCCAATTATCTGGTTACCCTGATTGACTTTGGGGTTAAATTACTGGAATCTACCGGCATACCCAGGAATTCGGGCATGAAAGCCTTGATGCCTCTTATTCAGGGTACGGTAAATAATATAGAAAATATTGGTATACCCAAAGCGCTCACCGGGCCAATTGCCCGGGGTGATCTTTCAACTATAATCAAGCATCTGGACTGTCTGGAAGAAATGGCACCGGAGCTGATGAAACTATATAGTTGGCTGGGCTTCTATACTGCCCAGATCGCAGTTGAAAAAGGTACCATTGATAAAAAAGTAATGGATGATCTGCAAAAGATGTTTGTCAGGGAATTATCCCGGGCAGTATCAGCCGGTTAAAGAGGCAGTGAGAGTTGTTGCCGGGGAGAATAGCTTAAAAAGGAGTGATATATTATGGCGAGAACATCGACTGCCAGTCTGAGGGATAAAAAACTGCAACAGCAAAAGATAACCATGTTGACCTCGTACGATTATTTTACTGCTGCCATGGTGGATCAAGCCGGGATTGACATGATTCTGGTGGGCGATTCACTGGGAATGGTAGTATTGGGATATGATAATACCCTGTCAGTTACTATGGATGACATGCTGCACCATACCCGGGCAGTAAGCCGGGCAACGCGCAATTCCATGGTAGTAGGTGACATGCCTTTTCTGTCGTATCACATTTCTACTCAGGAAGCAGTCAGAAATGCCGGGCGATTTATACAGGAAGCCGGTGCTCAGGCAGTAAAACTTGAAGGCGGAGTAGAAAGGGTGGACACCGTCAAGGCTATACTGGATGCTCAAATTCCGGTTGTAGGCCATATAGGCCTTACCCCGCAGTCGATAAATCAGTTCGGAGGCTTTAAGGTGCAGGGAAAAGACCTGGATACCGCTGCCAAACTGGTTGAAGATGCGCGGGCAATGGATAAGGCCGGAGTATTTGCCCTGGTACTGGAATGTGTCCCTACGGAGCTGGCCAAACGAATCAGTGAGGAAGTCTCCTGTATTACCATCGGCATCGGTGCCGGGCCCCATTGTGACGGGCAGGTATTGGTTATAAATGATATACTGGGGATGTTTACCGGTCACATTCCCAAATTTGTCAAGCGTTATGCTAATTTACAGCCCTTGATAATTGAGGCGCTGAACAGCTATAAACAGGAAGTGGAAGCAGGGACTTTCCCTGGTCCGGAACACGGGTTCACTATCAACGAAGAAGTTCTGGAACGCTTATATGGGGGATCATAAACCGCTATGCAAGTAATCAGCAATATCCAGGAAATGCAGCAATGGAGCCGTCAAAAGCGTTTACAGGGTTTAAAAATAGGATTGGTACCGACCATGGGTTACCTGCATGAAGGACACTTGAGTCTGGTGCGTACAGCCCGACAGCAGTGTGATGTGGTAATTGTCAGCCTGTTTGTTAACCCGATGCAATTTGGTGTCGGCGAAGACTTTGAAGAATATCCCCGTGATATTAGTCGGGATGTTGCCTTACTGGAAAACGAATCGGCTGATATACTCTTTGCTCCGGAGGTACGGGACATGTATCCTCCAGGATATAGTTTCTTTGTTGAAACTGAGGGTGAAATTACCGGAAAAATGTGTGAAGCTTCAAGGCCGGGACACTTTAGAGGGGTAACCACAGTGGTCAGCAAACTGTTTAATATCTGTGGACCGGACAAAGCCTATTTTGGGCAAAAGGATGCTCAGCAGGTAACCATACTGGAAAAAATGGTAAAAGAATTGAACTTTCCGCTGGAAATTATCCGGGTACCTATTGTTAGGGAACCAGATGGTCTGGCCATGAGTTCCCGCAATGTTTATTTGAGCAGCGAAGAGCGCCGGGAAGCATTAGTCCTGTATCGTTCTTTACAGGCTGCTGAAAAGGCTATTCGGGAAGGAGAAAAATCGGTAGAGGGAGTCAAAGAGATTATAACTGCAGTTATCAATAGCAGCCCACTGGCGCAGATTGATTATGTGGAAATTAATCGTGCTGATGACCTGGGCAGCATAGACCGTATCGAAGGAGCGGTACTAATTGCTCTGGCAGTAAAGTTTGGAACAACCAGGTTAATTGATAACCTGATCGTGGAGGTGTAGAAAGTGCTTCGCTATATGCTTAAATCGAAAATACACCGGGCAGTTGTAACTGATGCAGACCTGAATTATGTAGGAAGTATTACTATTGATCGGGATCTGATGGAGGCAGCCGATATTATTGCCAACGAAAAAGTTACCATTGTCAATAACAATAACGGTGAGCGATTTGAGACCTATGTGATTGAAGGAGAGCCTGGTTCTGGAACCATCTGCCTGAATGGGGCAGCCGCGCGTTTGGTTCAAAGAGGGGATGTGGTGATTATTCTCACCTATACTATTTTGAACGATAAAGAGTGTCCAGGCTATCAACCTAAACTTGTCTATGTAAATAACCGGAATGAAATTGAAAAAGTATGCCTGGGTAATTACGAATAAGGAGGAGCCCTGGTGTCAAACAAATATTTACCGGACTATATTGAACGGCGTAAACAGGAACTTGACGCCGTTATACTGGCGCACTTTTATCAGCCCCCTGAAATTCAGGATGTGGCGGATATAGTAGGTGATTCATTGCAATTAGCCCGGCAGGCATCCGAAACGGATGCACGGGTAATCATATTCTGCGGGGTTCACTTTATGGCTGAAAGCGCTAAAATTCTGAGTCCGGACAAAACTGTGCTTTTACCGGAACTGCAGGCAGGATGTCCAATGGCCGACATGGTGACGGCAGAAAAACTGCGGGAAATGAAACAGCAATATCCAGATGCAGCAGTTGTATGCTATGTAAACACCTCCGCGGAAGTAAAAGCCGAATGTGATATTAGCTGTACCTCATCCAATGCAGTCAATGTGGTAAAATCAATTCCGGCAGATCAGCCGATAATATTTGTACCTGACCGAAACCTGGGAGCTTACATCCAGAGACAAACCGGACGACAAATGATTTTATGGGAAGGCTGCTGCCCGATTCACGACCAGCTGACCCGGCAGGAAATAGAAGATTTGAAGGAACTGCATCCCGAAGCACTAATCGTAGTACATCCGGAAGTTCCGCCTGAAGTAGCAGACATAGCCGATGCAGTTCGTTCTACCGCTGGAATTTTAAAATATGTGCAAAACAGCCCGGACCAGGAATTTATCATTGGAACCGAAGAAGGATTCCTGCATACTCTGCAAAAACATTGTCCGGATAAAACCTTTTACCTGGGACGGAGAGAATTTATCTGTCCGGATATGAAACTGATAAACCTGCAGAGCCTGGCAGACAGTATGGAAAAAATGCAGTATCAGGTTGAAGTGCCGGAACCGATCAGAAGCAAAGCCCGTATAGCGCTGGACAGAATGTTGGCCGTTGCTCCCTAATTTTTTATGTCATTCTGATCGCCGGCGAAGAGTTCCTTATATTTATTATTAGCGTTAGCGAAGAATCTAACTTATATGTCACTCTGAACGATAGTGAAGAGTCTAAAAAGTATTGTAATATAATCTAAAAAGCTTGTTATGATAAATAAATATTAAAAAAGAAGAAGTGACTTATGAACGTTACCAGATATATTGGCAGACTGGAACCTCAAACTCCGGTAATCGAAACTGACTTTTTGATTATCGGCGGAGGGATTGCCGGACTATTTACCGCGCTGAAAGTTGCAGAATACGGTAAAGTAACCATACTGACCAAAAAATCAATTACAGACTCCAATACTGGATTAGCCCAGGGGGGAATTGCTGCCGCTGTACACGAGGAAGATTCCCCTTTTTTGCATCTGGAAGATACTCTGGAAGCCGGCGCCGGTCTGTGCAACATCGAGGCGGTAGATGTGCTGGTGCGGGAAGGGCCGGAACGGGTACGGGAACTGATTGCTGCCGGAGCCAGCTTTGACATGAAAGACGGCTCCATATCACTGGCCCGGGAAGGGGCTCACAGCAAAGCCCGAATTCTGCATGCGGCCGATGCCACCGGAGAAGAAATTCGCTCGGCGCTGGCCGGAAAATGTGAAGAACATCCGCACATACATATAATAGAGGACCAATTTTTAGTCGACCTGCTGGGTCAGGAAGAATGTTACGGAGCTTTGGTATATGATGCTGCCAGTAATAGCAACCTGATTTACATTGCCCGGGCCACATTGGCAGCCACCGGAGGGACCGGTCAACTATATCAGCATACGACCAATCCGTCCGTTGCTACTGCCGACGGCCTGGCGGCCTGTTTCAGAGCCAACTGCCGGTTGACTGATATGGAATTTATACAATTTCATCCCACCGTTCTATACAGCAATGACATTCAACGCTTTCTTATATCCGAAGCGGTTCGCGGTGAAGGTGCGATACTATACAACACTGGCGGGGAAAGATTCATGCATAGTTATCATGACCTGCAGGAACTGGCTCCCCGGGATGTAGTATCACGAGCCATCGTCAGTGAAATGACGCAGACCGGCAGCCCCTGTGTTTATCTGGATATGAGTGTAATAAAGGGAGTAGCCACCCGTTTCCCCAACATATACCGTACCTGTCTGCAGCGTGGTATTGATGTATTAACTGATCTGGTACCGGTATCTCCGGCGGCCCATTACACCATGGGCGGCATAGAAACCAATACCTGGGGGGAAACTGACCTGTACGGCTTGTATGCCTGCGGCGAAGCAGCCTGTACCGGAGTGCACGGGGCCAATCGTCTGGCCAGCAACTCTCTGCTGGAGGGAATTGTTTTTGGTCAGCGCATAGTCGATAAAGTTGATGAGATACTCTATCGCCGCCGGGTCAGTATAGAGGAAATATATGCCGGCTATGACAACAAATTAGTCTATCAATCCCCGCAGCCTTCAATACTGCCGCTGGAAGCCAAAAGCAAACTGCAGGCAGTAATGTGGCAGCAGGTAGGCATAATTCGTAACGAAACTGATTTAAAACAAGCCAACCGGGAAATTGAACACCTGTACAACCATCTGGCAACAGGAGATAACCTGCTGGACTATTATGAAGTAATCAATATGCTGACCGTCGCCCGCATAATTGTTCAGGCCGCCCTGTGGCGCACCGAAAGCCGCGGAGCCCACTACCGCTCCGACTACCCGATGCGGGACGAAAACAACTGGAAAAAACATATCTCTTTTGTAAACTGCTAAACAACGGAGATTTAATAGACACAGATATTAAAGGATTTTCACTGATTTTTTTGTTTTTATAAATGGCTTAGGCTTTAAGCTATATTGGTTGTTAACGATAGTAAACATCACTTGGGCATAGCCTGAGAAGTCATCAAAGAGGGAAAGTTAATAGAATTAATTCGGAATTATAATATTTATGGTGAGTGAAATGTCATTTATAAGATAGGGTTTATAAGTTTTTGAACCTGCTACATTAATTGCGTAGCCCTATGGGCGGAGCATCCGTGTCCCTGAAAGGGGACTTTTCTGACTTTCCCCTGACTCAACCTGACAGTAAAAATATTAAAAAATATAACCGTCAGGTCTAGTCAGTAAGAGTCAGGTTAGTCAGGTTATAAATTTTTTAAAATGCGTAATCCGCGTAATCTGCGTCTATTAACCTACGGAGGCGATAAATAATGGAACCATTGTATCTGCAGGAAATAATCTCCCGGGCGTT
>DAIMDR010000034.1:8138-12062 GCA_036725705.1 Syntrophomonadaceae bacterium | reverse complement strand
AGATTATAAACATTAAGATAGCTGATGAGCATTTGGAGGTGATAATGTGACCTTACCAAAGCCCTTTCCTAAAATAAATACTTCTAGGGATTATAATCCAGCCATTCGATTATTTGGCAACCGCTTAATCTCGCAGCAGACTATTTTGGAACATACTACTGAGTTTTTAGGAATTGTGTTTTCGGAAAAAAAGATAGATTCTGATAAGATAGCGGATCCTATACCAACACTGGAAACGTTAAAGAAGTGGCCGTCAGGCCAATCCCTTAAATACAAACCATCTATTAAGTTAAATCTGAAACTTTTTGCCTTTTTTGGACTATCTCGCATTGATGGGAAGCATGAAGTGCATGAGCAGCATTATCGGTACCTGGCTCGAAAACTAGGGGCTGCTATGACCTTTAATCGGGGAAATAGCGACCAAGTCTTAGACTACTTGGATGATTTTTTACGGGGTTTCCAGGGGGCTGGATTTAATCGAACTTGGTGTGCGCAAACCTTTTATCCAATCTCCCCCAACCTGCTTACCCAGGAGACTATTTGGAATGAAACGGTTGCAAATTCTCCAAAAACTAAACCTTCATCTTGGGAATATGCTATAGAAAACTTTTCCCGATATTTTAGCAACAAAAGAGCCTTCATGGCCCGTGGAGGCGAAATACTCTATTTACAATTATGCAATGTCTTTCGCATGAATCAAGAACTAATAAATTCCTGGGCAGATAAATTTGAGTTGACAGATGACGAGAGAGATTTAGAAAAGCTACATAGTCAACTATCTAGCGGGTTTACGTCCTTAAAAGGTTACTATAATTCTTCTTTGGATCAGTTGGTAAACTTCTTGGAAGGGTTGGATAGCAGAACCCATGAAAAGACTAACGATGAGCAGTATTGGTTAGAAGGCGGCTGGTGTCCAGAAGAGTCGTGGCCGGAAGGCTACCTGTTTGCTGTGGAATTGAAGAGAATCTTAACAGCCACGTTGGATCCTGTTGAAAGGATCGACTTACTTATAACCGGTTGCGCTATGCAAGTTCTTCGTACTATATGTGCTCAGAGTATACGACACAGTGAGAGGGATAGTGAAACCCCCCTGGGTTACGAGTGGATATTCTCAGCATCTGGTTCCTCCCCCCAACAGAGGCAAACCTCCCAACGCAGTCTCCAGTATATCCAGGGTATTATACAAAAAGCTTTGCGAAAAGACGACTTACAGGCCAATGCCAGAAACCATCCTAGAGGACCTGAACAGATAAAAGTACTATACAAAGAAGCTGATACCAAATATGGCTTCAAGCTTTTAGTGTCACTGGGTAAAAAACTCGGCATAATTGTACCCTACACTGGACCTGGAGCACGTTTTATTATGACTGATAAACTGGTGCGTTACTTAGTGATATCTCTTGTGTCTCCAGGTGAGAGGATTACTTACCAAGACTTTTTACAGCGTATGTATCTACATTACGGCATTGCTATTGAAGGGATTCAACTGGCCAATGCTATGCGGTGGAGCGGCTTGCCGGATAATAACGCTATGCAAGAGACCAAAAAGGCATGGCTTACAGATATGTTAAGTGCAGGAGGATTCCTAACTGAACTATCAGATGCCTGGTCAGTAGTAAAAAATCCCTTTGATGGAAGTCAAGGTATCTAAAAGGGAGATAGAGACATGAGGTATTTGGCCAAAACCATATCAGATTATATATTTGAGACAAGCAAAAAGCCTGGAACTTATAAGTTTGTTATGCCTTCATATCCATCAGATGTTTTGGTGGATATAGGAAATAGGCTGGAGAAGTCGTTTGGCAATGTACTGGAGGAACAAGTTAAGTTTTTATATGGGATCGCTTTTCGCTTAGGGCAGCGCTGGAAATCCACTGATGATCGAAATTTTGAATATATATGTCAAAAGGACTGGTACAACCAAGACAATAACCTGACGATCTTGCGCAACGAAATAAAGCCACCGGATATAGATATACTGGTTACAGTTTTAGCGGGATACGAGGATATTGATGATAAGGGTGGATTGGGGGATTTCTTCCACATGGATCAGGATTCCATCTGGGAGATATGCCTGGAAAAGTCATTTAAACCATGGATAGAGAGCTGCCTTAAGGATTGGATCAACCTAGATGATCATATGTCTTATATCAGGGACATAGATGATTTATTCTCGTCCTTGTACAGCAATGGCTTAGCTGATCTTCTCACCATAAGCTTATATCTGCAGAATCATAATTTTTCCGGGGTAAGCAGCGGCAGTGAAGCCTACCGTATAATTCTAGAAGACTTAAAACAGTTTACTTTACCTAGAATGATTGGTTTAGAGAGTAAGAAAACCCGTAAATCTTTCTCGACATATCAGTCAGCAGCCTTACAGTTTTTTAATTACAGTACTTTTCTTAATGCTGGTAGCAGAAATAAAGCCCTAGAGCGTCTTAGTGCCTTTCATAATGATCCCCAACGACCTGTACCCGATGCGGAACAACTAGGCGACTTCGATGATATCGAGGGATTATTAGATGCGTTGCAGGACTATATAGAAAATCGTTCAGAAGAAGCACGTCAGAGGCTATATTCTGTTGATTTTATATATCTATATGAAAAAATTTTAGGATACAAACCTAAGAAAGGACGTACTCCTCTAGCCCCTTCAAGGGTTCGTAAATTAAAAGGAGTAGCACCCGAAGTGTTTTTACATGCGCTGTGGCTTACCTTGGCAGATTTGCGAAAAGAAACCAAACAATCTGGCTTATATTTACCAAAGAGCATTAATAAAATTATGGTTCGCAGTATCCTTTTTAAGCACAATTTTAATGCCGGTGGAGATGATGATGAACATGAAGAAGCTCAGCAATTCCTTATTCAAGCGTTGGGCGGTATAGATGATTTCTTAGCACGTTTTATTAGTATACCTTGGCAAAACAGCGAGGATAAAGAGGCGAATTGGTCGCCAGTAACCTTTGAATGGCAGTTGTCAGCTACTAACAATAACAATTGTTTAGAGTATTCAAGAATTCGGACGGGGGAACCTAATCTAAAATTCGATATTATTATCAGTTATGCAGAGGCAAATACCCTGAAGAGAGAGTTCGTCTGGGTGTTGCCAGAACATCATCAGACCCGTTTCATGGTTGATGTTTTTAAGATGGCTCGGCAAAAATACCTGGACGGTGGAAATTTATTGCCTGCTTTCACAGTTCCCTATGTTTCAGAAGTGTTTATGGCTCGAGATGAAGAGGAATGCACCCGTCTACTCCAGAGTGCCGTGCAAAAACAGTGTAATGCTATTGATTTGCTAAATGTAGAAGAGCTAGGTAATACGGATATTCTCAAAAATCATTTGGAGAGAATTTCCTATGAATATCAGAGCTTTTTAGAGGAAGTGTATAATCAGGGATTTTTTACTGCTCTAAATCATAGCTGCTTGTTATTGAATCAGTCGATATATGATGCTTATAAGACATTCATTGCTAATAGCACCCAAAGCTTAGCAGGTTCTCTGCTCTGGAAAGCCTTCATGGTAGTAAGTGATGATAAAGTTACATCTCAGCAATGGCCATGGGAATCATACATGGATGCAGCCATTGTAACTCCACTGCATCCAGTGTTATTGGAAATGATGAGGCATCAATACAGCTTTCTTTGTGATAGTTTCTGCTATTATGTGGATCTAGCTTTACAAGCTCCCAATGAGAAGCCGTTCGCGGAAAGACATTGGTATCGGGTAACTGATTTATCTACTATGCAGTGGCCTGTTTTGGGGACTCTGGTTGACTATAACCTGACTTTGAATACCGATGTTAAAAGCTTTGGCTATATTCACTTAGTTGGTGTTGCAGAAGGGATAAGTTCTTTCTTAAATTCGCGATTATTATTTGAATATGATGATGAGGAAGATGATTTCACGGATGAGCAATTATT
>DAIMDR010000034.1:0-8038 GCA_036725705.1 Syntrophomonadaceae bacterium | reverse complement strand
CATTATAGCAATTGCCGAATATCCATTGCTTATCGGGTTGTGTCGAGAGAGGATAATGCAGAACAATTCAAACGGTTACTAACGCAAACCGAAATGGATATAATGATCTTTTCTGATTTTATAGACTTAATGGGGAGCCGATTTGAGCCGATTGCCGATGGATTCTGTGTGGAGGATTACCGTCGGTTCCCTGTGTTAGAAAAAGTGTGTTGTAAAAAAAGCGGTGGAGGACAGGATTATAAACGTGAAAGGGTACTTAGTAATCAGCGTTTTCAATTAGGCTCTACATATATGGAAGTAATGGCTAGGTTGAAAAATAAGCATGCCAATCCCCAAGAGAAACATATAGTGATAAGTTACAGTGATTTCTATCCCTGGGTTGAAATAATTGACGAAGCTCATGCTCACAGCAATTGGGTAGTCTGTATAGATCCTTCTGTGGATGAACAATTATTACTCAAAAGAAATGACGATGTGCAAGTAAAGAGAGAGATTGTGGGTTTTGGGTCTGGAGTAGGGTCTCATGGTGAAAACAATTTTACGGTTTCAACAGAGTACTTTTCTTTGCTTGATATCGGGAAGAAAATCAGCTCATATGTCGCCTCGCTGTTTGCGCCGTTGGAGGAGGCTAAGGCAGATGCAATTGCCAATAGTTTGCTAAAGGAAGCTTTACATATTGCTGGTTTATCTGTGGTGAAGGCTACAGGACCTATAAAGTTTGTTAGGGAGTTCATTGCCAATGCGTTAGTTCGTAAACTGCTATCCAGGGATCCTAAAATATTCTGCGATGAGATATTTTCTTTGGATGCTTTTAGTCACTGGTTTGATGATCCTTATGATCATAGGCGCCCAGATTTATTAAGATTGAAATGTTCCATAGTAAATGGCTATTTCAATATTGAAGCTCAATTGATCGAATGCAAGCTTGCCCAACAATCAGAAGGATATTTACAAGAAGCACGTGAGCAAATTGAAAAGGGGCTTAGAGAATTAATTTGGAAGTTTAAACCTAGACAAGGCGATGGCCCAATCGGTATTTTTGATCCTCCTAATCAGCGTTATTGGTGGATGCAATTGCACCGATTAGTAGCCAGCAAAGGAAAGACGAGTATGCTTCATTACAATGATACCCTTTTGGCGCTGGAACGGCTTAGTGAGGGTTGTTTTAATATCACCTGGCAGGCAGCCGTAGTTGCCATTTGGACTGATTTGGACAGCGACGAGTGCAACTCAAGAGGTGATTGGGAGTATAGTACGGAAGGGCAGTCATTAGATATTTGTGTGGCCCAAATAGGAAGGGAATTTTTACAACGGGCTTGTCTTGATAACCAAACAGGACATATCTTTGTAAGCAATAAATCAATTTGTTTTGAGTTTACACCGCCAGCCCTCGTAGTAAACCATGATGACGATGATGAAGAGGAAGTTAAGTCAGGACTTGGCGGTTTGGAACCAGAAACCGCTTCCGGGGATAGTACTCCGTTAGGGAATGAAAGTACCAAAGAAAAACTTAAAACACAGGTTGGAGAAAATGGAAAGCCGACCATCCCAGACAGGATTATGTTAGGGCAAGTTGTCAATACCAATCGGGATATTTATTGGGAGTTTGGTCATAAAGATCTTCCTAACAGGCATCTGTTAATCTTTGGAGCCTCTGGGACTGGAAAAACGTATACGGTTCAAGCCATAATCTTAGAATTGGCTAAGTATTTACAAAATAGCTTAATTGTGGATTATACTAACGGATTTACAACCAACCAATTAGAATCAATAATTAAGGATATTCTTAAGCCCCAGCAACATATCGTACGCAGGGAGCCCCTGCCCATTAATCCCTTCAGACAGCAATATGAAGTAATAGAAGGATTTGAATTACCAGAGGATCCCGCTTCTACGGCTCAGAGAGTAAGTGGAGTATTCGGAGAAATATATCAACTAGGAGACCAGCAGAAATCTGCACTTTATACCGCAATACGGGATGGGGTTAATGAAAATGGGGACAAGTTTAATTTAGCTGTACTGATGCAACGTCTACAGATAATGAGTAATAGTGGGGGGCCGACAGCAGCATCGGCAGCTAGTGCGATGACAAAAATTCAGCCCTTTGTGGATACGACACCTTTTGGAGTCGAAGATCCGCAAAGTTGGGAGAAGTTATTTTCTGATACTAGTTCCCGCTGCCACATTATACAGCTGGCTGGCTTTATGAAAGAATTTGCTCGTCTGATTACAGAGTTTGCTTTAATTGATCTTTATAGATACTACCGAGCTCAGGGTGATAAAGATAAACCTAAGGTTATAGTCCTGGATGAAATTCAAAACTTGGATCATAGGTTGGAGAGTCCACTAGGACAGTTTTTGACCGAAGGCCGAAAATTTGGGATTTCCTTAGTGCTTGCTACTCAAACTCTTAGTAATTTAGGCAGAGATGAGCGGGATAGACTGTTTCAGGCAAGTCATAAGCTCTTCTTTAAACCGGCTGACACAGAAATAAGATCGTATGCCGGTATTTTAGCTGATGCTACGGAAGAAAGAAGCGAGGAGTGGGTTAGACGACTGGCTTCATTAAAACGGGGAGAATGTTACACATTGGGATTTGCATTAAATGAAAGAAATGGAGTCCTGGAGCCAAACAAGTGGTTCAAAATCAAAATCAGTGAGATTGAGAATAGAGTTGGCATTTAGGGAGTGTTAAACGGTGCTACCAATAAATTTTCATAAGACCTTTATTCCAGAAAGGCACTTTATTGCTGCCTTACTAGACTATAGTGCGTTGGGCAAATCTGGAACTCTACAAGAGATATCTGATCATACCGGGATCCCTATGGGAAAGTCAAACGGGAAACTACCAGCTATTATAGATTATGCCCGCGGTATGGGTTTAATTGAAGTACATACAGGTGCTATTAAGGGCACAAAGGTTCCTCAGTTAACTAGTCTGGGCAAGGCTGTCTTTACAGAAGATAAATATTTGGGAGAAGAGGTTACTCAATGGGTATTGCACATGAATCTATGTCGCTCAGATATAGGTGCGTTAGCCTGGAATGCTGTTTTTGTTAAGGGAAGAAGTTCTTTAGGTAGTCACTTTGACACGCAGCAATTGGAGGATTACCTGGTAGGTATCTTTGGCCTGGGGAACGATAGAACCGGGCCTTTGCTTCGTACCTATATGGAGGATGCTGGGTTAGCTCGAACAAAGGCTATAGAAGTGAACGGTGATGTAGTTCGAAGAAAAGCACCTTTGTTGGACTTCTATGCTTTACCTCATACGGCGTTCTTATTGAGCATACTAGAAGCGTATTTTCCTAGTCAAAATCAGGTCACTCTTACAGATTTGCAGATGGAAAGCGGTTGGTTGGATATGTGTCTCTGGAGAGAGCCTGAAGTTGAAAAGATATGCTTGTTAATGGAGAGAACGGGATACATATCTATCGATCGTCAAATGCAACCCTGGATAATAGAACCGTTAAGTAAAGCGGATGAAGTATGGCCACATATTTGGGATGACCTGTAATGGGGGGGGTAAAATGAAATATGCTGATTTAGTATCGTTTAGAGATGACTTATTATTTAATGGAGCTGTTCAGATAGGTTGGTTTGAACATGATATGCCCCTAGCTGAGAAAGCAGCTAAACACTATGTTTTTCACGGATCTGATTACCACGGTGTCAGCAAAAATGATTACGGTAGTGAACTTCGTTTATTAGATACTACAAGCTTCACCTTGGATATCTTGCAAAGAATTTATGGAGAATCGTCGGACGAGCCTTTCGAATTAGCCATTGCCGGTTATGGAACCGGAAAATCCCACTTGGGTGTTACCTTAGCATGTCTATGTTCCCAACCAAATTCAAAGGTCTCAAAAGAAATACTACAGAACCTTAGTATGGCTGATGCTTCGATAGGTCGAGAAACTAAAGCTCTTCTAAAAAATGCACAACCTTTCTTAGTGGTAACACTCAATGGAATGCAGGATTTTGATCTTAACAGTGAGATTATTCGTCAGATTCTACGGGTTTTGAATCAAGCAGGCTTGGATACCTCCGTTTTAGAAAACCTTCGGCCTCGCTTCCGAACTGCCCAGGTATTTACGGAATCCTTCTATGATGCACTAATCAGCGATTATAAGAAGCAATTTGGTGACAATCACCGCTTTGAGGATATAATCGAAGCTCTTAAATCTCAGGATGAAGATACATTTTGGCGGGTGAGCTTAATATATGAGCAGAAGATGGGGTCACCTATCCATGCAGTAGGGCAAGAGTCATTACATGATTTTGTGCGAGTGACTAAAGAGGCATATTGTGGCCCTAATAAACCATTTGCAGGTATTCTAATTGTTTTCGATGAATTTGGCCGTTATTTGGAATTCTCAGTTCAAAAGCCTCACGTAGCTGGATCAGGTGCATTGCAGCAATTATTTGAATGTGTCCAGGCTAATGGTGACAGAGTGTTTTTGCTGAGCTTTATCCAATATGAACTTAAGGCCTACATTTCAAGGATAGCGCCAGAGTTGCGCGATGATCTGAACCGGTATGTTACAAGATATGATGCGGTAAGAAAGGTTCGACTATCAACGAATCTTGAGACTCTGATTGCCAATTTGATGGAGAAAAAGGATCAGGCTAAGTTGCAAGAACAGCTACTTACAAGCTCGGAAATTGAACATATTCAGAATAATATGGAATCCTGGTTTCCTGACCTTAGAAACTACTCCTTGTGGATAGATAATCACAGATTTACCAAAATCATTATTGAAGGATGCTGGCCTTTGCATCCCATTTCTACTTGGATTCTATATAAACTAAGTTCTGCTGGTAAGTCGCTGCAACAAAGATCAGCCCTTTCTCTACTAGCGGAAGTGTATGCTAGTTTTAGCCAAGCAGCTATTGAACAAGGAAAGATGATAGTGCCAACTGACTTTTGTAATGAATCGTTAATTGGGGAATTCATAGCTGCAGAACGATATGGTCAACAAGGTGCTTCGGCTAACGCTTACGAAACTGTTATATCTAAATATCAATATCAACTTATCACAGAAGAAAAACTCGTACTTAAAGCAGTACTTCTTTCCAATAAGATAGGTGTTAAAGTTGAGTCAAAGGCCAACTATCTGGAATTACTCGAGCAATTGAGTGGAGTAAACGGTAATCTTATATCTTCGGCAGTCACATCACTAGAGATGGAGTATGGGGTCCTGGAATGGAGTGAACAGTTGTGCCAGTATGAGATCGTTGGAGAAGCTGTACCAAGGAGAGCCTTCTTAGACTACCTAGAGCGAAAAGCTGACCTGATTAGTATTGATCAACGGGCTGATATATTTGCGCAAAAATTTAGCAAGTGGAGTGGGCAGGATCTATTCAGTACTGATTTCGGGACAAAAAACCACATTGCTACGCGGGAATGGGATTATAAAATACAATATTCTAATATTTCCCTGATAAAACAGCAGATCGATTATGCAGTAAAGATGTGGAAGGATACTAGAGAAACAGATCAACCTAGAGGGCATCTGATATATTGTTACGTGGGAGCCAAGAGTAATCTCGATACTATCAAAGAAAGGATTACCGAATTACTACATTCCAGCTTAATTGAGAATAACGTAGATTGGGACTTGGGAGCTCCCCTTGTAGTGATACTATTGCATGATACTGATGGCTATTTGGCGCAACTAGCAGCAGAATACTGGGTTTTAGAAGAACAAATGGGCGATGAAGAAAAAACTAAGTTCCATAACTTTATTTTAGATAAAAGCAATAGCCTGATACTTGATATGCAAAATCATGTTTCTAAACTTGAGAAAGAAAGACATGTAATAGTTGCTACTGCTAAACCCATACAGCCAAGTCGCCTGACTAATATGCTTTACCAGGTTTTTGACAACATTTATTGTGAAAGACTACCGTTTCCATTCGATGGTTTTAGCACCTCTAGAGGAAATGCTGCTAGAGATTGTCAGATATTTACCAGACAACTATTTGTAGGCCTCTTAGACCGAAACTGGCTGATGACCCAAGCTGCCCAGCAAAAGAACCGAGGCGAGAAGGTTTTCGACAAAGCCTGGGGAGTATTCGATAAAGATGGTTCTATAAAGCTGAAACCACGAGACAAAAACCTTCGCAAAATAATAGAACTTCTAGAAGGCTATCTGCAACCAAACGAAGAGAGTCCTGGCTCTTTAAACTTGGGCTGGGCTGTACGCTTACTCTGTGCTCCACCTTATGGATGCAATATTGCTTCAGCTGGTTTAATCTTAGCTCTTTTTATCGGGAAACGGCGGAATAACCTGAATCTATTGCTAAATAACCAGCTAGTATCTATTGAAACCTGGCTTTCTGATGCTATACAGGGCAACTTTCTTAATCTGACCATCCTTGATAATACAGATGCAGTAATTGTGTCAGAAGAATCTTTGTCAGAGTGGGAGGCGTTGCTAGAGGACTGGGATGCCGAGAATACATACAGCGGCAGAATAGAGTTTTACCAAAAAGCTCTTGTATTACAAGACAAAATGCCCATTCCTCAGCTCCTTTATTATAAATATGATAATCTGGCTAACAAAGCCCGGGCGGCCCAGGCTAACTTAAATGAATTTGAACGAAAATTGGACGATGCTGCTAATAAGATTTATAAAGGAAATGAAAAGGGGAATTTAAGTTTATTGTCATGGGGCGCAGCAATACTAAAAGAGCTATTATCCTTGATGGAATCGGAAGATAGTAAATGGATCTATGCTCAAATCCAGGTTGTGCAGGAAAACCTAGCAAACGCTAGATTGCAAACGCAGCAAATGTTTCCAAGTTGGTATAAACGACAAACGGTTCGTTCCATTGAAAATCTCGGAGACTTTAAACGTAAAATGTTTTCAGTGGGGCGCAATCTACAGAATTTGGGTCTAGATGAAGAACAAAAGCTCTTAGCCGAGTTTGTCGAAGAGATTGAGGTGAATGTCCGGTTTATTGAGGAGCTTAAGCAAACTGTAACCAATGTTAAACAAATGGTTGATAGCAATGTAATTAACGATTCTACCACGATGCAAACTTTAAGCAGTTGGCTAGAGCAAGTGCAAAACTATGCTAAAGGGCTTGAGACGGCACTTCTACACACCAAAGTTGTTGAAAGTGAGGTTAAAGATGCTAAGAAAATGTTGGCCCAATTTCAGAGGAGATGTCTAGATCAAGTTACTCGTAACAAACAGCGTCTTGTTGACATTTATGATATTCAAGAAATGAACAATCATAGCCAAATCTCTACTTGGAAGCAGGAGGTTGCACTGCTTATTAAGATTTTTGAAGGTGATAAAAATATTGAAGACTTAGTCCTGGTACAACAGCAACTTGAGCTATTGGAACAACATGTCAATATATTGAATGACTCTGAACTTGATGATAAACAGTTTCAGATAATACTGAAACAGTGCCAACAGGAGACTGAGACCTTTTTTGACAATGATCCTCCGTTAGATACTGAGGCAATCTATGGTAGCATTTATGAGTCGATCCAAGAGAAGCGAAAGGGGTTAGCAAAAATATGGATGACAAACCATGTGCCCTCATTGAAAGATATTAAGCAATATGATGCAACCAAAGCTTTGCAGACGATTGCTAGCCTTCAAAAAAGGCCAAAGTTTCTTTCTGCTAAACAGGTTAGCGAGGTGAAGCAGGTTATAGAAGCCTGTGAAAGTATAATCGATGAATTAGAAGTAGAAGGATTATATGTAAAATTCCAAGGAATGTCGGATAGAAACCAGAAGGCGTTTATAAAAAAGATTGAAAGCCAAATAAAGGCTTACGTTGATCACATCGCCTAAAGTATGCAGCAGTGGGAGGAACAATAATGATTTATTTTTACCTTTTTAATTATTCCAAAGTACTCGAAGATGTTGAAGCAGAGAATCACATTAACAGCCTTTTCGAATATCTAAGAGCTAATGGTGTTGAAGTGGAAATTAGAATAGAAATGGTTAAAGGTTCATTAAAGGAGTATTCCTGTAATGCTTAACAGAGGTCTTTGAAAAAAGAGACGCCAGTCAAT
>DAIMDR010000033.1:0-12261 GCA_036725705.1 Syntrophomonadaceae bacterium | reverse complement strand
TTGTCTTGCCTTCGCCTGCCGGAGTAGGATTAATAGCAGTAACCAGAACTAATTTTCCCGAAGGCCGCTCCTTTAATCTTTCCCACAAATCCAGCGATACTTTGGCTTTATATTTACCGTACAGATCCAAATCATCTTCGCTGATACCAATTGATGCAGCTACATTGATAATCGGTTCCATTTTCGATTCCTGGGCAATTTGAATGTCAGTTTTCATTATTGTTTCCACCTCTCTGTTTTTTCGTTTGCTTTTATATTATAACCAGTTTATTAAAACCTGATTTTTAGTGACTATTTCTAAATTAATGATGTTAGTAGGCGAAGGCTTAAACACATAAGTAGTCCCTAGAAGGGACTAATACTAATGTTTTTATTAATTTTCTTTTATCCAAAAAGTTTAATATATTTTAACATCACCCATTATTAAATCATTTTTTACATATAAATGTCCACTATTAGTTATTCAAAAAGTTAAAACTTCTGATTATTTTTATAGAATTTCCTCCTGAATGAATTAATTAATCAATGATTCTACGAAATCTTATCTTATATTGTTGAGAAGATTAAATACTATATTGTGATTATCTTACCTATTTACAGTTGTTATGATCTGTTCTGCTGAGATCTTAATCTCTTTATCAAATACGAAATACCCAAAACTATCAATACTAAAGCGGTGTAAATAATTAGTGTGATTATGGTTATTGCCCTGTTCAGGTAGTAATAACCTCCTGCGTCATCAGTCAATAATATTAATGTATTTGTTACAAGGCCCAATAAGTAAAAAGATAGTTTTCTATTGCTTACGTTAATCATAGTGACGAAAATTAGGTTCATTACTATATAACTAATAGTAAATAAATAGTCATTGTTAAAAATCGCCGATAAAAAAATATCTTTTGGCAGATGTATACATAAAACAATATAAGCTATACAAACCCCAAGCCCCAAATGCAGCCATCTGGTTTTCATTGAATACACCCCTTGATATTTAATTATTTTGATGAAATGGTAATATTCCTGTTTTTATCCACATAATAACAGTTGTTTATTTCGACATAGCTTGTAAACAGGCAAAAAAGCAGCGTGGAAAACCAAGGTTTTAACCACGCTAAAGAAGTTGGTAACAAATTAACAGGTTATTATAAGATTCAATAAGTCAATAACTCTGATGCCTGGCACCAGGTAACTCATATTTATCTGTTGAATTTGATGTATATAAATTTACCTTTGACGCTCTTATTGACATCTGCCGGGCTAAAGGTGTTTTGCCAGTATACACTGTACCATTCGGGATTGACTTTATTGGGATCATCGAAAGCAACCGAAATTCCAGTGATAGGCGGCAGAGTTGGAACTTTGGACGTCCATAAATAAATGAAGTTTCCTCCGGAACCTGCATTCAGGTCTTGGCCGATACGCGTATAGTTAACGTAATTAGCATTATGGTTTAAAAGTTTGGTCTCCGACGGTGCTGCACTGCCCCTTAATTCCATAAACAAATCGGTATAGGCGTCATTGATGTTTTCACCCAGCTTATAGCACAGATAGATGAAGTTCCCGCCGGCTCCTGCGTTCAAATCAGCATTGACTAACTGATACCCCGGAGGACATTTGCTTCTGGCGTTCCATTCATTTTTATCTGAGACGAATACGATATCGGTTATATATTTTTGCATAGGCCACTGGTTACCCTGGGCCAGATTCTGTTTTTCAAATTCGGCTTTCATACTGGCAGCACGGGCGGAATTGTCGCACAGCTCCCAAATCGGTACCAGAGATCGGGCGGTAGTGCTGCCGAAATCCACCAGCGTGCCCTTATTCTCCAGAGTGCTTTCCCATTTCGTCAGGGTCTGAGGCTCGGTCAGGAACTGATTGATATTCAGCGTGAAATCGCCGCCATAACTATGGAGGGTCTCATCCTTGTTGCTGTCGTATTCGGACTTGTTCGTGATGTTCTGATAGGAGCCGCTGCCGCCGGCACTGAAGATTACGGCATTAAAATCCGCTTTGGCCGCAGTTTTAAAGTTTTCATAACTGGTTGAGGCTTTGGAACTGGCGGTAATGCTGTAGTCAACTCTGCCGCCGGTGATCGTATCTACCAGCACATATTGACCATAGTTTGCAAAAACTGTACTGGCAGGAATGCTGCTGTCGTTCAGCATTTTTTTGCAATCATCTGTTAGATAATCTTTTAAGTTGGTTGTTCCGTTGACATATACGCCATACTTTTTAACCACATAGCTGAAGGTGGAAAAATAGTTGTTTAATTCCTGGGTACGTGTTGAATCAAAATTAGCGTTGACCGAACCGCCGAAGCCAAAATAGCTGCCTGATGCGCTTATCTTAGTTGACATACTGGTACTGTAGGAGCGTATGGATTCGCTGATGATTTGACGGTTTTCACCCTGGTCAAAACGAATGCGTTCCATTCTTTGATTCTGGATGAGCTTGGTGGTATCCAGAACCGGCTGCTTTAAAGAATCTACAGATGCATATTTGCCAAAGACATCATATCCCCGTCCCACACGCATGACCACTGGGATATCGGCTTCTTCCATCGTTACTTTCATCACTTTTCCAGTCTGTGTACTTCCCCATGCATTTTTGATTTTGCTCAAATCCATGGAAATAAACGAACCAAGATTGGGTTTTGATGGCTCAAGCACCGGAGGTTTGAGATTGACTTCCGGGAGTTTTGATAAACCCGGCTTAACAAGGGATTCTTCTAACTGAGGATCAGTATTTGATACTGTTTTTATAATAGTAATTTTCCTGGTTGCTTCGTCCCATTGAACATTACAGCCCAGTGTTTCGGTAACAAAACGGATGGGCAACATGGTGCGGCCGTTTATGATCAGAGGTTTTACATTGGCATTGTCAGTATCAATAGGGATATACTTCCCGTTAACCAATGCTTTACTTTGACCAATCCATAGTTCCATGTTCGTTTTCCCTGATGACACCGTTACTTTTCTGGTTTCATTATCCCAGGAAACATCAGCGCCCAGAGGTGGCGCGACATATCTGACCGGCAGCATGGTGCGACTTTCAATAATTGAGGGACTGACATCCATAACAATCAGTTCGCCATTTGCGGTATAGGAATTGTTATCCAGGATAAAAACCATAACCGTCTCCTGATTATTGGCTGTATCGCCGGCTAAAGCAAATGAAGTAAATAGCATAATTATAACTGCCACCACACAAGCTATTAACGGCGCTTTTAATGATACCTGCTTAATTCTTAAGCTCGCAATATTTTTCATTAACGCCAACCTCCTGTTAATAATATGGTTAGTCTTTTATTCTTCCAGGTAGTATTTATTCGAATAAATAGTAAAAACTCCTGCCGGTTTCCCACGAAATGACATATTTTTTTTAGATATATATGATATCCAATCAGCAACGAAAATCACAATGTCAATAAGTTAATAAGTCCCGTGCCTGGCACCTTATAAGAATATTATTTAAATAATAAATTGCAGATGTATACTGAGGCGATGAAGCCGGTAATATCAGCGGTTAATCCGGTAACCACCGCATAGCGGAATTTTTTTATCCCGACTGCTCCAAAATATACGGTCAAGACAAAAAAGGTGGTGTCCGTGGTTCCCTGCATGGTTGAAGCAATACGGCCGATTAAAGAGTCGGGGCCATAGACCCGCATCAGTTCAGTAGCCATCCCTAAAACGCCGCTTCCTGATAAGGGACGCATTATGGCCAGAGGCAGGACTTCAGCCGGGGCTCCCAGGTAATTGGTGACTGGCGACAATATTTGGGTCAGATATTCCATAGCTCCCGAAGCTCGGAAAACTGATATGGATACCATCATCCCTACCAAAAAAGGAATTATCTTTATTGCCGTAGTAAACCCTTCCTGAGCTCCTTCTACAAAACTCTCATATACAGGAACCTTTTTTACAAATCCATAAACCGGCACCGTCAACAGCAAAAAAGGAATTGCCCAGCGGGAAACAGTTTCCAGTACCTGCAGAAACATAATTATCTCCCCCAGCGGCTGTAAGTACGCAGCCAGTAATCGAGAGATACGGCAATAAGCATTGCCAGACTGGTAGCAAATATGCACGGCCCTACTATTTCAGTGGGATTGGCAGAGCCGAAAGATAATCTTACTCCGATAATTGTGGCCGGTATTAAAGTAATGCAGGATGTATTAAGGGCCAGAAAGGTGCACATAGCCGTGGATGCCTGCTCCGGGTCCGGATTTAATTGCTGTAATTCCTGCATGGCTTTCATGCCAAATGGAGTAGCAGCATTGCCCAATCCCAGCATATTGGCACTTAAGTTAAGAATAATTGCTCCCATGGCCGGATGCCGAGGCGGGACTGTGGGAAATAACCTTACCATCAGGGGTCTCATAACCCAGGCAATTACTCTTATCAAGCCGCCTTTTTCTGCAATTTTCATAATGCCCAGCCATAGCGCCATAACCCCAATCAAATCAAAACAGACTGCTACAGCTCCCTGAGCAGCATCCAAAGCGGCACTGGTTACAATTTCAATATTACCGTTCAGCGCGGCTACAATTATTCCCATAGCCAGCAGCAATAACCAAATTACATTCAGCATTTGAAAAATACCCTCCTGCCTCTTAGAAGGGTATGAGATTTACGATAAAAATAGAACAGCCCCTGTTTTCAGGGGCTTATAGCCGTTATTTTTCAAAGGTTTATAATTCTAATACATTAATAAAGCGTATCATCCAGATTGCCTTCACCTTTGTTGCGGCGCAATATACCATCCAATTTATCCATAAATTGCGGAGCAATATCCACCATTCTTTCGGCCAGATGATTTCCTGTGGTAGATATCAGCCTTACATCATTCATGCGTACCACCAAAAAACCGATCGGTTTTACTGATACTCCCGCCCCGCTTCCCCCCGCAAAAGGCAATGTATCATTTTTGGATTGGGGAGATAAATCATATTCTCCTCCGCCAGCCGCAAAACCACATGCAACCTGGGAAATTGGAATAATTACTGAACC
This sequence comes from Syntrophomonadaceae bacterium, assembly GCA_036725705.1. Classification (GTDB taxonomy): domain Bacteria; phylum Bacillota; class Syntrophomonadia; order Syntrophomonadales; family Syntrophomonadaceae; genus JAAYBS01. The sequence goes on along the minus strand of DAIMDR010000033.1, from coordinate 7,249 downwards.
ATCATTAGTTTCTACTGCATCCCCTACGACTGTATTTACATCAACCATTTCCTTAATACTCTGCATGGCAGTTTTCATAAGACTCTCTATAGGATGACCTGTTCCATTTCCGGATTGCGTTTCCATTATAATACCCCCTGACTATCCAAACCAGCATTAAATATGCTATGAATATAATATGTACCAATCGGATTTTGAATATACCTGTTATCTCACTTTTCAATCGCGGCTTAATGAAATTAAAATCCGGTGCAACATTCAGATTCAATTCCTTCATTTCAATCCATTTATTAAGCAAACCTACCACTATTCCTTTTATTGACCAGATGACTCCGGTTAATAGTCCGGTATACATAGCATCACCAGTACTACAGCAGCTTTTCCAATCCAGACGCTGTAAAATCAGGTAATGGCTGATTCGCGTTAATAATTTTCTCAGATCTCTTTCGTCACCATGAGCTGATCCCCGGCGTATAATGCTGCGTATAAGCGGAGTAGTTCTGGTTTTAAGCCAACTATTAAATTCCTGCCAATCAGAAAACTCTTTTTTAGTTATCCATAGTTGGCGTTTTCCGGTTGAAAATGGTGATATGACAAAGATTTCAAGGTGGGGGTAAGTTCCCGGCCAGTCAATTTTAAAAATAAAATGTATTTTTATATTCAGCATCCATAATAGCAGGGATACTATTAAAATAATTAATATGACAAGGTGTTCGGACATGGTACAATCTCCTGTTTTGGTTATTGTTCCCATGTAATCTGCCGTCTATGCAGAATTCATTTTGGTCTGGATTGTTCAATGCTGTTTTCAATAGTATTAATTACTTTGGCCATTTCATCTTCAACGCTAATATTGGTTCGCCCTAATTGAAAACTTGGACAGTGCAGATTATAATCCACAATTTTTTTACTGATCTTATCGAGTGTAATGCGACTTTCGAAATAAAAATGCTTTTTCTTATTATTATATCGGGTTATAACATCATCGTTGTGCTTCTCCCGCCAGATAATCCGGGTATAACGGCAGAAATAATCTACCTCCTGCCAGAATTTCTCCAAATCCGCATCAATATCTTTTCCCAACTCAATCCAATGGGGGGCAAAATTATTATCTTTCAGTATTTTAAATACCATCCGCATTTCAGGCAGTTCATAGGGATTTTCCTGCAGGTTCAAAGGTTTGCCGGCTCCGGGCAGGTTATTAAATTTTCCTTCTTCCTGGGCTTTGAGAATCTGATTTTCTACCAAATCTTCGGTACTGCTCATATATTGTGCCAGTTTACGGGCTTGCTGTGCTTTGGTTTTAATTTGTTCTTCGAGAGACTTCTCAGACACCTTTATTCCTCCTCCAAACCGGGTAAATCCTGCAAACTTGGCAGGCCAAAAACACGCAAAAATTCTTCGCTGGTTCCATATAATACGGGCTTGCCAATTACCGGTTTGATGCCTGCCTCTTCTATAAGGCCCCGTTCCAGCAAACCGGAAATAGTCTTGTCCCCTTTTACGCCTCTAATGCTTTCAATTTCAGCTCTGGTTATCGGTTGACGGTATGCTATAAGAGCAAGAGTTTCCAGGGCAGCAGGGGACAATCTGCGCTTAACCGGTCGAATCATTCGCGACAGTATATCTGAGTATTCCGGTTTTGAACATAGTGTATAATACCCATCTTCAAGCGTAATCTGAATACCGCGATTAGCCTCACGATACTCAACCATCATTTCTCTTAAAATCGGTTTCAATTCCAATAATGGCACATCTAGTATTTCCACCAGTTCATCAGCACTTACCCGTTCACCACGGGCAAACAGAATTGCTTCTACTGCACCCTTGATTTCTTCACGCATAATCATCCCGACAATTCCACCCGTAAATATATTTTTATATCCTCATTATTATTTTCCTGTATGGCAGTAACCTTTTGCAAGCGAATCAATTCCAATAAAGCCAGAAATAAAGCCAGGGCCTCCCGTCTTCCTGAAATACCGGCAAATAATTGCTGCATCCAAATTTCCTGAGCAGGATTATGTAAAGCCAGCATTATCTGCTGCATTTTTTCCGGTATACTAATATCGTCATCAGGAAGTTCATATAACTCATCAGCTTCCGGCATACGCCTCAAAATTGCCCGGTAGGCTCTTAATAAACTGATGCTGTTGGCAAGTAATTGTTCATCTGTAGCCAGGCCTTCTGATGCATTCCGGAAATAAACCCGGGGCAGTAACCCGCTTTCCAGATCAAGCAACCACTGTGCAGCAGCTTTATATTTTTTGTATTCTATTAGTTTTTGCATCAGATCAGTCCGCGGATCTTCCTCTTCTTCCTCTTCGGACATTATCCCGCGTGGCAATAGTAATCTGGATTTTAAATTCAGCAGATAGGAGGCCATTAGTAAAAAGTCCCCCATGCGTTCCAGATCATAGTCCCCGGTAACCGAAAGGTATTGCATATATTGATCGGTAATAATCGCAATCGGAATGTCGTCCAATTCGACTTCATTTTTTTCTATCAAATACAGTAATAAATCCAGAGGTCCATGAAAAGCTTCCAGATCAACTAAATAAGCCACGGTTAGAACCTCCCTAAAAAACTATTGCACTTAATAACCCGTAAAGTATCTGCACCAAAGGGGTAAGAATTACTGATATTGCTCCGCTGATTATCAATAGCAGCAGGATTAACATGCTGTATCTTTCCATTGAATACATAAAGTTGGCTCCCTCATCGGGGAGTAATCCGGCCAGAATCTTGGAGCCATCCAGTGGTGGTACCGGAATCATATTAAAAGCTGCCAAAATAAGATTTATCCATACCAAAGGCCCCAGCAGCTGCAGGGTATAATCTGCCCACTGTGCTTGCTGGTATGGCGATATATATTTGATTAAAAACATTCCCACCAGGGCCAGCAAAAGATTGGTAACCGGTCCAGCCAGAGATACCAGCATCATACCCCGTTTTACCCCGACATCCCTGAAATTTGCAGGATTGACCATAACCGGTTTGGCCCAGCCAAAATGAAATATCATCAGCATAGCAAAGCCTATCCAGTCAATATGTGCCAGCGGATTTAAGGTAAGACGGCCCTGATAGTAGGGAGTGTCATCACCTAAATAATCTGCCACTTTGCCATGGGCAAATTCATGAAAAGTCAAGCCAATTATTATTCCCGGCAGCCAAATAACCATTTCAACTATTCCAGGCATTATTAAATTTACCCTCCTCTAACCATTGAGTCACCATCAGCAATTCTTCCTGTTTGCTTAATACAAGGCCATTCATTTTTTGTCGGTAAAGTTCAGCCAGAATAGTGCTATACAATGGACCGGGTTTCAAACCCATAGCCTTTAAATCATGTCCATTTATTTCCACCCTAACCTTATCTTTAGCCTCCAAATAATCCACCACTGTCTCCCAGGTATTTTCATTGTGTGCGGTTAACAATAAATAAACCAGAGATTCAGTGGAAAAACCGGCCATCATTTCGTTAATATCTGCCGGTGAGGATTTTCCGTGAACTTCAATGTCACGGATAATATCGCCTGCCTTACGGGAAGCCCGAATACTGTTACTGGCATACTGATCCAAATAATAGCGACCAATTACTTCTTCTATCTGTTGATCAGATAATTGTGCCAATATAACCATTATATAAACCAGCCAGGCTTTAAATTCGTTATTATATTCTCTCTCCAGCCACCAGGCTATAACCACCGGTATGCGTCTCAAAGTAGTACGGCTTATTTTCTGCAGGTCCACTTCCGGTAATATATATTTCCAGACGCCAATTTCTCTCATCCGATCCAGTGATGCTACCGGGTCTTTCTCATTTAATATTAAAATTAATTCCTGCAGTATGCGTTTATGGGACAGTTTACCCAACATATTACGCTCAATGGCATCTTTGGCAAATCGCAAGGTATCAGGTTCAATAGTAAAACGATAACGCTGTTCAAAACGAATAGCCCGCAATACACGGGTAGGATCCTCAACAAAACTTAAATTATACAGTACGCGTATTAACCCATTTTCAATATCCTTGCGCCCGCCGAAATAATCGATTAAATCTCCAAACGACTCCGGATTAAGGCAAATGGCCAGAGTATTAATGGTAAAATCCCTTCGGTACATATCTTCACGAATAGATGATTTTTCCACGGTTGGCAAGGCCGCCGGAAACTCATAATACTCAGTACGAGCTGTGGCTACATCTATTTTTGAACCATCCGGCAATATGACTACTCCAGTTTTAAAACGGGGATGAATTCGTTCCTTGCCACCCAGTCTTTGAGCCAGAGAACGGGCAATAGCCTCTCCATCGCCCTCAACTACCAAATCTACATCAAAATTGGGGACCCGGATAAATAAATCTCTTACAAATCCCCCTACACAATATACTGTGCTCTCATGTTCCTCAGCTACTTCGCCGGCAATTTTCAAAATAGTCAATATCCGGGAAGGCAATCGATCGTGCATTATCTCCCAACAATTCTCTTTTTCTGACTCACTGCCTGAATATAAAACTTCATGGTCTTCGGGATAATCCTCGCCATGCAGGGTACGCAAAATATCGGTGCGGGATACTATACCGATAAGTTTCCCTTTTTCTACCACCGGAAGTCTTCCAATATCGTGTTCAACCATTAACCGCTGAATCTCATTAACTGGCGCATCAGGCTCAACGGACAGAATTGCTGTAGTCATAAATCCTTTTACCGGTGCATGCCCCAAATCATGAATACGGGCCTTATCAACATCACGCCGGGATATTACGCCTACCATTTGATCATTTTCTACTACCGGCATACCGGTATGTCCATAGCGCAGCATTATTTTACCGGCTTCTTCCATACTGTGCGACATAGGTATGGTTTTAACCGGCGTAGACATTATATCTTTAGCCAGCATACCCGGAGTACAATTCTCTCCCAGCCCGGCAGTAATAATCCCTATTATTTCTTCAACTCCCTGACCTTTTACAACCGCCGAAGCCGCTTTGTCATGACCTCTTCCTCCTAACGGCTTTAAAATATCATTAACCTTAATATTACCGGTACGGCTGCGACTTACTACATGAATCCTGCCTTCCATCCGTGCTAAAACGAATATCCCATCGCTGTTTTCCATTTCAAACAACCGATGGGTTACAATATCCAGGCCGGGAATAAACTCCTCACCATCATCAACCGCTATCACTACATCCATATTATTAATTCGGTAATGACGGGCCGTATTAAGCAGTTGCTGCAGCAATTGGCGCTGCTCACCTGAAAAAGGCTGGTCCATAAAATTTGCTACTACCGAAAGGTTGGCTCCCCGCTCCAACAAATTGGATACTGCCCTTAAATCCCGGGGGGTAGTGGAAGGGAAAAGCAAACTGCCGGTATCTTCATAAATTCCCAGCGCTAAAATGGTAGCTTCAAAGGAACTGACCGTGATATCCTGGTCCAATATTTTTTCAACCAATATAGTAGTCGCTGCCCCGGTAGCATGTATTTCTGATATGGGGCCGTGTAAATCATCAGGCGATATGGGATGGTGATCATAAATATAGAACTCCATATCAGATTGCGCAGCAGTAGATTTTAAATGTCCCAAACGATTAATATTGCCTGTATCTACCAATATCATGCGTCTAACCCTTGATAAGTCAATTTCACGAGGACTCTTTATAATCAGAGAGTCTTTATATAAAGCTAAAAATTGCCTGACATTCTTGGATAAGGTTCCCGAAAAAACTTTTACGGCACCAGGATAAAGTTTTCCTGCTGCCACCATGGAAGCCAATCCGTCAAAATCCAAGGCGTTATGTGATGTAATAATATCCAAATGATTTATCTCCCCATTTTAATGTTGCTCCGGGATTGACCATTACGATAAATTATTTGCATGCTTGTACCCATAGAGTACCCCGGTCTTCTTATTCAATATCAATTATTGACATGGTGCAACGGGAGATGCAGACCAATTTTTCGGCTTCGTCATAAATACGAATATCCCAAATAATAGTTCTGCGCCCCACATGCACAGGAACACCAACAGCTTTTACAACTCCATCACGCACGCTGCGAATATGATTGGCGTTAATCTCCAGTCCTACTGCCCGTTGTCGGGAAGCATCTATATGCAGATAACTGCCGGAAGAGGCAACGGTTTCAGCAATAACTACAGAAACACCTCCATGCAGCAACCCGAAAGGCTGATGATGAATTGATGTAACCGGCATTTGAGCTACTACCCGTTCAGGTGTAAATTCAATAATCTCGATGCCAAGCGTATTCATAACCGTGTTTTCCAAATTAAATCCTGAAGCGTCCTGCAAATCAATCTCCCCCATATCCTACTGGTTATTATCTTAACATTATACCAGTTTAAATACTTTTTCATTGCTTATTGCAGTTACCGGGGCAATTTCAACCTTGGAGGTATAAGGTCATTACTGGTCAAATCTGCATAGGTTTCCCGTTTGATAATTAAATCACTGTTGCCATCATTTACCAGTATCATGGCCGGTCTGGGCAAGCGGTTATAATTACTGGACATACTATAGTTATAAGCCCCGGTTGCAAATACCACCAATAAATCACCAGCCTCAGCCACCGGCAATTCAATATCCCAGATTATCATGTCTCCGGATTCGCAACATTTGCCGGCGATGGATACTGTCTCCTGCGGGGGCAGATTAGCTTTATTAGCCAAAATAGCAGTGTATTTGGCGTCATAGAGAGCAGGCCTGATATTATCTGCCATGCCGCCGTCTACTGCCAGATATTTCCTGACATTGTTAACCTCTTTGCAGGAACCTATTGAATAAATGGTAACACCTGCAGGGCCAACTATGGATCTGCCCGGTTCCACTATTACACGAGGTATATTTATGTTGGCCTGACGGGCTTTTTCCTCCACAGTACTCATAACTGCATCAGCCCAATTTTCTGCATAAGTAGGCTCATCTCCGGCAGAATAGTAAATGCCAAAGCCGCCCCCCATGTCAATTTCATCTAACTGATAGCCTAATTTATTATGTATTTCAACCATGAAATCCATCATCAAAGCAGTTGCCTGACGAAATGAATCCATCTCAAAGACCTGGGAACCAATATGGCAATGCAGTCCAACCAGGTTGATATTAGGAGTATTCAGTGCCGTCTTTACCCCTTCCATTGCCTGACCATCGGGCAAAGTAAAACCAAACTTGGAATCGATCTGTCCAGTCTGAATAAATTCATGGGTATGAGCCTCAACTCCCGGGGTT
>DAIMDR010000032.1:0-12791 GCA_036725705.1 Syntrophomonadaceae bacterium | reverse complement strand
ATCCAATAATTGTGGGCAGATTTCCTGTAATAAAATTAATGATGCTAGTAATGATTAAAGGTAACGCCTCAATAAGCTGGGGCAGAGCATTCAAAAGTCCTTCTGCCAGTCCCTTTATAATGGCAAAGGCTGCTTCGATGATTTGTTCCATGTTGTCAAGCAGCCCTTTTACGATTGTTATAACCGCACTCATCGCCGCAGGAATCAATTCCGGCAAAGCAAGGCCTAAGCCTTCCACAAGAGCGGTCACTAATTGCACCGCCGCATCGATTATTAGCGGGAGGTTATCGATTAGTGCACCGACAATCGTCATAATCGCATCAACGGTGGCCGGAATAAGTTCCGGAAATAGGTTCAGGATTGTTTCCAGTACCTGGCTAAACAAATTCGTGACAGTATTAAGCAGTGTAGGAAGCAGATCGCCGACCGCCGACAGAATCGCATCCATTGCTATCGGCAGTGCAGTTACGATATTCTCTAAGACAGGCACAATGTTTTTAACCACCGCCTGAAAAGCGTCCACAAGATTCTGTGTCAGGTTTGTCATGTCAGCATTAGCATTGCCTAATCCAGCTGTGAAAGAGCCAAGAGCCGCTTGCATCAACCCAATCGAGCCGGTTATGGTCTGGGTGGATTCCTTGGCAAAGTTGCCCGCATACTGCTCTGTATTTTCAAAGAACATCTGCATCGCAACTTCAGCTTTTTCGGCATTTGAAGCAGATGCCCAGGTGAAATCTAAGCCCTTGGCGAGGGCGTAGGCTTCAATGTTGGTAGCATTCATCGCAACGCCAAGGTTATCCATCATCGTGAAGTTGCCCTTGGCTGCTCCCGCAACAGAATCCAAAGCCATCTGCATATCAATGCCCATCACAGATGCCATATCTGCCGCCCGCTGCATTGCCTTTTCTGTCAATTCAAGGCTTTTTTGCTGTTCAATGCCGGAGCCTTGAAATAAGGCCCCCATCTTGTTGGCGGTAGCCAGATACTCACTCTGTGACACGCCGAGGTTCTTGTAGGCTTCCTCGCCCGTCTTTTGGATTGACGCAGCATATTTGCCGAACACGGCTTCCGAACCGCCAAGATTCTGCTCCAGCTCACCGAACTGTTGCACAACCTCTTTGCCGATTTTTATCGCAGCGGCACCGGCTGCAACGGCCACTGTACCCATCGCCGCTCCGACACCTTTTAAGATACCGCCTAGCTTCTCGAACCTACCGCCAGCCGCATCTGCAGATTTACCTGTTTCCTCCAACTCATCGCCAAGTTTGTCCGCATCGGCGGCGGACTCCTCCAACTCTCGTTCCATATTGTTAAGTTCTGCTTTGGCATTATTAAGCTGGGTAGCCCAATTCTGCGTTCTGCGATCCGTTTCACCAAAGGAGTCAGAGGCGTTTTTAAGGGCAGCTTCTAAGGTGCTGATTTTATTTTTTTGCGCATCAATCTCTTTATTAAGAACATTGTTCCTGGCTGTTATTGCCTGAATGGATTTATCCTGTTTATCAAACTGGGATGTAACCAGATTCATTTCTGAACCTAACACCTTGAAGCTTTGGTTAATTTCCTTTAAGGCGTTTTTAAATTCTTTTTCGCCCTCAATGCCGATTTTAAGGCCAAAGGAGGAGTTATCTGCCATAGTGTTTCACCACCTTACTTACAGGCATAAAAAAAGACACCCTGGTTTAGAGTGTCTTGGTAAAGATAATATTTTTAAACCGCGGAATATAAATTATATAGCATATCGTTCTACTAAGATGATGCTCATAATCTCAATCTGACTTTTGAAAATCATTTCTTAGACTTTATCCAATTAATTACCAGATATACAAGGAACGATGCAACATAGCCGATAACGAAATAAAGAACGGCCTGTTGCCAGATAGGTGGCCATGTGTCGTTGTGTAAATTACTGAAGAATATTCTTGGAAGAACGCATCCTCCAATCGTTACACCGATGCTCACGCCAATTGCACTTTTAAGAGATTTTTTTATCATAAATTATCCTCTGCCATTGCCAAAGAATATATAACGCGGTTTCTTTGTTTCAGGAATTTTTACATAAAAATTATTGGCTGTGTCACACTTAATAGTTGATATTTCATAAAAATGAACCAAACAGGTTATGCTTGGTTCATTTTTTCCGTTTAAGAGGCTAAACCCCTATTTGTTCTTATCAAATACATAAACAATATCTGGATAGCAGCAAGTCCCCTTAGGATTATTTACTGCACAGTTGCTATTCTTCATAGCGCCAGTCTTGTCGATCACTTCCTGGACGCTTCTAGCGCCATCTTGGATAGCATTGATGATGTCCTGCTCCGTTACATGATTGCAATAGCAGACGTATTCACCAATTACAACTTCTTCTTTCTCGGTTGATGCACAACCGCAACAACAGTCAGACATAGACACGTACCTCCTACAAAGATTTAATTATACCGAAACTCGGCAGCGGGCTGTTTATTCACGAACTCTAAAAAAACAGATCAAAAAATGCAGGAAGCATGTCATTAAATACAAAAGGCCGCAGTACCCGTTTCCCCCGGAAACCCGAACCTGCGGCCTTTTTTTATCTTATGAATGAAAATCCCAACGTGCTGATTGCGGTCAGTAAAATCGTCCAAACCAGAATGCCGACACTCATCCAAAGGAACAACCGTTTCGGAGAGGCACCCAACGAAATGCCGATCGCAGCCCCGAGCGATGCGCCCGTTAAAAGCGGAGACAGCAGTCCCAGCCCAACGACACCATATTTGTCCCAGATTCTGTAGATCCGCCCTTTTTCTTTCTGCTTTTTTTCTTTCCTCGCAAGCAGCCAGCTGCGAAGGCGATCGCCGACAGCAATCACCAGCAGCGCGCCGATCATAGCCCCCAGTGCGGACGCCAGGCCGTTGAGAAGCGGCGGAAGTTTTAAGGCGGTCCCTGCCGGAATCGCCGCCCACAGTTCCAGAATTCCAAGACCGGTAACGGTTATAAACTTAATCATGAGTTCCATAACAGGCTCCAATTTCAATATATTCGAATCTGTTTCCGTGCTCCGTGATTACACGTTCCAGATCTTTCAGCTTAAGGAACACTGTCGCGGTGTTATCATTCGGATGCACGCCGACCCGTTGGTTTCGCAGCAGGGACTTATCGATCAGCACCTCGACGCTCCGCCGTTCGTCATTCAATACCCCGAACGGGGTGACGGCTCCCTTGCTTAATCCGAGGTATGTCTGCAAGTCAGCTTCCGAGGCAAACCCAAGAGGACGGCTGTTTATTTTTGCGCTGAGCTCTTTAAGATCGACTTTCTTGTCCTGAGAAAGCATCAACAGCAGATAGCGTTTCTTTTTATCATCGCGCAGAAACAGATTTTTATTGATTTCCTTCTTGTTATTGAGTTCCAAAGCTTCCATTTCCTCGATCGTATGCATCGCGGGGTGCTCGATCAGCTCATATTCGATCCCTGCTTTTTTTAATTTTTCGAAAACAACTTGACGGCATTCCTGCATAGCATAAACCGGCCTTTCAAAAACTGCTTTTGCGTATATTTTAATAATACCTAAATTCCACGTGCATTTTTTATTAGCTTAAAAGAACACTATTTCAAGAAGAATTTAAACTGATACTCCCACATTGTAACATTATTTACCACCACCTTTCAATCTTTTTCAATAAATTATTGATTGCAACTTTGGAGTAAAGATACTTATTAAACCCTGCAAGTTATCCACAGAGCAACACTCGATTTTCAAGATGATATCTTTATTATACCAGACATTTTTCATACACTTCCTTGTACGGATAGTTTTCTGACAAATTCATAATTACAGTTCTTGCGGTTTTAATGATTTTGGCTGCAAGAAATACATACTTCAAACGAAAGGTCTTTATTTGCTGTCTGTATTCGGAAGGCTCTAAGGAATCAATCTTGAACAACAAAAACAGGTTATATGAAAGCATCATCATTTGAAACACCGCTTCATTTGCCCAAAATGATTTAAGTAAAAGATGACCCACCGCCATGTCGTATTTGGCTTCTTTAATATAGTTCTCAGCATTGCCACGTTTTTCATAGGATATAACTACTTTTTCAGAAAGCAATGTAGTGTTTGTCACAAAGAAAAAGTATTCGTACTCAGAGCCTTCTAAAAGTGATATTTGTGCTCTTTCTTTTTCTGGTTTCAGTACGCGAGACACAACAAACCTTCTGTCTTTCTCCCAGTTATCTAATTTTGTAAACAGTTCTGTAGTTTCTCTGCCTTCTTCACCTTTAACGAATACAACCGATGAATTCGTTGCTTGAGATGCAAGCGTAGAATAACTTTTGGCTTTAATTAAATATTTGCAACCAAGAGATTCTATCGTTTCAATAATTTTTTCATCAAAGTAGCCACTATCCATTCGAAATAAAATCTCTAAATCATCTGTTTTGATGTTGGCTACTATTTCTTTGATCATTTCAGATGCACCGTTAGCTGTGTAAGTATTGCCACTTCTTACAAATCCGGTGACGTAGGCTTTTAATTCGTCGCAAAATGCAAACTGGATATTGTAGCATCGGGTTCCTAGTTTCTTGGGATTATATCCTTTTGATGCACCTTCTTGATGACCTTCTACGTTGATTACACTACTATCAATATCAATCGTAATGGATGTCAATTTACTTTTAGTGAGCAGTTTTTTAAAGACTTTAAAATTAATGTCTCTAAACATTTGTGTTGTCTTAAAGGTGAAGTTTCCTAAAAACCGTGACACTGTTTCAGGTTCTTTTACGGAAATATCAAATTCATTAACGAGTGGATCATTTTGAAGGAGCTTTAGACGTTCTAGCTTGTCTATACCAATAAAGTGACCACAGATCATCGTCTTTATATGATTCATCTTGATTTTATTTGTGGAGTCATTATCAAATACGAGGTCATTTTCAACTAGATCAAAAATCTCATTACTTTTTGCGTTCTCAAGGAGAAGAAAAAGACCTGCATTTGATGTTAGATTCTTAGCTGTGAAATCAATTTTATTAATCATATTTTAAACCCCTTTTTCTGCTTTTGTTACTATTATTGTACCATATATCGACTCATAAAAGCTGATAATTCAACACATTTTTGAGCATTTTTCTTTCACCCAATGGGTGAAAGCTGAATTTTGAAGGAACGTATATTTATCAATGCTTTGAGGGTGGTTTATAAAGTACTGACGTAGAATCTCAGTATAAATAATCTTTGTTCGCATTTATCTAGTAATAAAGTATATTTGATTATAACATTGTTAGCCAATAAATATACCATTTTATATTCCAGTGGGAATCACGTCATCAATAAAATATTGCTTTCTCATTTTTGAGATACCAATAAACTGCTTATGACATTCCCACAAATCCATCAAGTAGCCAATAGGCATAAGCCAGACTTCTTCTTCCCGGCGATTCAATTGCACCGTTCCAAAATAAATAATTCGGGTAAAGAGTTCTTCCTCACTTACCCGACCGCCTCGTTTTTTGATTCTTCACTCTCCACATTTCTTTTGGTCCCCTTCAGCATGCTGGCCATAATAGCATTTTTGTACTGGGCCAGATCCAAAGGTGAGGTCAAAAGCTCCATCTCTTCTTCGGTTAAGAGTTCCTGCTTATTCTCTTTGTTTCTAAGATTGTGGATTAGGATGGACTGATTGGCCAGCAAAGTGATGAGCCACACCACTTCCTCCAAGGCCATTTCAAAGTTTTCTGTTTTCATGAGTTTTTCGCCAAGCTTCTCTAGCCCCCCATAGCGCTTGGCGATGGCTTTGGTTGCTTTCGTGGTGAGAATCAGCCGGTACTCTCTATCGCCAATGGTTATCGCTGTACTTCTTTCTTCAGAAGCTTCATCTACTTCCACTGGTTTTAATTCATTAGTCATAAGTTATCCTCCCATCCTTATTCTGAAACCACTACGCTAGCTACAGTAGTGGTTACGCTATCAGCACCGCTTAGGCTTAAAACACAATAGTAATAATAGGTACCGGCTACCAAATCAGTAGGAATGTCAAAGCTGGCCGCAGTTTCTCCATTGATAATCGTGCCGCCGGTGGCACTGTCCACCTCATTCTCGTACCATTGGTAAGTAACTGGGTTACTGGTATTGCTGCTGGCTACCACCGAGAGGCTCTCGGTAATGCTACCTGCGGTCACTTCCGTTGTGGCTGCTGGTTGAGTCGCAATGGTAATGGTGGGTGTTACCTCAGTGAAGTCGGGTTCATAAACAGATGTGAACCAATTGGTAATGATGGAAGCTGCAACTCCATCATCTCCTTCTGTCACTTCTGCTTTCCACGGGTGTTTATTTTCCCCATCAAGCTTGTTTCTTCTAAAGACAGTGCCTTCTATGGTGGGACTACTAAAGGTGATGGAATCCCCCTTGGTGGCCAGACTAGTTGCGGGAATACTGAAGATAACCCGGTAAAGCCAAAAGTAGCGATATCTTCCGTTGGATTTCTTAGCCCGAAACCCAATAGCTACCGGGCTGCCACCGTCCTCACTTCTGGAAACTACTACATTGTTACTGTCAATCTTACAGCCGGTTAGATCTTGAGCCACTGTAGGCCCTATATCATCTACGCCAAGGCTTAAAGATCCACTTTTAAACTCTTTGACTATTTCTGATGCTGCGTCATTGGCATAAAGTATCGCTTCAATAAGCTCTACACTTAGCTCGGCGGTCATGGCCTTGGCCAGTATTTGGGGGGTGCCATAAGTTTCATCACCATTTGTATCTTCAGTGATTTTGGCGTAATATAGCCGATCTAATCCTATGGTTGCCATGGTTTTATACCTCCATTTCGTATACCATCATTACATCTACGCAATAATGATGGTATTTTGTATCTTCTTCAAACCCGATGTATCTGCAATCGGTAATGGAAAAACCAGCCTCAAGGAGTAATCTTGTCAGCTGGTTTCGCCTATTTATATAGTTGCTTTTTGTGAAAAGAGAAAGTCTTACTTCCTCTAGTTGTGTTAACGGCCTATTATCAGCGTAAAGGTCAAGGATATCTGACATCGGAGTGATTACCAGATATTCATCTGGGGGAGCTTCGCTGAATATTCCGGTTTCAATAGGTATATCCAACGTTCCTAAGAGAGTATTTAATTCAGATAATATGCTCATATTCCTTTCAACTCCTGGTCCAGCTTTGCCTTCATCACTTCAATGCAGAATTTTCTGCCGGAAGATCTGGCTGGCTTTAAAAAAGGTTTTGGTGGTTGACCGCTTTTTCCATACTCAATGATGTTGGCAATCTTGGCATTGCTGTCACCATCACTTCTCGGCTCGGAAAACCCTATCTTAATATTATGGTTGCCCTTATTATCAAGTCGAGCCGGGGAGAGTCCTAAAGCAAGTTCTAGTTCTCCGGTGGAACGTGACGGGTATTTGGTGCCGCTTCCAATGGCAGCGGTTAAGTTTGATTTAATCTTATGAAGCATGACCACACCGCCTGCATCCAGAACTTTAGGAATAATTTCATCTGTCTTATCACCCAGTTTTGAAATCTTTAAGAGAAAATCTTCCGGCATTTTAACTGAGCAGCGTCCCATAATGCCAAGTCACCCCCTCATTTCTGATGCCACTACTTTTTTGGCTAAAACCTCTATATACATTCCACGATTCTTTATGTCCATCACACTTGTAACTTCATAGCGTCCGTCACTACAAACAATAACCATAGCAGTAGAGACTTCAACATCTGGTATCCTTCGAAAACGGAAAAGAGCATTGGCTTCAGAAAAGGCAGCCATGTTTGCCCATTTCTCGCTGGCATACCGATCTTCCTTATATGCTCTAACCGAGGCGATGATGGTATCTTTAACTGTGCTAAAACCTTCACTGTCTTTTGTTACTTCGGTTGTTATAAGGTCAATGAAGGTGTTCATTTTTCCAATGCTCATAGGCTACACCTTCCAATCCCGGTTAAGCCGCAAAAGCAAATTGACCGTATCCCGTGCGTGTTGTCCAGCTAATGCGCTGTCGGCAAAGAACCCCCCGGTGCCACCATCCCTACTTTCATAAAAATGGGAGGTAAGCATGATTACTGCTTGCTCGGTAGTAAGGGGCATTTCGTTATTGGAATAATAACCTTCCGATAGATGCTGGTAACTTTCAGCATAGGATATAGCGGCGGCGATATAGCTACTGAGAAGTTCATCATCCTTATCATGCTCTAAGATCAGATTAGCTTTAACTTTTTCAAATAGTGTCATCTCCGCCACCATCCTTTCTTTATTCTTCTGGAGCCACTATTTCCACCATAAATTCGGTTTCATCATAGCCGGAGGACCACAGCGTAAAGAGCTTAGGCGTTTCTATAATCTCATCGCATTTGAGCCACATGATGATATCTCCGTCTGTGCCGCCTACACTGGCTGCCTCTGTTACATCAGCTTGTGTTAGCTGATAACCGTTGTATTTGATTTTGGTGATATCAGAAAGTCCGGTAGATATTAAAATCCCTATCCATTTATGGATGCCCTGTGCGGGATTGGCGCTATCAAATTCCACCAGCTCATCTACATCAACGGTAACAGTGATTATGCTATCGGCAATGGTTACATCACTGACCTGGCTTTGATTCGCGGTTATCGGCTGCCCTTCGGTAGCTATCGGTGCTTTCGCAACGGATACGTTCCAGGTGTCAAATTCCATGAAACCAGCATCCTTAAGCTTGGCCAGCAAGTCATTGAAGTTATCCTTTAGATCATTGACCTTGGCGGCGGTGCTGTTAGCCTGGTTTGAAGCTATAGGGAATCCTTTTAAAAATGCTCCTTCTTTAATCTCCAAAGAGCCGCCTTCTATAACTTCCAAAATCCCGCCAATGACAGTTTTCTCGCCGCCTTGCTCGGTATAGTTTTTAGTGTTATAGCTCATCATTAGCACCCCCATTAAGCCTTCTGCTGCAAGACTTTAATTGCTTCAGGAAGAATCAGTTTCCCATCCACCCTTTGGCTGCCGAGAAAACCAACCTGACCTGTAGTTGCATAAAGCTCGTTCAGGCGTTTAAAGCTTCTTCCTTGTCTGTCGGCAATCCAGTAATACTTGAAATCACCGAAAGCGATAGTCCTGGCACCAGCTGCAATAGTAGGGGCATAAGCAGAGGTATAAACCGGCCGGTTAAGAAGAGTATCCGGAGTCCCAGCAGTTAATGAGGGCTGCCATAAATATTGCCCTTGACCATCTTTTAGTTTTCTTAAGACTTTAACGGTGGCGTCATTAAGGATGAATACCGCATTTTTCCTGTAGGGAGACTTAAGCGAATAGACTAAATCAATAACCTCATCTGCAGTAATAGCGTTATTTGCGGCAGCAGTAGCACCTATTTGCGCACCTCCGGTTGCGGCAAAGATGCCTGTAGGCTTTCCTTCACCGTCTCCTACAAGAAAGGCTTCTTCTTCCTTGGCTCCGATTCTTCTGGCAAACTCAGTTGAGATAAATTCCTCAATGTTAAACACACTGTCATTTAGGAGCTCTTCGGAAACTTTAATCATAGTACCCAGCTTGTAGGCTCCGATTGAAGCCTGACCAAATACTACATCGTCTTCGTCATAATCTTCACCTTCATCGAGCCAAGATGCGGTTCCTTTGGTGACTACAATGGGAATTTTACGATCCCCACTTGAAGTTTGAATGATCTTAGCCAGCTTACGGAAGATGTTTTCTTCTTCCAGGGTTTGAATAAGGGTTCTTTCAAACTCATTCGGCACAAGGTATCCGCCTTCTGATTCTTCGCCTATGGATAAAGCGTTTAGCACATCCTGTCTGGGGTTCTTTGAACGCATTACATTCCAGAAGGCTTTTTTGTATTCATCGCTGGCTCTGCCGGTTTTTTCATCCATATCTGGATTTACTGGCTTTCCGGTAAGGGGCATGTTGACAGGCTTATTAAGTTCAGCCTCTAAAGCCTCCTGTCGCTCAAGGCGGGTTATTTCCTTACCCAGATTAACAATGTCTGCTTCCATCTTGTCATAAACTGCGCCATCCTCAGCAGATATTAGACCGTCATTACCTCGTTTTGAATCAAGAAATGCTTTGGCTGCTTCCCAGGCTTTAGCCCGTTTTTCACGTAATTCAAGTATTTTACTCATGTTGGTACCTCCTAATATTTTAATAAATTAAGCCGCTCATATAGCGGCTCGGTGGACTGTTGGGGCATTGGTTTTTTCAGCTTGTCGAGAAGGGAATTTGCTACCGCTCTTCGACTAAATACAAAACTGTCTTGCGGCGGGCTTTCGCCGGGCTTAAACATAATGGCATCGGCAAAGCCAAGTTCAATAGCTTTATTAGCATTTAGCCAGGTTTCCGCATCCATCAGGTGTGAGAGCCTTGTCCTCGACAGGCCGGTTTTAATCTCATAGGCGTTGATGATGCTTTCTTTTACTTCATTTAGCATACCGATTGCTTTTTGCATTTCTTCACTGTCTCCAATGGCGATAGTGAAAGGATTGTGAAGCATCATTAGGGATGTGGGGGACATTAGAACTTTTGTTCCCGCCATGGAAATCACTGATGCTGCTGATGCGGCAATTCCGTCAATCTTAACTGTGACATTGCCCTTGTAGTCCATTAGCATATTGTAAATCTGTGCTGCTGCGATGCAATCGCCTCCGGGAGAGTTGATCCAGACAATGATATCTCCTTTGCCGCTTAACAATTCTTCCTTAAAGGCAGCTGGGGTCACATCATCTTCAAACCAGCTTTCCTCGGCTATCACGCCGTTTAGGTAGAGAGTTCGTGAGTCTGTATCTTCATCACGTACCCAGTTCCAGAATTTCTTCATTCATCTTTTACCTCCAATCTATAAAAATTGGTCTTTGCCTACCATATCAACCCTCGCCATACTTATTACTCCAATCCCCAGCCCGAGCTAAATCCACCATGTTGCCATTGCACAAGAATTTGTTTCCACCTAATTCATCAGGTATCAAGTCCATATCTTCTAATGCTCTTGCATCATTAGGGCACATAAAGCCATTCTGTATCCCTATTGCATAACCGTTCATTCGGCTAGTATAGTCGCCTCGAAGCAGCCCATCCACATTGAATTTGGCAAATAGAAGCTTCTTTTCATCAGTCCGTAAAAGAGAGCGGCTGATAGCCTGTTCCCAGCGGATTACCCAAGGGTCAAGGGTGTATTTTACAAACTCCAGTGACTGCTGCTCTATATTAGAGAAGCTCGATTTCTCAAGATCTCCGATCATATGTGGGGGTATCCGGAAAATTCGAGCTATCTCATTGATTTGAAACTTTCTCGTTTCAAGAAATTGAGCTTGCTCCGGTGATATGCCAATAGGCTGATATTTCATCCCTTCTTCTAAAACTGCTACCCGGTGAGCGTTACTGCTGCCTTGATAGGCCATGTTCCAGCTATCTTTTACCTTTTGCGGATCTTTAATTGTCCCCGGATGCTCAAGGACTCCTCCCGGTGCTGCACCGTTGGCAAAAAACTTAGCCCCATATTCTTCAGTTGCCATGGCAAGGCCAATAGCATTTTTGGCCATAGCTATAGGGGAGTAGCCCACAAGTCCATCAAAGCCTAAGCCAGGGATATGCAGCACATCGCTGGGCCTTAGGGTGACTGTCATGCCACTCATAGTTGGTGCTTCATCCTGGTAACGGGTGTAGGAATAATATAGATTTCCTTTAGAATCCCTATCTACCCTCATGCGATTTGGCATCAAAGGATAAAGGGCCAGGACTTCTCCTTTACCATTTCTTATTATTTGGGCATAGGCATTTCCCCATAAAAGCAGGTGGCTCATCAAGGTTTCCCTAAACACAAAAGAACTCATCTCCGGATTCGGCTCATCGTGGAGTAAAAAATACAGAGGATGAGAGAGGGCCTTTTCCTTGCCTTCGTTATCTGTGTATTTATATAGATGCAGGGGAAGGCCGGCTACAGCTTCAGCTAAAATTCTCACGCAGGAATATACTGCGGTCATTTGCATAGCGGTATGCTCGTTTACAGGCTTACCACTTGAACTGCCACCAAAGAAGAAACTATAGCTTGATCCTGGCGTTCTGTTTTCCGGTTTATCTCTGGCCTTGAATATATTTTTTAGTAACCCCATAGCATCATCCTCCTTAAAAATGGGCATAAAAAAAGCACCTCTTGTGAGATGCTTATCGATGTATTTGCTATTTGTATTTAGAACTTATTTTTATACACAGCTTTCAATTCAACATATTTTGATAAGTTCATTCCTTTGTTTACTTCCGTCTGATAAGATTCCTGCATCTGAGCTGCTTTCACCACATCAATAGGCTTGACTCCAGCATTACGCATTTCATCACCATATATAATACCAAAGAGATGAATCATAGTGGATTTGTTTGCGCCTTCGGTTTCATACATTTCTTTGAGTTTATTTCCTAATTCTAATAAGGTCATTGCTTCACCTCCATATAAAAATCTGTAGCTTGTAGGGATAATAGCAGCATATCATAAATATTCGTAGCTGTGTTATGATTTTATAGAATCATAGGACGGTTGCAAATTAGAATATTAATAAACCTCTTTCGTCATACACAGAGGAATCCATACCGCTACCACAGCGAATTGCACGGTCGAGCGCCATAATAGTTGCTACAGCACCGTCTATCTTCTCACTGGATTTTTCTTTATCCGGCTTAATGTTGCCTGCTGGGTCAGTTCGAATAAATATATTATCAATCATCCAGCGGAGCACTGGATGCCCGCCATGGGCCAGCTTTTCTTCAAGAGTTAATTTCATCAATTCTTTAGTATGTGGACTCATATCCCTAGACCCCTGCCCAAAAGGG
>DAIMDR010000031.1:0-13121 GCA_036725705.1 Syntrophomonadaceae bacterium | reverse complement strand
GAATTTTCCAACAATGGCCGTGCCGGCAACAGCCAATACCGTCTGCTGGAGACTTTTCATTATTCCCAGTCAGCGGTGTTAAAGCAGTATCTGCCCATTTTTATTCTTATCGGCTTGGCCATAACTGTACCATTTCTTTTCCTTATCTATTACGGAATCATCCTTCCAGAATTCAAAGCTTCCGTGCTCTTGACGATCGGCAGTGTATGGCTGCTTTTCGGGGGGCTACTGCTCTTTTTTCTGCGCCGCAGCCAGGAAGTTTTCTGCCTTATTTATGATGATGCACTGCTTTTCAACCATCGCATCTTTAATTCCCATTGGTTTTATAATGATATGCCGCAGGTTCTTATTCCGAATGAGGACCTGCAATGGCTGGGGCCATGCACCCCGGAAGTGAACCGGGCACTGCGCCGGGCCCGGGTGCCTTTGCGCATTATCCTGTCCTTGACATACTTGACCACGCATCTTCCTAAATGGGTTTTAGTATATAGTGACGGACAATTTCGTTATGGTCTGCTTTTTTATCCCAGTCCGGAAATGATCCGGGCTTTTCAACATCACTTTCCAAATCAAATGCACTATTGCCTTGACTCCATTTTGCAGTCGAAACATTGCAGGTAGCGTACATGGATTAATCCCGTTGAGATGCGATATATTTCTTAAGGCTGCTAGTGTCTTCGTTTAATTTAGCACATTCCGGTAAATTTTCCGGGGCATTATTTTGATAAAAGAACTTACCCTCAATTCCGCTGGGGAACACCCAGGATATACCTGATAATGCAGTTACTATATGCTTAATCATAAGAGGAAAATTTTATGAACCTGCCCAAATGAACCCCAGCCATTTTCAAGCCAGAGTCCTGTATGATTCAGGTGATTTTTATTTTATGACATCAGCCGATTATCTTAAACTGACTGCTCCAACTGCAGTTCATCATAATTGCTGATCCCCATGGCCAGTGCATTGCGGCGCAGTACCAGGTACAGCTCAGCTTTGGCGGAATTGATATAGGGCATGACAAACAAGACGCCGATAAACAAGGCTAATACACCCAGCAGCAGCCAACCGATAAAGGACAGATCCAGTAAAAACATATGAAATTTATTTCCTTTCATCATTTGGGTGCTTAACTGCACGGCTCGTTTATAGCCTATATTGGGATTGTCAGTCAAAATATAAGGCACCATTCGGTAAGCATAAAACATGACAATACCAGGAATGATCAACAGCAAATACCATAGGAAATTCAGAAATCCTCTCCATATCATGGCAATAATAATATCTTTGTATCTGCTTTTGTTAAAGGCAAAACCCAGGTAATTCATATCCTCGTTATTCTGCTGAGCCTGCACGAAATATTTTCTCCCCCCAATTTCCAGCGGATAACCGATAAAAATGTGAAAGGCAAAAAAGATTAAAAATCCTGCCAGTACAGCCATTGCAACGAGCACAATGAACGCCGGGGAAATCGAATCCAAACCGCCCGGAAAGCCTGTACCGGTACTCGTACTGCCGGTTCTGTAATTGAAATTAAATCCCCCGCCAGCAATGGCAATTACCAGACTCACCAAAAAAGCTTTCCAGTAATATGACCTGAGCGCTTCCCAGGCTCTGCTCTTGATTTCCCGGATGGTCCACATATTCATTCCTCCCCCTGCTGATAATTATATGTGACCCTTCCCCCAATTAACTTATATTTTTTTATATGAATAAATGAGTCTCTTATTCCAACCTGGTTCCAGGGCTTTGTTCTTACTTGAGTATAATACCCTTAATATCTTCTTGCAATTAGACTAAATGGTCTTGTGGAACCATTTCCTCCAAGTCTACTATCTGCAAGTTGTTTATCATATTTGGTGCACGTTCCAGCAATTTTATCACCCTATATTGTTTTATTATAATTAACACTAAACCCCCTTTTAAACTATGTTTTAGCGAGGGTTTTTCGCAGTCTGAGAGGGTTAAGGCCCCTTTCCTTTTTTAAAATATTTTATCGGTGTTTTTGTATTTCAATCCATATACCTTTATCTCCCGGAGCATCCTGTATAACTCTAAAACTGGGGATTCCAGATTCTATCGCCAGTGCTTGCATTTGCTCCAGATTAAGTCTTTTACCCCCTTTTTTCTGTACGTTATTAGTACGTCCCCCGGTTAATCTTTCCCGCATTGTCCAAGGGACATAACGGCCCAAACCGCCACCAATCAGTGCGTTTCCACCAATTTTTAATACCCGGTAAACTTCGGTCAAGCCCTTTACTTTATCTTCCCAGAACCAGAGTGAGCCACGACTGATAATGAAATCAGCAAAATTATCGGGCAGGGGAAGCCCCTGGCAAATATCAACTTCTAAAAACGCTGCCTGGTTATCAATGTCTGCTTCTGCAACTGTTTGTCTGGCAAATTCCAGAACCTCAGTTTTAATATCAATATAATAAATACTCATATTAGTTATTTTTGCAATCTCCAGGCCAAGATAACCTTTGCCGGTGCCAATATCCAGGCAAATGCCCCGGTCCAGCCGGTAATCATCCACACACTGCTGAGCCAGCAGAGGATAAATGGGCATCATTGAGTTGTAGAAAGATTTACCGTCTGGAGATTTCTGCATGCTTATTGACCTCCAATACCATATCTGTAAACTTACCACCGGAGTCTGTGATTAATAATCTTAATATTATTATAAAAAAAGCGCCGATTATTTCCAACTCCAGTAGCGTGACGGTTTGCTAAAAGAACGATTAATATCGGAAGGCTTATAATCTGTCCGATAAAAACGACGGTAAAAATACTGGCTTTCCTCAAGTAGATCAAAATGATAAATTTCCGGATGCAGAATATTAGCTATATTCATCAGGCCTAATATCCAGCGGGGATTGCCAAAGTCCCACCCGGCGGATGGGTGCAGATATACCTGTCTATCACGAATCGCTGGAATATCGATAGCATCCTCAACACACGACTGGTAAAAACTCTCAACTGGTGTAGATATAAAAGCAGAAAGAAACACTGTTTCAGGGTTTATTGCCATAAGCTCAGCAGGAGTGAGAGTCTCCCCGGGACGTCCATCGATATCTACTTCCTTATTAACACTGTACCCTCCAGCCAATTCCACCAGCTGGTTTTCAAAACGCTCTCCTTTAATACAAAATAAGGGCTTGCCCATGCAATAATAAACGCGTGGTCGGCGTTTTATCTGCGAATACCCCGCTTTGATAATGGCTATCTTTTCTTCCATATAACCGGCCAAGGCCTCTGCCTCGATACTACGGTCAACAAACTTCCCATATTGACGAATAATATCCAGATAGGATTTAGGATTTTGCATCTGGTGATGTAAATCCGGTAGTTGTTGTCCCCCCAGCACCTCTTCCCAAACCTTTACCACTTCACTTTTATCCTCAACCCCCAGCGCAATAAGAATAGCTTGAACCATCTCCAGAGCACGGGTAAATGGATAGCCTCCCTGGAACCCCCCTTCCTGATAGGGGTCAGCAGGAGTACCGTTTCCAATTGGAGAAACCTGCCCACAATGAGGGCAGACTCCCCCAGACTCATGTATTTCCGGTAGATTTTTTAGTTTGGCCCCCATAGGTCCATAGAAATCCCGTCGATACATGGTTGAACCACATTGAGGACAAAGGGTATCCAGATAGCGTGTGCCAGGCGAATTAAAAAGATAAACATGGGGCAGATACTGTTTCAATTCCGGCAGTAAATCTTCTGCTTCCTGTATGGATATTTCGCGGGCAGGGTCAGCGTCCTCGAAAGGAATAAATCGCATCAACTGCAAAGGAATATCAGAGGAAACCGCAGCGATACTCTTAGCCAACTGCTGGATTTCCACCTGATTATCACGCTCCAGAATACAGGAAACTTCCACATGCACTCCATTATCATAAAGGGTTTTCAGATTACGCAAAACCGTTGCAGCACTGCGTCCCCCGCAACGGCGATAACAGTCATCACTGAGACCTTTAAAACCAATATTGATAAAATCCAGATAAGGGATTAGATTAGCCAGCGATTGTTCGCTAAAATAAGCATTTGTTGAACACCCTACCAACATTCCCGCTTCTTTGGTCATTCGAGCCAGTCGGGTAAAGGTTAATAGGGATGCCAGCGGATCATTTATCAAGAAAGCAATGCCAAGACATTCCTGTTTACGAGCCATAGCAATTACCTGTTCAGGTTGCAGATAGCGCAGGGCCTTGCTGTCCGGCTGCATCTCTTTCACTATCACCGTTGAGATGCAACCGGAGCAGCTAAAATTACAACCAGCCGTACTTACCTGTAAAAATTTCCCACCCGGATAAAAATGCAATATTGGCATGGTCTCAATGGAAATTGGAGTAGTTATCAGATAGCGATCCGGATATAGTTCGCTGATTTCATTTCCCTGATTAATATAGAGACCGCAAGCGCCACTCCTACCCTCGGAAATTGTACAAAATCGCTCGCAAATCGTACACTCCATTTAAGCAGTCCTCCTTATGATAATCCACAAACCGGTTTCGTCCTGTACTATTTCATAAGAAGAAATACCTGCCTGTTCCAGTTCCTTTCGGTAATCTTCTACCTTGTTTTTTCCTATCCGCTGGCGTCGCTTTTCATTCCATTCCGGATCTATTTCCAGCATTTTGGTTTCTATTTCTTTTAATAAATCCGCATTACCAAAACCTCCGCCAATCATAGCTGCACCATTATCAGCCAAAACGCGGTAAATCTCCTGAAATGCCTTGACCCGGTCATTCCAGAAAAACATGGAACCTCTGCTTACTGCCAGGTTAACAGTTTTATCATCGAGGGGAATGTTGTGAACATCCCCCTTTAATGTCTTTGCCCGCGTTTCCAGACCACTTTCCCGGATATAACCATCAGCCAGTTTCAACATATCATCAGATTCATCAAACAGTATCATGTTTAAATCAGTAATACGGGCAACAGCCAGTCCCAGATATCCGCCTCCGCATCCAATATCCAGACAGATACCTGCTATACTGAATCGACTGATAATTTGCTCTGCCAGCACCGGATAAATCGGAGCAAATACCTCACGGGCTATCTTATCAAACTCAATTGCATTAATTGCCATGTTTAAACCACCTCTTTTTTCTCAATAGCCAAATTAAGAACCAACCTGCTGAACCTTTATAAACCGCCTGAATTCTTCAGCAAGGAATTAAGTTCCTCGTCTGAGAGGTCATAATGATAGAACTTCTTATAAAACTCACGGGTTTCTTTGGCCATATCATAATTATATATCTCAGGGTAGAGTAGATTACCCAGCCATTTAACCCCTAATATACGATTTACTGAAGGCGGGCGATCAAACCAATTAAACGGGCCGCTGGGTACAGCATAGACCTTTTTATTTTTAACTGCAGATATGTTTTTCCAATTTGCATCAGTTAACATCTTACTGTAATATCCACCCTGAGTATCATTCCAACTCAAAATAACATCCGGATTCCAGGAAAGAATCTGTTCCATTGAAACCGGAGTCATACCCATGCCGCCTTTCACTTCGACTTTAGCCACATTTATACCACCAACCATCTCAAGCACTTCGGTATGACTTGAACCCCTGGGATCAGTCTCCAGGCCTGATGCGCCTTCAGCATAGTAAACTCGTACCCGTTTATCCGCTTCTATATTTTTAGACTTGCTTTGAGCATTATTTATTGCCTGCTTACAATAATCTGAGAGTTCCTGGGCCTTTTTCTCCTGATTGAGCAATTTGCCGGCAAATTCATAAGTCTTATCCAGTTCAGCCAATTCGGCGTTAATAAGAACAACTGGTATACCTGTCTGTTCTTGAATCTGATTTGCCTGTGAAACTGATGTATCGTTCAATACACCTGCCGAAATAATAATATCCGGATTAATTTTTAAAACTTCTTCTATATTACAGGTAGCTTTGGCATACCAGCCTCCCAGATTTGGCAAGCTCTGATATTTCGGTAATAAATACTCCTTTTCACCTTCACGCAATTCATAATTCCAGCCTATTAATAAATCCGGATTCAATGTATAGACTAAAATAGCACCAACCGGACTAACAGAAAATACTTTGGTAATCTCAGTCGGTATCTTATGTTCGCGGTTGGCATCATCAACGATAGTGCGAACAGCAGACTCAGATGGTACTGTGGTTTCTTGTTTCTGGTCTTTACCGCATCCAGTCAGACCAAAACTCACTACTAAAGCCATTATGGTAATTAAGACTATAAATTTTCTGGTTGTTTTCAATTTAATTTCTCCTTCTCACTTTCTTTTTAGAAAACAGATTGTCTATTGACAATATTTGATTTCATGCCAAATAGTTGTGACTGTTCCCTACATCATTAATAACTCCCTCTCAAGCGTTAATATTATTATTTTTCCTGTTTCACCTCCACTCTTTTGGATCAGCAAAGGAAGTCTGGTATGATTTATTCTGGTTTATACTCTCCGGGAGTTGTATTATGATCTGAAGATTTAAATCTTTGGATCACCGCTAAGTATTTCGCTGGCCTGTTCCTTGTTCAAGGTTTTTTTATAGAATTTTTGGTAATAATTTATTACCTCCTGTTCCATATCCAAATCTTTAAAAGTTTCCGGGTGAAAGGTTTTCGCTGCCCACATGAGCATTAATGGTTGTTCGGCAGTACGGTGTGCCCATACATGTGCTCCCATAGGAGTAGGATAAACCTGTTTATTAGCTACTGCGGTTATTTTTTGAAAGCGAGCATCTTCACTAATTAATTTGACATCATTCGGAGTACTTACAATTATTATTTCCGGATCCCACTTCAGCAAATGTTCCATAGAAAAAGCCAATTGCTGTTGCCCTACACGGTCAGCTTTAGCTACGCTCTGCCCTCCTGCTGTTTCGATCCACCAATCGGATATTTCATGAGGTGCGGTCATACTTTCCATGTTGGCATATAAAACCCGGGGTTTTTTTTCTTCAGGTATGGCAGACACTTTTTTACCTATCGTTGCTATGGTCGCATCAAAGTATTTTACATAATCATTTGCCAGGGCTTCCTTGTTAAGCACTTTTCCCACCAGATTAATGGTCTGCTTTACATCCTCGGGCTCAGTCCAGGATAAATACACAGCATTCATGTTGGCGTTGGCTACTGCTGCAGCCATCTGTTCATCCATAGTAAACACTACATCAGGTTCCAGTTTTACAAGTTCCTCAATATTAGGTTCTGTACGGGACTCCTGAATAGTTGGCAAAGAGGCTATATGAGGTGCAAACACCGTCTGGTATTTCCAACGCTCACTTTTAGCAAATCCTGGCAGTCCATTAACTATTTTGTCTCCCTCTCCTACTGTAAAAATAAAAGTATTAATCACTGGTACCGGGCCTACCGCTGCTATACGATTAATCTCTGCCGGAAGGGTTACCTGCCGGCCTGCCATGTCAGTAATTGTCCGGGTACTGTCGGGCGGTGTATCTGCTGCTTTTTCCTTGCCACAGCCGGCTATTACCATTAGACTCATTACCAGCAGGAACACCATAACCAAAGACAAACCAATCTGTTTCTTTTTCATATATTCCCCTCTCCTTTACCTTACTTTTTAATTAGTAACGCCCTCCTGTATTCAAATGTGAATATTACTCTCTGAATTATTCCTGACAACACGACTTTGTTTGCACTTTATTTCCTTAAATATTTTAATTGAATCAGCATTAGTCGGTTTAATAGCATATCCTTCCGGTTGGTGGTAAATTACGAGTCTTTTTGGGGACGCAAGGTAATCTTTTCGGCACATAAACCGTAAAAATGGTAACCGGCCCCGGCTTCGCCCAGTATATCCAGGAGTTGGTCAGCATCAGTTACCAGAACACCGCCAACGGAATTAACTCCCCGTGCAAACAGCGGTCCAGGAAGTATGCTGGCCGATGGCCCCACCACAATAAAATCCGCATCCGGATCGGCAACCATCAATAATCCCTCAAGAGTATCGTTAATAAGAGTAGTTCCGGTGCTAACCACAATATCTGCCCAGGGTAAAGCTTCGGCTGCCTTTTCCGGAGGCCAGAAATGCGGCATTTCCTCCGGCTTCAAAGTAGAAGTATCCATCTCCAGAATGCGATAAGGCACTCCCCCTACTCTTAACTTTTTAAGTAATGGTCCCAGTGCACCAACCACGGCCACCTTCTTATCAGGTGAATAATCTCTATCCAACGGATCCGCATCCTGCTCAATTACATAATCATGGGGCGGATATTTAGCCCAGACAGTAGCAGAAAGAGCACTTAAAACTGCAATTGCCAGCGCCTTTTTCAGGGCTGTATCTCCTTCCTGTAAAGCTTCCTGCACCACTTCTACCGCCAATCTGCCTTTTAGAGAACCCGCTCGGGGCATGCGTCCGGTGGAACTGGAGCAGCAAACTGCATCAGGCATTACTTTGATCGGCGTGGCACAAATCCCGCCCTGACCATTACTTAGCTTTACCCCGGTAAAAAATACACCAATTACTGCCCTTTCAATAGTCAGTTCATTAATTTCCTCAGCCAGTGATTCTTTTACCAGGTTTAAAACTTCATTCAGGATAGAACCTTGCTGAAAGTTAAATGAATTCATTTCCTCTTACCTTTCTCCGATATTTACCCTTAGAATATGTATACTTCAGAAATTCCCCCCCTGCGTAACCCGGCTTCCGGATCTTTTATCCATATATAACCATCCGCCTGGGAAACAGCACTGGTTTGTGCCGGATTTCCGGGACCTGCTGCTTTAACCCTTATCAAACCCTCCCCTCTTTCCAGCTGTACCAATAAATGAGTAAAAACTGCCGGACGCATATCAAAATCAACTACCGCCTTAACTACATCTGCTTCCTCAATGCAACCCACTAGATGATTCCACAGTTTTTCAACTACTATTTTGAAAAGAATTACCGGGGCAATGGGATGTCCAGGTAACCCAAATACAGGTTTTCCCATACATTCACCTACTATTAAGGGACGACCGGGCCTGATGCTTACCCCCTGAATAAAGACACCTTCGCCAGGCAGAGCATTGATAGCCTCGGCTGTAAAATCCCGAATTCCTACTGAACAGCCTCCGGAAACCAAAACCATATCAGCACATTTAACCGCGTTTTCCAATTCCCGTTGGTATAAGTCACGATTATCTCTGACCAGTACCCTGCGAACCACCTCACCCCCAAATTTATTGATAAAGGCCTGCAGAGCATAGGAATTAGTGTCTCTTATCTGACCTTCAGCAGGATTCTCTCCAATATCCACCAACTCATCGCCAGTTGAAATTATTGCAAAGCGCGGACGGGTAAAAACCTTTACCTGATAGATTCCAGCAGCCACCAAAGCTCCAACATGTTTGGGGCTTATTCTATTCCCCTTTTTAATGAGTAATTGTCCATTTTTTATATCATCCCCGCGTTTAATAATACGTTCCCCATTAAAAACCGGCTTATATATCAGCACAGACTCCTGATCCTGTAATCTGGTTTGCTCCACCATGATAGATGCATCAGCACCAGATGGCATCATACTTCCTGTAGAAACATAAATACACTGGCCTTCTTTTATCTCGATATTGGCACTGTCTCCAGGAGGCACTTCTCCCAAATATTCTAATAACACCGGGGCCTCTTCACTAGCTGTCCGTGTATCACTGGCTATTACAGCATAACCATCACACATGGAACGTGAAAATCCTGGTACATCAACCGAGGCAATAATATCCTCAGCTATTATCCGGTTAATACCCTCCCAAACATCTACTTCTTCCGTTTTTACCGGATAGTCTTTAAATTTTTCCCTGATAAGTTGATTGGCCTCTTCAAGCGAGAGCATATTGGTTTCTCCTTTCCGTTGATTTATAATATTTATCTTCAGCCACCCGGCTTCTTGCAGGGATGCAAACCTGAATTTCCTGATTCATGCGATTATTTACGGTTATGATATCAACATCTACTCCGTACAGTTTTTTTAGCCGCTCTGTAGTAATCGTTTCATCCGGGGTTCCACTATGCAGGATTCGGCCTTCATTTAAAAGTACTACCCGATTGGTATAAAGAAATGCATGTTCGGGAAAATGACAGGACATGAGCACCGCTATATTAAGGCCAGCCAATTGGTTAACATGGTTTAATACTCTTATTTGATTGCCAAAATCCAGGCTGGCAGTAGGTTCATCCATAATCAGAATTTTGGGTTCCTGGGCCAGTGCCCGGGCAATCAGGACCAGTTGTCTTTCCCCACCGCTTATCTCGGTATATATTCGATCCCGCAGGTAAGTAATATCCAACATCTCCAGTGCCTGTTCAGCGATTTTCACATCTTTTGGGGATGGAGATGCAAAAGGCTTGATATGGGCGGTTCTTCCCATAAGAACTACATCCAGTACTTGAAAAGGAAAAGGCGGAGTATGCATCTGCGGAATATACCCAACTACCCTGGCAATTTGAGCAGAAGTCCAGGATTGAATGTTCGTGCCGTCCAGCAATACCTCCCCTCCCTGAATGGGCTGCAAGCCTAATATAGTTTTTATCAAAGTAGTTTTACCGCAGCCATTGGCACCCAGCAGACCAATTACTTCTCCGGCATTAATGCTAAGAGAAATACTGTCAACAACTCTGCGTTTTCCATATCCGCAACTGAGATTCCGGATTTCCAATTTCATTACCATACCCCCAAAGTTTATTTCCATCCCCATTTGCTGTTTAATAACAAATATAAGAAAAAAGGTACCCCTATAAGTGCAGTCAGAATTCCCAACGGAATTTCCATACTGGCCAGCAGGCGGGCCAGATCATCCACCAGCAATAAATAAGCTCCGCCCAGTAAAATAGTAGCGGGTAGCAATGCCTGATAATTAGGGCCAACAATCATTCGGGCCAAATGGGGTATGACCAGTCCTACCCAGCCAATCAGACCGCTGATGGAAACAGACGCTGCCGTCATCAAAGTACAGCAAATAATAACGATAGTCTTCATTACTTTGGTATTAATACCCAATACCTGGGCTTCTTCCTCTCCCATAGCCAAAACATTCAGTCGCCAGCGTAACAGGTAAAGCAGAAGACCTCCCAGCACTATTGGAAGCAGTACCATATATACATCCCGGGAAGTAATTGAAGCCAGACTTCCCATGAGCCAGAAAGTTATAGCCGGCAGTTTATCGTAGGGGTCAGCTATATATTTAATACATGAAATGGCCGCTGTAAAAAGCGAACCAATCATAACACCGGATAGGACCAGGGCCAGCATAGGATCATGGCGGATTCGCAAGCTTATTCCGTAGGTTAATCCAACAGCCAGTAATCCGCCTATAAAGGCCATCAATTGTATTCCCAGCATGCTAAAGGAGAAGTATATACCCAGAGCTGCTCCAAAACCGGCACCGGCAGAAGCTCCCAGTATATCCGGTGACACCAGAGGGTTTTTAAACATTCCCTGATAGGCAGCTCCGGCAGTAGATAATGCTGCACCAACCAGGATAGCGGCCAGAATACGAGGCAGGCGCACTTGAAATATTACAGTTTCAACGGTTGCATTCCAGGTAGGTTCCAAAGGTATTATTCGGGAGGCTAATACTTCCAGCAACTGTCCCGGCGGTACCGGATATCTTCCCAGCGCAAAAGATAAAATGAAAATGAGTATTAGCGTAAATAACAATATTATAATCTTCCAGCCGGCACCCCTGGTCTGTATCACCCCGGCTATTTTATGTGATTTAATTGTTTCCACTCATTGTCTCCTTCCCGGTTTCAAAAAATAATTGGTATAAATAATACGCGTATATGGCTAAATTCAAGGACTAAATATTAATGGTGAAAATGGCCACAAATTTGCTATTGATCGCGAAAACAGTATAATTATAGCCTATAATGTTTTAGGTTATGTGCATTTTAGTTTGTTTTTCTTCATTATTTTTGCGCATATATTAGTTTTTGTTATGTTATGTTCATTTTTGTATAGTTCTATGTTGTTTCTTGTATTCCTGCTTGAAAAATGAATATTTCCATTGATGATCCCTATCAAATAAAGGGGAAAAAAATAGAACCCGCCATGGGTTCTATAAAATGGGTAATAATCTATAAATCTGTTAAAAATATTTACGCTTATAATCGTTAATTTCACTACCCTCATTACTAAGATATTCTCTATAAACGAAAAGATTTTATGCTTTAGTTTGCCGATCACTGCAGGCTTTAACATACTGGCGGACTTATGCCCGACCCAAAATATAAGCTAAGGCTGAGATGAAGCATTGTCCGATATATAGCAGGCTTTGCAGCCAGCTATTTTCAGGGCTGAGTAATTCCGCTTCAATAAGTTTCTCTACCTAATATCTCTAATGCTTCTGTTAATGATATTTTACTATATTATTCTAATTCATATTTTGTTTTATTTGCAGCTTTTTCAATCTACTTTTATGTTCCCATTTCTTCAATAATTCCTTATCTTCTTTTGTAAGCTTCATTCAAACCCTTCCTTTCTATCTTTTAAAATATCAGTTTTGATCACCGCCATAAAACCCCCGATAATACTGGTGAGCTATCCGCGACTCGAACGCGGGACGCCCTGATTAAAAGTTATGTATCAAGTCAGGATGTCAGTTCTTTTATGGTCAAGAGTATCCTTGGACATCGCAACTAAGAATCACGGCCCTCCTCCCACATCTTCTGCTGATATAGAATATGCCTGTATGGCAGCTCCTTGCCATCCATGGCACCGCTGCACTAGTCCATCCTTGGACGTCGCAAGTGTTCCGCTCATCGCGAATGAAGAGAACCTCAGCAACCTTAAAAGCACCTGAAAAGGTGCATCAGTAGTACCCGTAGGGTGAAGTACTCGCAGGGTAAAAGCTCAAGAGATTTCTTATGAGGAACTTCCTCAGCTAAGCTTTGATGAATTCTCTGATGATTAGGTCATACCCATGCCGTTTGAAGATGAGTATTCGCAATGGACACCTTATGAGGATTGATTCAGCAGGCTTGTAAACTTAAATCTTTTGAATTAGGCGAGCCCAGTTTCTACGAAAGGCCTTTTTGGTACTATCAGATTCAACCAACGACGGCATCTCTACATCAGTCTCGGTTTTTTTGCGCATCCCCCGCGACTTGTTGGAATAATATCCGTAATATCTAA
>DAIMDR010000030.1:0-13473 GCA_036725705.1 Syntrophomonadaceae bacterium | reverse complement strand
TGCCTGCATTTTTTATTAGCTTTTATAAAGACTTTTCACACAGCCTGCCGTCCCCCTGTCACCTTTATTCACTTTTCCCCTCTTCACGGGCCAGGTACTCGCGGATTATCATTCTAACCAATGCACTTCTGGATATTTGCTGCTCTCTGGCCAGTTTTTTTATTGCTTCCACCTGTGCAAGTGTAAGGTAAAAAGTCGCGTGTTCAAATTTATCGGTAGCCATTTTAACCTCCTCCCCGCAGGTCGCAAGTACTGGAGCCATATTTCCTCTTTGTGGATAGTATATGAAAGTTTCAGCAGTTCGGTTACATTCAACTTATAAAATACCCAGCTCTGACTCCAGCAAATCAATCTGGTGGCGCATGGCTTTACGGCCGGCGCGAATAGCAGGCTCTACCTGGGAAAGGTCATCCAGTTTGATAGCCGGCACACGGGGATAAATAACCTGGTCCGCCAGCCATTGCTGTTCAGTTTTGGAGGTTTCAAAGGCAAGTATATCTATACTGCGAGAAATTATCTGGAAAATACCCCGTACCGGATACCGGTAACGGGGACTTCCCAGATTCACTGCCATAATATAGGGTGCACCCATTATTTTTAGCGGGACTACCGGTACCATACTTTTTAGCCCTCCATCTACCAGTTGCATATTATAAAATCTGGCCGGTATAAAAGTGACCGGAATGGAAAGGCTGGCTCTTACCGCCTGGCTTAAACGGGCCTCCCTTATTATGACCAGGTCTTCCTGGTCGGCTTCCATATGGATATTGGTAAAGATTATTTCCTGTCCGGAATCAATATCGCAGGCTACGATGGCAATGGGCAGCTTGCAGTCCTGAAGGGTTTTGCCCCGGGTTAATTTTTCTACCAGTTGTTCTATTTTGTCACCTTTAAAAATTCCCTCCAGCGGGGACTCATAACCCGGCTTTAACAAGCCAAATAAATGTTTAACCATCCCCCAATAATTATAATCCAGGTAGTCTTCCGGCTTTAAACGAAGTGCCAGGGTTTCCATATGAAAGGGTGATATGCCGCTGGCATAAAGTGCCGCGATAATACTGCCGGCACTGGTTCCGGCAATAAAACTTATCGGTATGCCCCGTTGCTCCAGCACCTGTAACACGCCAATATGGGCAAAGCCTTTTAATCCGCCTCCGCCCAGGGCCAGACCCAAACTTTTTGCATTTTTGTCCATATTATCACCCTGACGCCCTTATCATATTTCCAATTAGCAGTTAAACTCCTGTGAAGTTTAGTCAGGCAAACTGCCTGATCTTTTCTATATTCAACGATTGCACTTGGTTACCATATAGCGTGATACTTTCTGGATGCGTTCCTGGTTATTTTCCTGTAATTCCTGCCAGAACCTCTGATATTCAGGATGACTGGCAGTTTGCTGAAAATCATCCAGACATCGATCCAAACTTTGGTGATACTCCAATACTTTTTCCAGTTGCCCGCGCATCAAGTTTTTTTCCTGACGACTAACACGTACAGATTTTATATTGGGTTCCAAATCGTTCACCTCCGCTGCTAAGTAAAAAGGATGCCCGACTTACTATGGTAAGGCGAGCATCCTTGTAAGCACTGGATTCTAAAACTCGACTTCCGGATCGAGTTCTCCATAAACAATTACATCATGCATTTTACCCAGTTTATCAATGATATCTACGTATACCCGGAGTCCTATGCAGGTGCCTTTTATCGGACTGGTAAGCTTGCACGGATTACTTGGGTCTTCACAGTTGCCTTTGATTTCAAAATCAAAAGACCAGTTTTTCAAAATGACTTCGGATTGATCTACTTCACTGCGGAATTCTTCAATGGTAAGCGGTGGATCAAATTCATCCAGCTCAATGGTCTGATCGAAACGATCGGAAACAGTAATAATCTGATATTCCCCTTGTACCAGCACAAACAGGATTACCTCGTAGTCGACAAATACCCTGACCCGGTTAAAACATTGTAAATCCTCGGAGACCTGCAGAACTTTTACTTTGATATCTTCGACACAGGAAATTTTCCCTCCCACCTGCTGATCAGGAACGCAGAAGGTGGTGTCCAGAACTTTAACTTGTTTGGCAATGTACTTGGCTTTAATTACTTTTGCCCATAAATCCAACTTGCAACCTTCAGGAAATTCACACTTTAGTCCAGCCATGATATCTTTTCCCTCCTTTTTCTCTCTACTGTCTGACCTGCCGGTTAGCAGACCGGTTAGAAATTCTTTTAGCCAAATTTCTAGGATATTCTATGAAGTCTGACTACAAAGTGTGATTGACCTGGGTTGATTTTTCTATTTATTTTTTATTTTTTTAGTAACAATAATTGATTTTCATGCATTATATGGTCGGCCTCCAAGGCCCCGTCACAATACAGCTGAAATCCCATTTTCCGGGCTTGCTGACAAAACCCGATATCCTCTCCCCCTCCATCCGCGGAATATCTTACCCCCCGGGCAATAACCCTGCGTTTAATAAGATAGGCTGCTCCGGTACAATCAACCGGAAAAATTCTGTCCCGGGGAAAATCACGAATAAATTCATAGCTGTCATCGACCTGCCTGAGAATATTGTAAATCCCCGGGTCGCCTACCTGGTGACCATTACATACCAGCATAGCTACAATATCGCGATTATTGGCAACCAGGCGTGACAGGCTATCTGCCGGTACCAGAATGTCACTGTCAACCGAAAATAAATAGTCAGCTCCTGATTCCAGAAACTGACTTAATAAAGTATTTCGCAATGATGCCAGATTAGCTAAGCTATAATATCCCCTTTCTACACCTTGGGGTTTTTCCTGGTCACAAACAACTATGGCAGTATTATTTTGCCTGGCAAATGCTTCGAGTATTTCCTGACTGCGATCAGTTGAATTATTAAGCACAAAACAGTATTGCAGTTTTACGCGGGGATAATTCAGTGCTTGCATAGCCTTAAGGTAAAAGGGTAAAATCCAGGCACGATTACGTACCGGACAACCAATCATTACCTCCACTGGTAACTTCACATTACAGCCCGGGCAGTCCGATAATTAAATGACTTTCTACTCACTCTTATCCCTGATTGGACTATGCCGAAATTATCTGAAAATCCTGCACCACTGTTTATATTATCCTTAACCCGCAGCCGGAAAGTCCCTCCCCGCACAACTACTAACACCCGATTGTTTCCTGTTACTAATACCCGCAAAGGTTGCCCCCCGGAATACGGTAACAGGTTCTGTTCATCATTAATACCAGAGCTATCCCATAATGAGATTTCTACTGGTGGGGGCTGATGAAATATGGGGGAAACCAGTGTTGGTGGTGAAATAGGTGTAGCAGGTCGGGTTACGCCTTTGGCAGTCAGACGTTCTTCCATCAAAGCAATTATTTGACGGGCGCGCGAAAGCCAGGAGTTTTCAGCCGCTATAGCCAGACGTTTGGTGCGAAGGTCATCAGTATCATCATATAATGCCCGCTGAATATTAGCGATAAAGTCTTCGTGGGTTACAGAAACGTGTATTATATCTCCATATTTTTCTGTTTCGGGAAGGTTGGTGGAAACAATTGGTATGCCAGTGGCCATGTATTCCCACATCTTGATCGGATTTACTGATTCCACCATGCTGGATAATTTAAATGGTATAATGCCAACCCGAAAAACCTGGGCATAGGCGGCTAATTGTTCGTAGGGTTTAAACTCCAGATAGTGGATGTTGGGACGGCGGGGTACATCAGTTACATTATACAAAGGACCTATCATAACAATATTATAATCAGGATAAGTTTGCGCCAGGCGGTCAATTAATTCAAAGTCCAGCCAGGAAGCTACTACACCGATATAACCAATTATTGGTCCAGGAATCGCTGCAATATCTTCCGGTATAGGAAGTGCTCCACTCCTTGCCTGAGAGAAATAATCATAATCGCATCCGTTAGGAACCATGTAACTATATGGATTGAGTGCCAGGGCCATGGAATGAAGTTTTGCTGAAGTAGTTATTACCAGGTCTGCACTGCTGACTGCCTTCTGATAGTAGGGGCGCCAGGATTCAAATTCATCACTTGGTTCATCCACACTGTCAAATACTATAAGACTGGGATTATATTTATTAATCTCCTCTACCTGGGCAGTTGCACTGTAATAGACTATCGGTCGAATATTTTCCAGAAATGGTCGGGAATCAACATTATTAAACAGGAAAAAGTTAGGTGTGACCTCAGTAATACCTGCAATTTGCGAATTATGGGGGCTGGGGCGGTTTTCCCAGTAAACCGGCGACCCTAATTCTGCAAAACTTTTCATCAATTGTTGAGGCCTTTGCACCAAATAATTAAAATCAAGCGTGGGCGGGTAAAGAATTGGACCCAAATTCGACATGGATATCCCCCTAACAATCAGGTTATTTTTTCTGCTTAGATATCGTATGTTAAAAAAAATGGATGGGTGTCACGGATAAACCTTCCACTTTTTTTAACTACAGGCTTATACGAATTCCCCGGCGTCCTATCCTGATATTATCCGGCATCGTCAGAGAATTATAATGTGCAGCAGACATATTCAGCCAGGTATTAATTTCTGCTGCCCGCTGCTGGTAAGTATGTCTTGCATAGACCTCTTCCTGTCCCTGTCGGGCAATTCTTTCGCGCAGATCAGGCCTGGCCAGATAAAAATTAACTAAATCCACAGTTTCTTCCGCACTTCTGGTCCAGACCAGATGATGGTGATTAATAAAATAGTTTTCAATAGCCGGTGTCCACTGAGTAAGATAAAAACCCCGACTTCCTAAAATCTCAAAAGTCCTCATGCTCATCATAGTCAGCGAAGTATCTACGGAATGCAGGCCCAGCATTATTCGGGCAGAAGAACAAGCTGCCGGCAGGTCTTCATTGGCCATATAGCCGCCATAAAAGGCAGCCGGAATATTAAAACTCTGTTCAGGATCCAGCCACCATTCATTACCATAAACCTTCAGATCATAGCCGCCAGCTATAAGCGGACTAAGGATCGTGTTATTTCCATGTATACGGGCAGGATGATAATTATAGTTGTTGCCTACAAAAATCAGATCGTGATTAAACCGGTAATCAAATGGTTGAGGGCAATGATAAACTGGATTACAGGCAAACATAAGCAGATGGGCATTAATGCCCTGTTCGGTATAGCTTGCCAGCGACTCCTGGCAGGCAGTAAATACCAGCGGTGATTTTAATGCATAGGGAAGGGACAATTCCGCATAAGCTGCCGGGTCTTCTATTGCCCAGTAAACATGGGGAATGTTTAAATCGTCCAGCAGGGGAAACAACTTATGCATGCGGTTAGTACCGCCATCGTTAAAAACCAGGTCGGGTTGAAATTTTTCTATAAACGGCAGTAATGATTCTTCCTGATCTAAAAAAACATACTCGGTCTGGTGTCCCAATTCAGCCAGTGCTGGTCCCAGTCCCCTGGTTACCAGCGGAACGGTATTAGCAAACAATATTCTCAAATAACTCAACCCACTTTCCGTCCAGGATTATCCCCACAACTGCTATGATCAGGGGCTTTTTTATTGTATGAACGAATGGGGTTATTGGTTACAAAAAATCCTGTATATCAGGAACTGGCTGCAAAAAGACGCTTTATCCGCTTACCCAGCCCGGTTGCCGCTTCCTCAGACATCGTTCCGGAAGGATAATAAGGGTTTTCATAATCAATCAATCGGTCTTCTTTTTCCTTTATTGCTTCCTGCAGCTGTTCAGTCAATTCCCGGTAACGATCAAGTTCACCATTTAACTGCTGACTTTGCTTCTCGGCTTTGTAAACTCCTTTTTTCAAACTGAGAATATCTTTTTCATATAAATAGATCTTATGGCGCAACTGTCTGTTTTCACCCTGCAATTGATTAATCTCCTGTTGCAGGCGGGCAACCAGTTCGCTGACCGGCTTGCTGACCGGCCGGCCTTGCTCTTCGGAAGATAAACTTACTATTTGATCCCTGGTGGCCAGTACCAGAAAATCAATATAATAATCTATACGCAGTTCACCCGGCTGTAACATTGCCCGGGAATCAATGTTTAGTAGATTAATGACAAATACCAGCGATTTATCCATTATATCCGTATTAACAAACTCCTGCGCAGAAAGGCGCTGACGAGCTGTAATCTCCCGGCTTATCAATTTCATTTCACCCCGGTCGTCTTCCAACAGACATAAAGCATCCAGCTTAAAGATAATTTCCAATGAACGTCCCCGGGGTTGAACCGTCATCTGCCTGACTTTTATTTTCAGGTCTTCTATTGATTTGTATTTCTGCTCAAACATACACCGATATTGTTCCTGAAGCCGCCTGGGCATTTCCAGGCGGGAAATAATTACTGGTGCCCATATTGCTAAAGATTCGCTCATCGCCTGTTCCTCCCTGAAGTTTATTACAGTCAATATATATTATGAATTGTCTTTTACTATGAATTTACTAAAACACTTCTCAGAAAAAAGAAAAGCTGCATGTTACCATGCAGCTAATTTTGTATTGTTTATTAGCTTTCTCCAACCGCAATCCTGATTTCAGAATCCTGGGTATCGCATATAAAAAGCTCTACAGTTTCGGTAAGTACATCCGCATAACTGTAGGAAACCCGTCGCTCCACTTTTCTTTCTTCAAGCTTAACTACGAATATGTTTGGATAAATCGATTCGAGGATGCCTTCCCTTTCAATGATGCGATTACGGCCCCGATTCGCTTTCAGCCTGATTTTACTTCCTACGAAGGATTCCAGGTCCTTTTTTATATCCGCTATTGGTCTGGGATTACTCACGCAACCACCTTCTTCTATTCATTCATCCCATTAAGTTTACACTGAATATGAATTGATGTCAACAAGGGTTTAATAGTATATAAAAAAAGGTGCCTGGTGTCAACCAAATAAAATATAATTCTTCGTCAATAAAACGCGAATTAACGACAGTCGGACGCCATTTTGGAATAACTGTATGGATATCAAGCCTATTTGCACCCTGCTTATCTCAATTTTAAAGTATTGACCCTAACTGCTCCTCTCCTCCAGTTCCTTCACTACTGACTCCTCACCCTTCGTTAAATCCTGCTGCTATGCGGGCGAAGTCTTCCAGATATAATTGCTCCGGGCGGATCATCGGATTTATGCCAGCATTCTCCAGTTTGGTCTGAGCTGTATTTTTATCAACCGCATAATAAGAATGGCAAATATTCAGCATGGTCTTACGACGCATCTGAAATGCCGTTCTCATTAATCCTTTAAACCCGGACTCATCAACTACCGATACACGAGGGGATGACAATGGTGTCAGACTGATTACCGCAGAATCTACATCAGGGCGGGGATAAAAGCAATTACGCGAGACATTGGTTATCAGGCGAACATCAGCCCGGTAACGGGTCATAAGTGTAAGCAGGCCGTAATCTTTGCTGCCCGGATTTGCCAGGATACGATCAGCAACTTCCTTCTGTATCATCAGAATTGCCCCCTTCATGGAGGGGCATTCTTCCAATAATTTGAATATTATGGGCGTAGTTATATTATAAGGAATGTTGGCACATACAATAAAACCGGATTCAGTGGCAGGGAAATAACCATTTAAGTTTGCTTCCACATCAATATCAAGTATATCGGCAAATAACAACCGGACCTGCGGAAAACTCTGTAAAACATCCTTCAGGGCCGGTTCCAGGCTATGGTCAATATCCACTGCCAATACTCCCTCGAAACGAGCTGCTAATTCTGTAGTTAAGGCCCCTAATCCCGGTCCAATTTCCAGCACATAAGACACTGCGCTGGTGACAGCCTGGTCAGCAAT
This sequence comes from Syntrophomonadaceae bacterium, assembly GCA_036725705.1. GTDB lineage: Bacteria > Bacillota > Syntrophomonadia > Syntrophomonadales > Syntrophomonadaceae > JAAYBS01. Next base: position 5,671 of record DAIMDR010000030.1, on the reverse strand, counting down.
TTTGGTTAAAATGTTGCCATCTACCAGAAAATTTTGACCCCATTTTTTCCTGGGGAATAGCTGATATTTATCCATAATGACTTTTAGCCCGGATATGGTGGATGTTTTAATCATTTTTAACCTCGATTAAGTATTTAAGCCTATTATACAATACAATATCTGCTGATATACTAATGGAACCATTATGTTCAAGAAAAAAACCTGAGTGGGCTGAATAGCACTCAGGTTTATTAGCATGAATTATTTAGAAAGCTGGTTGTTGCTGTTTTATCTGCGTAGTTAAGTCTTTAATATCTGATTGGAAGTTCTGTATAGGTTTCCCCTGTATAATCCCGGCAGCAACATCATTAATCCGCTGGATTAGAGTGGGGTCAGTTGTAACCAGAACTTGAGATATTCTCTGGTCACTATTCTTAAGTTTGTTGGCTACATTCTTTTTAATATTATTAGCCATGGTAGGGTTATTGGTCGCCTTTGAGTCCAGATTCAATCCGACCATTACAATCAAACCGGTATAGTTTCCTTTGACAGCTGTATTGGGCGTGGGATTAACATTTCCTACCGTATTGGGATTTACATTACCGACTCCCTCCGGATTAACAACCCGGTTAATGTTGTTTTTGGCAGCAGTTGTATTCCTGGTGGTGGTAGTACGGTTGGTCGCATTATTAGTCATGGCAATACTGGTTACAACTACTGCGGCTCTTTGAACTCCATCCACATTTTCAGCCAGATTGGAAAGCTTGCTGGCCATTACCCTGCGTTCGCTGGCCGTCATTTCACCAGTGTTAGTAATATTGGTATTTCGATTATTGGTCATTGGTTTCTTGGCAGCCGTTTGACAACCACCGATCATGGAGAGTAACAGGATACTAACGCAGAGCACCACTATGGTTTGTTTTTTCATTCAATTCACCTCCTTCAAACTAATCCAAGTTTAGTTTTTAACTTTTTGATTTTTTCAAACGAGGCAATATTTGGATGAAAATTTAAAAACAAGGCTTATGCCACTGTTTAGGCGATAATACCTGCCGGAAATTTTTTAATCAGCTTGAAGGATAAACCCAAATTTAGAAAATTTAGAACCTGACTAATCTGAATTAGACCAGCTTAACCTGACTGTTTTGTAAAATTTAATGCGGTTGCATATCATAATTGATACAAAAAAAAGACCTCCTCAAATAATTTGAAGAGGTCTTTTGGGGTTATTTTAGAATTTTTAATTCAGGACATAAACCTTTACGGTTCTTCGTCCCCAGCTAACGCATTGCGAATGTTGTTCCATAAACAGATCTAACCGGTCTCCTTTGATTGAACCTCCAGTGTCAGAGGCAACTGCATATCCATATCCTTCAACATACAATCTGGCTCCCAGCGGAATAACTCGGGGGTCAACTGCTACCATACCTACCGTGGGGGTTTTTCCAGTAGCAGTTCTATTGCCGGTGTAAGTGTAGGCAGAAGTATTCATATATCTGGCTTCTCTAAAATTTAAGCTCTGACCGCTGCGTGATACGGAAGTAATAGTTCCCATTGCTACAACTTTATTTTTTGGCTCTCTGATTTGTTCAGTTTTTACAACTTCCCGTTTTACTTCCTGACCATTATGATAAGTAATCTTTACGGTGTTGCGTGCCAATCCACTAATTCCCTGGCTTACCGTACGGGTTAAACCTTTCTCCAGCGAATGATCTACCGTCAATTCCTCGCCAAAAGGAATTGGCTCTTCGATTGTTTCTTCGGTTTGTGATACCCTGATTACTTCTATTTCCTGATCAGGAACAATTTTTTCTGCCGGCAAAGTTTTTACTACATCCATACTGCCGAGTGTAATGCCTGCCAATTTAATAGCCTCTTTAACCGGTACTGCAGTAGTAATAATTTCTGTAGTTTTTCCATCGGCAATAACTTTAACTTGAAAAGCCCGGCTAACTTTTACCTTCATATTCTTGGTTACTCTGCTGTTTAAAGATGGTTCAACGCTATCCTTTTCCCCCAGAGTAATATGATTCTTTTCTAAAACCTCCCCAACTGAATTGGCAAAGAAAGCCCGTGTATGAATTTCTTTACCGTCAACTGCAAGCGTCACTGGTTTTTGGAGGGCAAAGAACAGACTTACCAATAATAATGCCAGCACACCGATACTGGCAACCAGGTAAGTGCTTTTCCTGGTCCACACAATACCCATAACTCTCCTCCTTTTTTCCCGGCTATTTATAAGACTAATAGCTCAGGGTGCTCTTATTTTAGTCAAAACCCGGTTAACAAGTCAACCTTTTGCTAAAATAAATGGAATTAATACCATATTCAGGATTCCAACCAGAGCAGTCTATATTCTATTATTATCCTGTATTAACTATTTTATTCCCCGTCTGGTAAAAAAGGTGTTGAAATAGCGAATAAGGTTTGTCCGAAAAAGTTCTAAAATATCCCGTATAATTCGGTTTGGGCAAAATAATAATTGAGAATTTTGCATAATTCAAATAAATCCTTCAATACTGTCACTCTGAGAACATTAATTACATCCGGTAGGATGTATCAGCAACATTAATCACACCCGAAAGGGTGTATCAGTAGTACCCAGGGGTGTAGTCCCTCAGGGGGAGTCTCATAAATACCGTAGATCCTTCGCTAACGCTCAGGATGACATTTTAGAAGTTAGTATGATAATTAAAGAAAAGTTAATTATGCAAATCTCTCAATTACTTGACTCATCTTCGTATTGTATTAATTACCATCAGAAAATTCTTAAAATCTCCCCACCCACAGGGTATAATCAGAATAGTGTCAAAATTAAAAAACTTTAAGGAGTGTAGGAGCTTGATCAACCGAGAACAGCTTAGAATGTGTACCCTGCCCGAATTATTGAATGATGCCGTAATCAAATTTGGTGAAAGTCGCTGCCAATGGTTCCGGGTTGCCCCTGGCTCCCCTGAAACTGCCAGCCTTACCTATGCAGAGGTTGGCATGAAAGTACGGGATTTATCTGCCGGCTTGTTGTCGCTGGGAATCAAAAAGCAGGACCGCATCGCGATAATGGCTTATAACTGCCCGCAGTGGTTATGGTCGGATTTTGCCATTCTGGGGGCAGGTGCAGTAACGGTTACCATCTACCCCTCATTTTCCAGTAAAGAAATGCAATATATTGTCAATAATTCGAACGCCCGGATAATAATCGTAAAAGATCAGGCCGGGGCAGAAAAAGTGTATGATGCTTTGGAAGAAATGAGCAGTCTGGAAAAAGTACTCGTAATGGAAGATAACTCTCCTTTACCTGACCACCCGGCTTTTATGCACCTGAGTCAATTGCAGCAAGTTGGGCGCATTTATATGCATAAAAACCCCTATTGCTATGAAAAAGCCTGTGATGAGATAAAAGTATGGGATATGGCCAGTATAATTTACACCTCAGGAACTACCGGTGATCCCAAGGGTGCAGTTCACACTCACTCCTCATTTATGTATGCAGTAAATGCAGATAATAATATGTGGACCCGAAATGACTGTATGCGTAATGAATATGATGTATTGCTTTCATTCCTGCCTCTGTCACATACCTATGAGCGACAATGCGGCCAGATGCAATCCATATGCCTCGGACAGACGATAGCCTATGCAGATTCACCGCAGACAGTCGTAGCGGATATGCAGATGTTCAAGCCTACCTGGTTTTGCTCCGTACCACGCATTTTTGAAAGAATTTATATGGCCCTGCGTGAAGCTGCTTCGGTGACCCCGGAAGGCAGGGCTGCTTTTGAAAAGGCCATGGATATAGGTACCAGGGCTGTTGATTATGTTAGTGACGAAGATGGATTTATTGACATGGGACTGGATGTAAATATTATTGACCAGTTACCGGAAGATTTGAAAAAAGAATATGCCTGGGCTGATGAGACTGTTTTCAGCAAAGTCAGGTATATTCTGGGCGGAAATTTCCAGATGGCTTTTTCCGCTTCTGCCGGTCTGCCGTCTAACCTGTGCAAATCCCTCATGGCTATGGGAGTAAGGGTTTGTGAAGGCTATGGATTAACCGAAACCATGAATGCAGTTAATTTCAGCAACCTCAGAGCAGTTCTGCCCGGGTCCATGGGTCCAACCAATTACTATGCCGAAGAAAAGATTGCCGAGGATGGTGAACTGCTGGTCAGAGGTCCTATGTTGTTTCAGGGTTATTACAATAACCCGCAGGCAACTGCGGAAGCCTTTGATGAGGATGGATTCTTCCATACCGGCGATATTGCCACTACCATTTATAACAGCAAGTTAGGGGTCGACTATTATAAAATTATTGACCGTAAAAAGAGTATTATGGTACTGGATACCGGCAAAAATGTCCCCCGTGCCAAAGTAGAAGGGGCTTTTTCCACTGCCCGTTATGTGGAACAAATTTGCGCGGTAGCAGATGAAAGAAAATTTGTCGGAGCAGTAGTAGTGCCAAAATTTGAAACCGTTATACCGGCATTAAAATCCATGGGGGTAGAAATTGATGAGTCTAAAATAATCTACTTTGGCGAAGGAGCTGCCCGGGTTATTGTCCAGGTCGGGGAAGATATTGCTGAAAGTGCTGAATTGCGCACCCTGATCGACCAGGATATTGCCGAGGCCAACCAGGGATTGGAAAATTATGAAAGCATCAAAATATATGTAATCTCCAACCGCAGATTTTTGGAAGCGCTGGACGAAATAACCCCCACGCTGAAAAATAAACATCGCAACATTCTAAAAAACTTTGCTACCCAGGTTGAAGAGATGTACAAATAAACACTCACCAAAAAAGGACGGCCGCTGCGGGCCGTCCTTTTTATATCTAATCGGGGAGATGAAACGCGGTTCGGGCATTGCGGGAAGTAATATAGCCGGTTTCTTCAATGCTCTTGCTGCGTAACTCTGCCAATCTGGACGCAACATGATAAACATTAGCCGGTTCATTGCGCCGCCCCCGTAGCGGTTCAGGAGTCAGATAGGGACAATCAGTCTCAACCAATATACGGTCAAAAGGAATTTTAGCTGCTACCTCACGGGTCTTGCCAGCATTCTTATAGGTAAGCGGGCCGGCAAAGGAAATATAAAAATTAGCTTTCATTAACTCTACTGCCAGAGGAAGATGACCGGAGTAACAATGCATTATACCGCCGTTTATTCCTGCCTTTTCAGCCTTTATTGTATCCAATACTTCCTGATGGGCATCCCGGTCATGAATTACTATGGGCTTATAAAGCTCCCGGGCCAGTTTTATCTGTTCTATAAACGCTTTCCGCTGTTGGTCACGCGGGGAAAGATCCCGAAAAAAATCCAGGCCGATTTCACCAATAGCTACTACCTCCGGATCTTTAGCCAGTTTAAATAATTCCTCTAAAGTATTTTTATCCAATTCAGAGGCACTGTGAGGATGAACGCCAACTACAGCAAAAACCTGTTTGTGCTGACGGGCTATCTCTACAGCTTTTTTTGAGGAGGGCAGATCATAGCCGATGCAAACCACTGTATCCACTCCGGCCTCTTCAGCACGATCCAGTACCCCCACCAGGTCTGACAACATTTCTTCATCCTGTAAATGTGCATGAGTATCAATTAACATAAACTTAATCCTCCCATGGGTGTCAAGGGTGTCAAGGGGACGGTTCTTTTGACACCCTCTCCCGTCTGACGGGGGGTGTCAAAAGAACCGTCC
>DAIMDR010000029.1:10078-13685 GCA_036725705.1 Syntrophomonadaceae bacterium | reverse complement strand
TAGAAATGGTAATGCCCGGAGACAACATCCAGATGGCCATTGAACTGATTACACCGATAGCCATAGAAGAAGGACTGCGTTTTGCCATTCGTGAAGGTGGCAGAACTGTAGGCGCTGGTGTTGTAACTGGAATTGCTTAAAAACTCTGTGTTACTGTTTGGATCTAATATTCAGCAGGGGACTTTGGCCTCTGCTGTGTAAACTATAATTGGCAAGCACAGGTCTTTATTGACATGAAGCAGCTGCTTGTGATAGAGTATTGTAGGTATTTTCCGCAAAGGATGGAGGTGGGGGTCATGAGAGTAGGAATCACCCTGGCATGTGCCGAGTGTAAACAGCGGAACTATTCAACTACCAAAGACAAAAAGAAACATACGGAAAAATTTGAAGTAAGGAAATATTGCAAGTTTTGCAATACCCATACTTTACACAAAGAAATCAAGTAAGTTCAGGGATGTGAATTTTACGTGGCCAAAAGTAATGTACCGGCTAAAAATGAGATAACACTTAAAACCCGCTGGGATAATATCGTTGAGTATTTTCGCAGTGTCTATAATGAATTAAAGAAAGTTCATTGGCCTGACCGCACTCAGCTTATTGCCTATACGGGGGTAGTGCTATTTGCTGTAACTTTGATGGCACTAATATTATGGGTTTTTGACTCGGGACTTTCGTTCCTGTTAAAGCAACTATTTGATGCTTTTGCCTGATAAAAGGAGGTGTCTCCCATTACTGTTGAACAACAGGTGGACCAGACTAACCCTGAAGTGAATTGGGAGGAGAAGTACCGGGGTGAGTGGTATGTAGTACATACCTATTCTGGCTATGAAAACAAAATTAAAGTCGATTTAACCAAACGCGTAGAATCGATGGGAATGCAGGATAAGATATTTGATGTTATCATTCCTGAGGAAGAAGAAGTAGAATATAAAGGCGGCAAGCGCCATGTAACAACCAAGCGTGTATTTCCCGGTTATGTAATCGTTAATATGATTATGGATGAAGATTCATGGTATGTTGTCCGGCATACACCGGGGGTTACCGGTTTTGTTGGCAGTGGCACCAAACCAATTCCGCTGCAAATGGATGAAGTAAAAAAGATACTCCAGCAGATGGGCTTGATTGATGGACCCAAGCCTAAAACCATGGATGTTGAAATTGGTGAAAGTATTCGGGTCAGAACTGGTCCGTTTGCCAATTTTGAAGGTATAGTAATCGAATTGCTGCCTGATCGCGGCAAATTAAGAGTTAATATTTCCATGTTTGGCAGGGAAACTCCGGTTGAACTGGATTATGAACAAATTGAAAAAATCTAACTTGATCAAGGAGGTGACAAAGTGGCGAAAAAGGTTATGGGCAAGGTTTCTCTACAAATTGCAGCTGGAAAAGCGACGCCCGCTCCTCCGGTAGGACCGGCTCTAGGTCAATATGGTGTAAATATTATGGGCTTTTGCAAAGACTATAATGCCAAAACTGCTAATCAAACCGGCTATATTATTCCGGTGGAGATTACTGTTTATGAAGACCGTTCATTTACATTTGTATTAAAATCTCCGCCTGCTTCGGATTTGCTTAAAAAAGCAGCCAGTGTTGATAAAGGTTCCGGAGAGCCTAACAAGAAAAAAATAGGCAAAGTCACCCGGGCAAAACTGGTTGAAATTGCCGAGACCAAAAAAGAGGACCTGAATGCCGTTGATTTGGAAGCAGCGATTCGCATGATTGAAGGTACTGCCCGCAGCATGGGTCTGGAAGTAATTGATTAATCGATACCCCAAAATAGTGGGAGGATATTTATCCGCTAAAGACCACGAGGAGGTTATATTGTGAATAAAGGTAAAGTGTATAAGGAAAACCTGAGCAAGATTGAACCCCATCGTTTCTATGAACCCAAAGAGGCGCTGGAACTGGTCAAACAACTTGCTACTGCCAAATTTGATGAAACTATCGAAGTCCATATTAAGCTGGGGGTTGACCCCCGTCATGCTGACCAGCAGGTCAGAGGAACAGTCAGTTTACCGCACGGTACGGGCAAGACCCGCCGGGTGTTGGTATTTGCCAAAGGTGATAAAGCTAAAGAGGCAGAAAATGCCGGTGCTGATTATGTAGGCGCCGAAGATCTGGCTGAAAAAATTCAGGGTGGATGGTTTGATTTTGAAGTTGCGGTAGCTACACCTGATATGATGGGTGTAGTTGGTAAACTGGGTAAAATACTGGGGCCGCGCGGACTTATGCCTAATCCGAAAGCTGGCACTGTAACTGCAGATGTTGAACGCACCATTAATGAATTAAAAGCCGGCCGTATTGAATACCGGGTAGATAAAACGGCCATTATTCATGCACCGATTGGAAGAGCGTCATTTGAAGTAGATCAACTACTGGAAAACCTTAATGTATTTACGGATGCCCTGATAAAGGCCAAACCGGCCGCAGCCAAAGGTCAATATATGCGTTCAGTAACCGTATGTTCGACTATGAGTCCCGGAGTTAAGGTTAATCCTATTGTCTTAATGACAGCCAGACGCTAAAATAATCATATTACAATTGAAAACTATGAACTGTAGACAGCCGGTGGCCATAAAGCCTTAAAGAAACCAGGTTTCGCCTGCCGAGGTTATGAATTAATAAAGGACTTTTTTAATTCTTTAAGTCTTATAACCTCTGCATATGTTCGGCAGAGGTTTTTTCATTACCTGCGCTGTTTGCCTATCCAAAAAATAAAGGGGGTGAAAGAAGGTATGCCAAATATTGAGAAAAAACAAAAAGTTGTCCAGGAGTTACAACAAAAGTTTGAAGAGGCTAAGCTGGTCATATTTACTGATTATCGGGGACTAAAGGTTCACGAAATGACGGATCTGCGTAATCGCTTAAGAGGATCGGGACTGGAATATCAGGTGGTAAAGAACACCATGACTGAATTTGCCTTACAGAATACAGGTCATGAGGATGTTATTGAACATATTACCGGACCTAATGCGGTAATTTTCAGTAATGAAGATATTGTCGGACCAGCCAAAGCGGTATTCGAGTTTATAAAGCAGTACAAAAAGATGGAAGTTAAAGTCGGGATGCTGGATGGTAAATTATTATTGCCGGATAGCATAAAAGCCCTGGCTGATTTACCGCCAAAGGAAGTACTGGTTGCTCAGGTACTGGGTACCATGCAGGCACCGATAACCAGTCTGGTTTATGTACTAAACGCCAATATGACTGGATTGGTAAGAGCACTGGATCAGGTTCGGGAACAAAAACAAGCCGGCTAGTAATAGCGGGTAATAATAACGAAATGAAATGGAGGAAAATTATCAATGAGTAAAGTACAGGAAGTTATTGATATCGTTAAAAATCTAACCGTATTGGAGTTATCCGAGCTGGTAAAAGCTCTGGAAGAAGAATTTGGTGTCAGTGCTGCTGCTCCGGTAGCTGTATCTGCTGCACCGGCTGCTGCCCCGGCAGAAGCCGCTGAAGAACAAACAGAATTTGATGTAATTCTTACTTCAGCCGGAGAAAAGAAAATCAATGTTATCAAAGTAGTTCGCGAACTTACCAGCTTAGGATTAAAGGAAGCCAAAGATCTGGTTGACCAGGCTCCCAATCCGATCAAAGAAAA
>DAIMDR010000029.1:0-9978 GCA_036725705.1 Syntrophomonadaceae bacterium | reverse complement strand
TGTATTGATGAAACTTTTTTTCTGGTATAACCTTATAATAGGTTTAATGTGTCAAAAGAAGGGAAATGATGTATATATGAAAAAATATTTCCCCCGGTTGGTATTGTCAATATTAATTGTACTAATTCTGGCTCCGGTTGCCGGTGCCGTAGAACCGGTTAATTGGTCAATTAATTGGCGGGATAATGGTATTATCCAGGAAAAGGTTATAATTTCAGGCGAGCAAATATCAGAGCCGGTTACCGGTTGGGAAAAAGAAACCCGGGATGGGAATACCATATTTAGTCGTGAGGTGGAGAATTGGCAAAAATATAATACTCTGGAAGACCGCTTGCCACTGCAGGCCCATTATAAAGAGAAATTAATGTTTAAATCGGTTACCCTGCAGGGTGAACCATATACACCGGTGGCAGGAGGTATATATGATCAGCTAATGGATAACCACGCGGCCAGGGTTAGTATAATTGCTCCGGGTACTATCAATGAATACTCGGCTGATCAGATGAACAATAATGAAGCTGTCTGGCAATTAAGTAATCTGAATCAACTGGCGGATGAAGAAGTTGTTATTAAGGTTACAGTGTTTGATGGGCTCTTAATTGGAGTAAGCATCTTTATTTTCGCAATACTCCTGATTAGTATTATTTTTGGAAGAAGCCTCAGAAAAGCTGCGCTAATAATAGACGAAGAATTTTCATTGGAAAACACACATCTGGAAGATGACCCTGATGAAGCTGCTCAGTCTGAAGAACCTTCTGAAGAAGATAATGAAAGCACGAATAAATAAAAAATTTTCCAAGGTGTTGACGATTGTTGCCGGTTATGCTAACATTAATAATTGCCATTTACTATATTATGGCGAAGACCGTGTTTACCGCAGGAGTAGTGATTATTGACTTAAAAGCGAGGTTTAAGTTTTGACCTTGCTTTTCACTCTTTTGGGATTAAAAAGAAGGGGTGAATGACTCTATATGCCTAATTTCGAACAATATGGAAAAGTACAGAGACTAAGTTATTCTCGCATTGATGAACCTATCGAACTTCCCAATCTGATTCAAGTCCAATTAAGTTCATACCAGTGGTTCCTCGAACAAGGCCTGAGGGAAGCTTTGGAGGAAGTGTTTCCTATTTCAGATTTCACCGGAAACCTGGAGCTGGGTTTCATTGATTATGAAATGGGTACGCCAAAATATGAGGTTCATGAATGCAAAGAAAGGGATGTAAGTTATCAGGCTCCACTAAAATTGAAAGTTCGCCTGACCGAAAAAGAAAGTGGTGAAATTAAACAATCAGAAGTTTATATGGGGGATCTGCCCCTGATGACTGACAAAGGTACCTTTATCATTAATGGTGCTGAGCGTGTAGTTGTAAGTCAGTTGGTAAAATCCCCCGGAGTATACTTTAGTGATCGCCTGGACTTGTCAGGCAACCATCTCTATGGTGCTACCCTGATTCCAAATCGGGGGGCCTGGTTTGAGCTGGAAATGGACAGTGCAGGTGTAATATATACCCGAATTGATAAGACCAGAAAAATCCCGGTTACGGTCTTATTGCGTGCTATTGGCTATGAAACCAATGAGGAAATCATCGCCCTGTTTGAATCTGAAAACAAGGCAAAAGCCGTTAAAATTAAAAAAGATGGTGAAGAAAAACTTACCAGTGCTGAAATCATTGGCAAAACTTTGGAGAAAGACAGCACTACTAATAAGAAGGATGCACTAATCGAGTTCTATCGCCGTCTGCGTCCTGGTGAAATGGCCACTGAAGATGCGGCCGAACAACTCCTGAATAACCTGTTTTTTGATCCGCGCCGCTATGATATGGCAGCAGTTGGACGCTACAAGGTTAATAAAAAACTGGGGTTGGATATTCCGGTTATAACCCGTCACCTGACCAAAGAAGATATTACCAGTACGATTGGCTACTTAATCAAACTGATTCAGGGTGAAGGAAAAACCGATGTCATTGACCATCTGGGCAACCGGCGTTTGCGTTCTATAGGAGAATTGCTGCAAAACCAGTTCCGGACCGGTCTGGTACGAATGGAAAGAGTGGTCCGGGAGCGTATGAGTATTCATGATGTGGAAACTCTTACCCCCCAGGTATTAATTAATATCAGACCTATAACTGCGGCAGTCAAAGAATTCTTTGGCAGTTCCCAGCTATCCCAGTTTATGGACCAGACCAATCCTCTGGCTGAACTTACCCATAAACGCCGACTAAGCGCATTGGGGCCGGGTGGACTTACCCGTGAAAGAGCCGGTTTCCAAGTTCGTGACGTTCATCATTCCCACTATGGGAGAATTTGCCCGATTGAAACCCCGGAAGGTCCGAACATAGGTCTGATCGGTTCCCTGGCAACCTTTGCCCGGGTTAACGATTTTGGCTTTATTGAGACCCCCTACCGCAAGGTTGATAAGAAAAAAGGACGGGTATTGGACGAAATTGTCTACCTGTCTGCCGATGAAGAAGAACAATATTATGTTGCCCAGGCCAACACTTTATTTGACGAAAAGGGCTATTTCATAGGAGACCGTATTGAAGCCCGTTATGGTGAAGAAATTTTGGAAATACCTCCAAACCGGGTAGACTTTATGGATGTTTCACCCAAACAGGTATTCAGTGTAGCTACATCACTTATACCTTTTCTGGAAAATGATGATGCCAACCGTGCTCTCATGGGGGCTAACATGCAACGACAGGCGGTGCCGCTAATAAAAACCGAAGCGCCGATTGTGGGTACCGGACTGGAATATAAAGCTGCCAAAGATTCAGGTGCAGTAGTGGTCTGCAAAAATGGCGGGACAGTTAAGCGGGTTAGTGCCGACAGGATTGTAATTGAAACCGATGATGGCAAGAGCGAACAATTTAATCTATTAAAGTTTGTACGTTCCAATCAGGGCACCTGTTATAATCAGCGTCCTATCGTTCACACAGGGGAGCGGATAAACCCGGATACTATTATTGCTGACGGGCCCAGTACTGATCAGGGTGAATTGGCTCTGGGGCGTAATGTATTGGTAGCATTTATGCCATGGGAAGGCTATAACTATGAAGATGCTATATTGATCTCCGAAAAACTGGTAAAAGAAGATGTATTCACCTCTATTCATATAGAGGAATATGAATGTGAAGCCCGCGATACCAAACTGGGACCCGAAGAAATTACCCGGGATATTCCCAATGTAGCCGAGGATATGCTAAGACACCTGGATGAAACCGGTGTTATCAGGGTGGGTGCGGAAGTACGACCGGATGATATTCTGGTTGGCAAAGTAACCCCCAAAGGCGAAACTGAGCTAACTCCGGAAGAAAGACTGCTCCGGGCTATATTTGGTGAAAAGGCTCGTGAAGTAAGAGATTCTTCGTTGCGGGTACCGCATGGTGAAGCTGGAAAAATAGTAGCCGTAAAACGTTTCTCCAGAGAAAATGGTGATGAGCTGCCCCCGGGGGTAAACCAATTAGTAAGGGTTTATATAGCTCAAAAGCGTAAAATCTCTGAAGGTGACAAAATGGCGGGACGCCATGGAAACAAAGGGGTTATTTCAAGAATTTTACCCGAAGAAGATATGCCATTTTTAGAAGATGGTACTCCGGTAGAAATCGTGCTTAATCCTCTGGGGGTTCCATCCCGTATGAATATTGGACAGATTCTGGAATGTCATATGGGACTGGCAGCTAAAACCCTGGGAATATCTATCGCCACTCCGGTATTTGACGGTGCCAATGAACCGGATACATTTGCCAAGCTGGCGGAGTCAGGAAGACCGGAAAATGGCAAGACTATTCTTTATGATGGAAGAACTGGTGAATCATTTGACCATGAAGTTACGGTCGGTTATGTATATATGCTGAAACTGGCTCATCTTGTAGATGACAAGATTCATGCCCGTTCGATTGGACCTTATTCGCTGGTTACGCAGCAGCCGTTAGGCGGTAAAGCCCAGTTTGGCGGACAGCGATTTGGGGAAATGGAAGTATGGGCTCTGGAAGCCTACGGAGCTGCATATACTCTGCAGGAAATACTTACAGTAAAATCCGATGACGTGGTGGGAAGGCTGAAAACCTATGAATCGATTGTAAAGGGGGAGAATATACCCGAACCGGGAGTACCGGAAGGCTTTAAAGTTCTGATCAAAGAATTGCAAAGTTTAGCTCTGGATGTACGTGTTCTGTCAGGGGCAGATGAAGAAATCCTTATAAAAGATATTGACTATGAGGTCAACGAAAAGGAAAAAGCCCGCGAATTGGGGTTGGAAATCCCTGAAACTACGGTAGGTCGAACTGACCAAACCGAAGAATTGACAGAAGATGATCCGGAAGATGATTTGGAAGAAGACCTGGAAGAAGATTTTGATAATGACAAGGATTTTGAAGAACCTCTGGATAATGAATTGGATGACTTGCTCGATTGATTAATTCCGGAATGAGCACGAAAACTTTAACGACGATCCTTCTGGAAGGGAGAGACTGATTTGTTAGATGTTAATAATTTTGAACGGATCAAAATATCCCTGGCTTCCCCGGAACAAATTCGCTCCTGGAGCAGTGGTGAGGTAAAAAAACCGGAAACGATTAATTATCGCACCTTACGCCCGGAAAAAGAGGGTTTGTTCTGTGAGAAAATCTTTGGGCCGGTAAAAGATTGGGAATGCCATTGCGGAAAATATAAGCGGGTGCGTCACCGGGGAATAGTTTGTGACCGCTGTGGAGTAGAAGTAACTACCTCGAAAGTAAGACGTGAACGAATGGGGCATATCGAGCTGGCTGCTCCGGTATGTCATATCTGGTATTTAAAAGGGATACCCAGCCGAATGGGATTACTGCTGGATATGTCCCCCAAGGTACTGGAAAAAGTAATTTATTTTGTCAACTATATAGTTACAAAACCGGGTGATACTCCTTTACTGTACAAACAATTATTAAATGAACGGGAATATCGTGAAAACCGTGAACGTTATGGAGATTCTTTTGAAGCCAGTATTGGTGCCGAAGCGATTAAACTGCTGCTCAGCGAAGTTGAACTGGAAAGATCCTCGCAGGAGTTAAAGGAAGAAATTGCAACCAGTACCGGTCAACGCAAAGGTCGCGCTATAAAACGGTTAGATGTGGTTGAGGCCTTTCGCCTGTCAGGAAATGATCCGCAGTGGATGATTATGGATGTACTTCCGGTAATTCCACCGGAATTAAGACCCATGGTACAACTGGATGGCGGCCGTTTTGCTACCTCGGATTTAAATGATTTATATCGGCGGGTTATTAACCGTAACAATCGTCTTAAAAGATTGTTGGATTTGGGTGCTCCTGACATAATTGTGCGTAATGAAAAACGCATGTTACAGGAAGCAGTTGATGCACTTATTGATAATGGGCGTCGTGGCAGGCCCGTAACGGGACCCGGTAACCGTCCGCTTAAATCATTAAGTGATATGTTAAAAGGTAAACAGGGAAGATTTCGCCAGAATCTGCTCGGTAAACGCGTAGACTACTCCGGTCGTTCGGTTATTGTGGTAGGACCCAAATTGAAGATGCATCAGTGTGGACTGCCCAAAGAAATGGCCCTGGAACTCTTCAAACCATTTGTAATGAAAAAACTGGTGGATCGCGGAATTGCCACTAATATAAAGAGCGCTAAAAAAATGGTGGAACGCGGACGCGAAGAGGTATGGGATATATTAGAAGATGTTATCAAAGAACACCCGGTATTACTGAACCGTGCGCCAACCTTGCATCGTCTTGGGATTCAAGCCTTTGAGCCGGTACTGGTAGAAGGCAGAGCGCTGCAATTGCATCCGTTGGTATGTACCGCTTACAATGCTGACTTTGACGGTGACCAGATGGCAGTCCATGTGCCCCTGTCAGCAGAAGCTCAAACTGAGGCACGGTTACTCATGTTAGCCAGCAACAACATATTAAATCCCAAAGATGGGAAGCCGGTAGTAACGCCAACCCAGGATATGGTTATTGGTATTTACTATCTGACCTATATAAACGGGCAGGAATGGCAGAAAAATAAACAACCCAAGCGGTTCAGTTCTTCGGATGAAGCCCGTATGGCTTATGATGCCAAACACATAAGCCTGCATGAAAAAATTCATGTGCTTATGCAAATGCCTTCCCAGAATGAAAAGGGTGAAATTGTTTATCAGGAAGAATTGCTGGAGACTTCAGTGGGAAGAGTTATCCTCAATGCGATTATACCGGATAGTCTGGGCTACTACAATGAAGTAATTGATAAAAAGAAAATGGGCAACATTGTTTATGAATGTTATCGTTTGGAGGGTAATGCCAGGACGGCTGCCATGCTGGATGGTATTAAACGACTGGGATACCAGTTTAGTACCCGGGCAGGTATTACAGTTGGGGTCACTGACTTTGAAACTCCGACCGATAAAGCAACTATTTTAAGTGAAGCAGATAAAGTAGTAGATGCTATAGAAGAAGAATTTCTAATGGGAATGTTGACTGATGATGAACGGCATGCCCAGGTAGTAGAAGTATGGAATCAGGCTACTGATGATGTAACTGATGCACTAAAAAGAACCTTAAAAGAAGACAATCCGGTTTATATGATGGCTACTTCCGGTGCGCGCGGAAACTTCCAGCAAATAAGGCAGTTAGCGGGGATGCGTGGTTTAATGGCAGACCCGTCGGGAAAAATCATTGACCTGCCCATCAAGGCTAATTTCCGTGAAGGACTAACCGTGCTGGAATACTTTATATCTACGCATGGTGCCAGAAAAGGTCTGGCTGATACAGCTTTGAGAACTGCTGATTCCGGTTATCTGACCCGGCGTCTGGTAGATGTATCCCAGGATGTTATAGTACGCGAAATTGACTGCGAGTCAGTAGAAGGTATCTGGGTAGAAAAGATAATGGAAGGCTCTCAGTTGATAGAACCATTACATCAGAGAATCATTGGCCGGGTTTCTCTGGATAATATTTATCATCCGGAAACAGGTGAATTGTTGGCAAAAGAAA
Organism: Syntrophomonadaceae bacterium; assembly: GCA_036725705.1. Classification (GTDB taxonomy): domain Bacteria; phylum Bacillota; class Syntrophomonadia; order Syntrophomonadales; family Syntrophomonadaceae; genus JAAYBS01. Next base: position 2,997 of record DAIMDR010000029.1, on the reverse strand, counting down.
ACACCATGATTGATGATGAAGCCGGTTATGCTATTGAACAGGCCGGAATTGAAAGAGTAAAAATCAGAACCGTTCTCTCCTGTAAAACCAAACATGGTGTATGCCGTATGTGTTACGGCCGTAATCTGGCTACTGGTTATGATGTAGAAATAGGTGAAGCAGTTGGAACCCTGGCCGCCCAATCCATTGGTGAACCGGGAACCCAGCTTACCATGCGTACCTTCCATACCGGTGGAGTTGCCGGTGACGATATTACCCGTGGTTTGCCCAGAGTAGAAGAATTGTTTGAAGTGCGTAAACCCAAAGGTCAGGCAGTAGTAAGTGAAGTTAATGGTCTGGCCAGGTTTACGGAAAATAAAGGCCGCCGCGAAATAGAAGTACTGGGCAGCGAAGGGGAAGTATTAAGTTCCTATTTAGTACACTATGGTTCACGATTGAAGGTGCATGAAGGGGACATGGTCTATATGGGGGATGCCCTGACTGAAGGTCCGTTAAATCCCCATGATATCTTAAAAACCAAAGGTTTAAAGGAAGTGCAGAGATATCTGTTACAGGAAGTACAGAAAGTTTATCGTTCCCAGGGGGTTGACATAAGTGATAAGCATATTGAGATAATGATTCGTCAAATGCTTAAAAAAGTTAAAATTGAGGATTCCGGTGATACCTCAATGTTGCCGGGAGCATTTGTTGACATATCCGTCTTTGAAGATGAAAATGCTGAAGTTATAAGGCAAGGCGGATTGCCGGCAGTTTGTTCGCCAATGTTATTAGGAATAACCAAAGCTTCGTTAAATACAGACTCCTTCCTGTCGGCAGCGTCGTTCCAGGAAACCACCAAGGTATTAACCGAAGCAGCTATTAAAGGTAAAGTGGACTACCTGATCGGTCTGAAGGAAAATGTTATTATCGGCAAGCTGATTCCAGCCGGCACAGGTTACTCGACTTACCGAAAAACTACTTATGCGGAAGCAGATCCGGAAATAGCAGCAGACGAAGAAACCAATTCGCATTAACAAAGTATTTGACTGCACCTGTTTCAGGTGATAGAATATTCTAGTGTGCGGTAAGGATGCATGATTATATCTGCTTTTAGTTACCGGGAGGAGGGTAAAGCTTGATCCTGGATGAACTGAAGGGTCAACCGAAGGTAATCGGAACCAAACAGGTTAAAAAAGCGATTACCAAAGGTGAAGCTGTCAGCATATTTCTAGCCAATGATGCTGAGCCACACATCATTGAACCAATCAAAGAATTGTGTCGTGAGCATAATATAAATTTTGTAGCCGTAGAAACTATGGAGCAACTGGGTAAAGCTTGCGGTATTGATGTTGGAGCAGCAACAGTGGCTTTAGTTAATTTTGAGTAACCGGGGAAGGAGGTGCAGGTATGCCAACTATCAACCAATTGGTTAGAAAAGGTCGCGAACAAGGCGAGAAAAAGTCTGCGGCACCAGCCCTAAAAAGCTGTCCTCAAAAAAGAGGCGTATGTACGCGTGTATATACTACGACTCCCAAAAAACCAAATTCAGCCTTGCGTAAAATTGCCAGGGTAAGATTAACTAATGGAATTGAAGTAACCGCATATATTCCTGGCATTGGTCATAATCTTCAAGAGCACTCGGTGGTGCTAATTCGTGGTGGCAGAGTAAAAGACCTGCCAGGTGTGCGTTACCACATTATCAGAGGAACTCTTGACGCAGCCGGGGTGCAGAATCGCAACCAGGCCAGATCCAAATACGGCACTAAGAGGCCGAAGAAGAAATAGGAGGGAGGCACGATATGCCTAGAAAAGGGCCCGTTCCTAAACGAGTTGTGTTGCCAGACCCGATTTACAACAGCCTGGTGTTTACCAAGCTGGTTAATCAGGTTATGTGGGATGGTAAGAAGAGCCTGGCAGAACAAATCTGTTATGGTGCATTTGAAATAATTGAAAATAAAATGGGAAAAGATCCGGTGGAAGTATTTGAACAGGCGATGAAGAACATTACTCCCATAGTAGAAGTTCGTGCGCGTCGTGTTGGTGGAGCCAACTATCAGGTTCCAGTCGAAGTGCGTCCGGATCGCAGACAAACCCTGGCTATTCGCTGGTTGGTAGGTTATGCCCGCAAACGCGGCGAAAAGACTATGGCTCAGCGTTTGGCAGGAGAACTAATGGATGCTTACAATGGCACCGGCGGTTCAGTTAAGAAAAGAGAAGATACTCATAAGATGGCAGAAGCCAACAAGGCCTTTGCTCATTACCGCTGGTAGGAGGATAATCTCAGGAGACTATAATGACTGAAAACTTGGATTTGTCCCGAATAAGAAATATTGGGATTATGGCTCATATTGATGCTGGCAAGACAACTACCACCGAAAGAATGTTGTACTATACCGGCAAAGTGCATCGTATAGGGGAAGTTGACAAAGGGACTGCCACTATGGATTGGATGAGCCAGGAGCAGGAGAGAGGCATCACCATTACCTCTGCTGCTACTACGTGCTTGTGGAATGATTTTGTAATAAATGTTATCGACACGCCCGGGCATGTGGACTTTACAGCCGAAGTGGAACGGTCATTACGGGTTCTGGATGGAGCTATAGGAATATTCTGTGCAGTAGCTGGAGTTCAGCCCCAGTCAGAAACAGTCTGGCGACAGGCGGACCGTTATAATGTACCCCGTATCGCTTATATTAATAAAATGGATCGCGTAGGGGCTAATTATTTTCGGGCTGTGCGTATGATTGAAAACAATCTGGCCTGTGACCCGGTAATCCTGCAACTGCCAATTGGGGCCGAAGATTATTTTTCAGGAATAATTGACCTGATTAACCTTAAGGCTTATATCTATAACGATGATAATGGTGAAAATTACACCGTAAGATCTTTGGAAACTGAAGAAATAGACCAGGCACAGGAATATCGAAACATTTTACTGGAAAAGATATCCGAGCATGATGATGAAATCCTGGAAAAATATTTGGAAGGTCAAACTATAACCGAAGCAGAAATAATTGC
>DAIMDR010000028.1:0-15030 GCA_036725705.1 Syntrophomonadaceae bacterium | reverse complement strand
GCTACCGAATATATTCGGGTAGTTTCCAGTACTTCATCCCGGCTCATTTCCGGAAGTATGCCGGAAACCCGTCTGGCCAGCATAGTTTTTCCTCCGCCAGGTGGTCCGATAAAGAGTATATTATGCAGGCCGGCAGCTGCTACCTGTAAAGCACGTTTAGCTGTTTCCTGACCTCGTACTTCTGCGAAGTCCGGCATATCAAATTCTGAATACAGTGATGAAAAGGGAAGATTATCTGCCGGGGATAATTCCTGTTGTCCCTGCAGGTAGAGACTGACTTCCTGAAGACTGTTGGCAGTTAACGAACATAGTTCAGTTACCAAACCGGCTTCCCGATTGTTCTGCTCGGGGACAATGAATAGACAATCGGGGTTGGATTTTTGTAATTCCAGAGCCATGGGAAGTATTCCGGGAACAGAACGCAGGCTGCCATCCAGGGATAGTTCTCCGGCAAAAAAATGAGGCAGGTTACGCACTGATTCAATTTGTTCTGAGGCAATTAGTATTCCTATAGCAATAGCCAGGTCAAAATGACTGCCTTCTTTCTTCATATCGGCTGGTGCCAGGTTAACTACAATTTTGCCGTTGGGAAACCGGTATCCTGAGTTTTTTATGGCGGAACGCACTCTTTCCCGGGCTTCTTTTATTGCTGCCGATGCCAGTCCGACAATATCAAAGGTGGGCAAAGCTGCCTGCAAGTCTACTTCGACTGTAACCGGTTGCGCTTCGATTCCTCCGATAACCAGAGTGTTTGTAGTTGCCAGCATGCAAAAACCTCACGAAATATATATTTAAGTTAAAAACTTCGTGAAATTTAAACGAAATCCTTTTTTGGAACATAATAACTTCAATTATTAAAATTTATATTTAATGGCTATTTAACCTGTATGAGTACATATATTGGAATTTTTGATTATATTAAAAGTATTTTTACGGATGTCAAGCTGAGATAAAGCTGAAGTCTCTGAGAACTTTACTATCGCTCAGATGAAAAAACAGGAAATTATGATTTTTGTAAATTCTCTTTTATATATTGCTGACTAAATACGAATACTTTTGTCTTTTACTAGGAATGATAAATATGTAATATAGTTTTATTTAAAATTACTATGTCGAGCGTTTATGGAAAGGAGGGCAAGTGATGATTGGAGCTGTGGTTCGTTTCGTAGTCTCAGCAATAGTGCTGATGCTGGTGGGCTATTTGTTACCTGGAATCACCGTGTCCGGTTTTGTGGGAGCTTTAATTGCGGCGGCGGTAATTGCTATTCTTGGTTATGCAGTAGAAGCTGTATTAGGAGAAAATGTATCACCGCGTTCGCGTGGATTGGTTGGTTTTATAACTGCTGCGGTAATAATTTACTTAGCACAGTTTATTGTTCCCAATTACCTGAGTGTTTCCTTGTTAGGATCATTACTGGCAGCATTCGTTATAGGTCTGGTAGATGCTTTTGTGCCCACAACTATTAGATAACTGAACAAATAATCCCAATTAATCACCAGAACAGGCAGGCCAATTAATAGATAGCCTGCCTGTTGTTTATTTGAAAACTATTTGCTAATATTATAAATTACAAGTAAAATTAACGGGAGATAGCTGAGAGCGTTATAACTGGAGGTTCAATTATGGTCGGATTTATTGGTAATATTGGTCCCTGGGAGTTAATGCTCATATTACTGGTCGCGGTTATTGTAGTAGGACCGGGCAAATTACCCGAAGTAGCACGGGGAATGGGTAAAGCCATGGGTGAATTCAAACGGGCAACATCGGGAGTGAAAAAAGAGTTTGCTGATATGATGAATGAAGATATAACTCAGACTAAGCCGGTGGTAAATAAAATGCCCGAGCCGCATGAAGTTAAGACGGATACAGACATATCAAACCAGGAAAACCCTGATGACCAACTAAAAGAAGATTAATTTTAATTATTAATATAGTAGTCTCTTATCAAGAGTGGTGGAGGGAATGGCCCAATGAAACCCGGCAACCGCCAGATTATTACTGGAATGGTGCTAATTCCTCAGGGGAAAGCCCTGAAGATGAGAGGGGATAGACAACCCTCTTTTAAGGAGGGTTTTTTTAGTTTATTTAAAAGTGATAATTGAAGGCGAGGAGGAGAATAGTGGGAGTGGATCTGGAAACACGTTTAAAAGAGCGAATATTAATATTAGATGGTGCTATGGGTACTATGTTGCAGGATAAGGGTATGCAGCCAGGTCAGTGTCCGGAATTGTTTGGAATAGATAATCCGGAAGTATTGGCTGATATTCACCGGCAATATGTTGAGGCCGGCAGCGATATTATTCAAACCAATACATTTGGCGGTAATGCTTTTAAGCTGGCTGAATATGGACTGGAAAAACGCGCGGCCGAAATTAATGCCGAATTGGTTACCATAGCTCGTCGCAGTGCCGGTAAACATACGCTGGTGGCGGCATCCATCGGACCTACCGGGCAATTGCTTAAGCCTATGGGATTAGCTGATTTTGACAGTCTTTATCAGGTATATGCCGAGCAGTTAGTCAGTTGTGAAAAAGCCGGTGCAGATTTGATTTCACTGGAAACCATGACTGATATTGGTGAAATGCGAATTGCTCTGATTGCAGCCCGGCAAAATTCCCGCCTGCCGGTAATAGCCCATATGACTTTTGAGGGTAACGGACGCACCATGATGGGAACTGACCCGCTAACCGCCTTAATAATTCTGGAGGCATTGCAGCCGTTAGCTATCGGGGCTAATTGCTCAGGTGGAGCCCGGGAATTATTACCAATTATAAGTGAGATGGGCAAATATACCAGCACTTTTTTGACGGTGGAACCTAATGCCGGAATACCGCAATTGATTAATGGAGTAACCGTTTTCCCGGACTCTCCGGAAATAATGGCGGAAATGGCTTTATTATTGCGTGAAGCCGGAGCTAATATAATTGGTGGCTGCTGTGGTACCTCTCCGCAGCATATCCAGGCAATTGCCCGGGCAGTCAAAGGATTGATGCCGGTTAAAAGAAATCCTGAAAAACTAAGGGCTTTAAGCTCGCGCAGTAAACATGTAATTATAAATAATCAGTCAATTGCATTTATTGGAGAACGAATAAACCCTACTGCCCGCAAAGCTTTGGCGAAAGATATTAAAGAGGGCAGTATGCAGATGGTAATTGATGAAGCTAAAAAACAGGTTGCAGTTGGTGCTCCGATTCTGGATGTAAATATGGGTGTACCGGGAATTGACGAACCATTGGCCATGCGCAAAGCAGTAGAGGAGATTCAATCGGCAGTTGATATTCCTGTAGCTATTGACTCGACCAATATTCTGGCAGTTGAAGAAGGACTGAAAACCTTTGTAGGAAGGCCTTTAATCAATTCTACTACCGGAGAGGAAAAACAGCTGCAATTAATTCTTCCTCTGGCTAAAAAGTATGGCGCTGCTGTACTGGGTTTATGCCTCGATGAATCAGGGATACCGGATACGGCAGCTGGCCGGCTTGCAATTGCCCGGAAGATATATGCTCGGGCCAAAGGGTATGGGCTGCGGGATGAGGATATCTTTATTGACACCCTGGTAAAAACCGCCAGCGCCGAACAGGCGCAGGTAATGGAAACTATTAATGCTCTTAATAATTTAAAACAGGAGCTTCCGGCAGGAACTGTTCTGGGAGTAAGTAATGTGTCACATGGTTTACCGGGCAGGGAAATAATTAATTCTGCCTACCTGGCCATGGCTTTGGCTGCCGGGCTGGATTTGCCCATTGTCAATCCTTTTGATCAACGTATGATGGATGTGATTGCTGCTGCCGGAGTAATACTTAACCGTGATCAGGGTTGCAGTAAATATATTGAAGCTTATCGCGATTATAAGCCGGCCGGTACTACAGTGGCCGCTGGTAGCCGGGCTGAAATTTGTAGTCAATGTAATATTCCTGAACTGGTAGGGCAGATGGAAAAACCGGCTGCAAATTCAGGAAAACCGGTTGAGGCGACCGGGACTGTTGAAGATAATATATTTTCCAAATTATCCCGGGCAGTATTGGAGGGTAGTCTGCAGGAGATTGATTCTTTGTTACATAAAGCTCTTAATGATGAAAAGCTGCCTGCACTGGATATTGTAAATAAGGGATTAATTCCGGGTATTGAGGAGGCCGGTCAGCTTTATGACCGGAAAAAATATTTCCTGCCGCAGCTGATGAGGGCTGCGGAAACGATGAAACATGCTTTTACCATTGTAAAACCCTTTTTATCTGATGATGGCGGAGCAAACAATGGAGTAATTGTAATGGCAACAGTTGAAGGTGATATACACGATATTGGCAAAAACATCGTATGTGTTTTACTGGAAAATTACGGCTTTAAAGTAATTGACCTGGGAAAGGATGTGTCGGCAGAAGTAATTTTGGATGCGGCTGAAGCCGAAAAGGCTGATATTATTGGACTCAGTGCCTTAATGACTACAACCATGCCCCGTATGAAAGATATAATTGATGGAGTAAAAGAGCGGGGCCTGTCCTGCAAGGTCATGGTGGGAGGAGCAGTACTGACAGAGGATTATTCGCAGCAAATTGGCGCAGATGCTTATTCTGAAGATGCGCGGGCGGCTGTTGCTGTTGCTCAGCGATTATTAAGTATAATTAATTAAGGGGGGAGTTATGTTATGGCTTACGAAAAGACTTATGAAGAGATTAATGCCAAAATCCGTCGCGGCGAAGCCGTGGTGGTAACTGCCGAGGAAGTAATTGCTATAGTAGAAGAAAAGGGGATTGAAAAGGCAGCCCGGGAGATTGATGTTGTAACTACCGGCACCTTTGGACCCATGTGTTCTTCCGGTGTATTTATAAATTTTGGTCATTCTAATCCGCGTATAAAAATGAAAAAAGTATGGCTGAATGGGGTTGAGGCATACAGCGGAATTGCTGCCGTTGATGCCTATATTGGAGCCGCACAGCTTCCGGAAACTGATCCGGAGAACAAGGTGTTCCCGGGACGCTTTACTTATGGGGGCGGACATGTCATTCAGGACCTGGCAGCAGGCAGGGAAATAAGGCTGGAAGCGGTAGCTTACGGAACTGATTGCTATCCAAATAAGAAAGTGGATACAGTAATAACTATTAATGATGTTAATGAAGCTTTTCTATTTAATCCGCGTAATGGTTATCAAAATTATAATTGTGCGGTAAATCTGGGTGATCGTACTTTGTATACTTACATGGGTATTTTAAAGCCCAAACTGGGCAATGCCAGTTATTCTTCTGCCGGACAGTTAAGTCCGCTGCTAAATGATCCCCACTATAAAACTATTGGGCTGGGTACTAAAATATTTCTGGGCGGAGGAATAGGCTATGTAGCCTGGAATGGAACCCAGCATCATCCCAATGTAGAACGGGGAGAAAACGGGGTACCACGAGTCCCGGCCGGAACATTAACTGTGATTGGAGATTTAAAGCAAATGGATCCCAACTGGCTGGTAGGGTTGAGTTATGTTGGTTATGGGTCCACTATGGCAGTAGGATTGGGTATACCCATACCAATATTAAATGAAGAAATACTATATTATACTGCAGTCAGGGATGAGGATATATTTTGTCCAGTGGTTGATTATGCTGAAGGCTATCCATATAAAAAGCCAATAGATCTGGGCTATGTAAATTATCGGGATTTGAAAAGCGGTCGTATAGAGATTAATGGCAAAATGGTAGTTTCCACACCCCAATCCAGTTATCCGCGGGCCAGAAAGATTGCCCGTACATTACAGGAATGGATCAGGCAGGGTAGTTTTGAATTAACTCAGCCGGTCGCACAATTACCTCAGGCTGATGCAGAGATAGATTTCAAGTCTATTCCGGAACGCAGTCCGAATGGTTTTTCCATTAAGCGGTAAAGGAGAGATTAGCATTGAAAGACAAAGTTGTATGTTATTTTTCGGCAGCTCAATCTGAGCAGCCCATTATATATCGTTTAGTTAAAAATTATGATCTTATCGTTAATATTCTCAAGGCTGATATTAACCCTCAGAAAGAGGGATATCTGGTAACTGAACTGGAGGGTGAACGCGCCAAATATGAAGAGGGGATTTTATTCCTGAAAAATCTGGGTGTTATAGTGGAACCTTTAAGTGAAACCGTAATGTGGGATGAAGATACCTGTATTCAGTGTGGAGCCTGTGCTTCTTTTTGTCCGACAGAAGCGTTGTCAATCGATCGTGATTCCATGGAAGTATCCTTTGACAACTCTAAATGCGTTATTTGTGAAATGTGCCTGGAATGTTGTCCAACCAGAGCGATCAGGCTTCATTTTGAAGTTCAGGGGGCCGCGAGGTAAATATGTCGGGGGATTATGTCAGGCGTAATTATCGCAGTTTGCATCAGAGCAAAGATTTATATTATTTTAATGTGAAAATTAAGCAGACTGATTTATCAATTGGGGTCGACAAGGCCAGTTATTCTGACAGTCTGGTTGAATTTACGCGCCAGTGCATAATAAAACTGCGGGCAGAGTTGGAAACCTATATTGATTTTGACCCCAACTTTCAACATTCATTAGTACCGGTAAAGGTGCATGCCCGGGCAACATCTTTAGTAACAAATATGGCACAGGCTGCCCGGGCCTGTGGAGTAGGTCCCATGGCAGCAGTGGCAGGGGCTGTGGCCCAGCAGACAGGGGAACAATTGCTCTCCAGGGTTGGGGAAGTGATAGTTGAAAACGGTGGAGATATATATATGAATTGTCAGCGTAAGAGAACCATTGCAGTGTTTGCCGGACAATCCGAATTCAGTTCCCGAATAGGTATAACCGTAGATGTTGATGAAATGCCGCTGGGAATTTGTACTTCATCGGGAACTGTTGGTCATAGCCTGAGTTTTGGTAAAGCCGATGCGGTAATGATAAAAAGTCCCAATGCGGCTTTGGCAGATGCAGTTGCCACCCGAATAGGAAATATTATACAAACCAAAGATGATTTTGTAAATGCTATTGAGGTGGCAAAGAATTTAGAAGGAATTACCGGGGTACTGATAATAAAAGAGGATGCCCTGGCCGCCTGGGGAAAGATTGAGATTACTCCTTTATAAGTTTTTTGGAATTAATGATATGGGTACAATATTACAGATATAAACATTACATTTATGTAAAAAACAATATCACAGGGCAGGAGTCTGAACAATTATGTGGAATTTAACTGTAGTTAGCCGTAGTTTTTAAATTTGCCCGCTAAATAATTTGGCAAGGCCTTAGATAACGGTTAACAGGAGCAATAACCTGTATTAAAAGCAGTGTTTTTAACCTGGAGGGGGGAACTGGTTAAATGACTACCGAACAAGTGGTAGATTACATGGTGAATTGGCTTAGAGAAAAAGTAGCTGAGGCAGGGGCTAAAGGAGTTGTTCTGGGAGTAAGTGGCGGAGTGGATTCGGCCGTAGCTGCTTTAATTGCTAAACGGGCATTTCCGGATAAATGTATGGCACTTATTCTTCCCTGTGAAAGCGATGTTTCCGATCGTATAGACAGCCAGATATTTTTAGAGGAATTTGAAATTCCCTATAGAGTTGTGGATTTAGATAATGTCTATTCGCTGATGTTGACACAGTTTGAGAGCTATGCTAAATTAAATGGCGCAGAAGGGCGATTAATGCGGGCCAACATTAAACCCAGATTGAGAATGACTGCTTTATATTATTCAGCGCAGTTTAGAAATTATCTGGTTTTAGGAACCAGCAACAAAAGTGAAATTATGGTTGGCTATGTAACCAAACATGGAGATGGCGGGGTGGACCTGCATCTCCTCGGAGATTTATTAAAGCATCAGGTATATGAATTGGCCCGTTATCTGCAAGTGCCGGAAAATATTATTAACAAGATACCTTCCGGAGGACTTTGGGAAGGGCAGACTGATGAAGGTGAAATGGGATTAACTTATGAACAACTGGACTTATACCTGGCTACAGGTAAGGCAGATGCAGATAATAAGATGCGTATTGATAAAATGATTGCTGCCAGCGAACATAAACGCAAATTGCCTGAAACAGCAATCCTTCCCGCCGAGTATCCTGTTAAATTTTAGGAGGGCTGCATTTTGAATACCCGGCAAAGAAATGTTTTTATTCGAATGATTATTGCCGTTGCCATTTTTATTTATATTGGTTATATGGCTCGGAGCTATCTGCCCAAATTTGATTTTATAACAATTATGAGTTTTATTGCCTTGTATTTAACCTGGTCAATAATTGAAACCTTAATCTATCGGCAACCGCAAACCTATGCAGTAGAAGATGATGACCGGCGTTCATTTGCTTATATGCAGTTTTCCTCGGTGGCAGTATTATTATATGCTATGCTGGATTTCACCGGGTTGCATATTTCCAGAATAAATTCTGCAGAACCAATAATTATCTACACTGGATTTTTGGTTTTTATTCTTTCTTCGCTGATTCGATATCAGTCCATCAGACAACTGGGTCACTATTATAATCCGCGTGTAGCCGTTTATCAGAAACACGAACTGATTGCGGAGGGCATATATAAACATTTGCGTCATCCTTTCTATCTCAGTGCTGTACTCAACACGGTTGCCATAGCCTTAATATTTAGTTCTTTTGGAGCAGTTTTGCTGGTGCTGATTGCGGTAATACCAGCAATATTATATAGAATTACTATAGAGGAAGAGTTTATGAGTCGCCATTTTCCGGATAAGTATCCAGCCTATATGCAGACCAGCAAACGATTAATCCCTGGAATTTGGTAGTTGTAGAGAGTTTCCGGTTGCTATTTTGCCGGAGAATATTAGATAATTGATAAGTAACAAGGCAAATGTCCATGTAGGAATGTAGAATTGAGGAGGAAATATAAACATGGCAGGACATTCAAAATGGGCCAATATAAAACATCAAAAAGCCAGATCAGATGAAAAACGCGGCAAAGAATTCACAAAAATCTCCAAGGAAATAACGATAGCAGTCAGAACCGGAGGCAGTACTGATCCGGACGCCAATTCCAAATTAAAGCTGGCTATTCAAAAAGCCAAGGCTATAAATATGCCCAATGATAATATAAATCGCGCTGTCAAAAAAGGCAGCGGTGACAGTGACAGTGATGCGCTGGAAGAAATAATCTATGAAGGTTATGCACCGGCGGGTGTGGCAGTAATGCTGGAAATTGCCACTGATAACCGTAACCGCACTGCATCAGAGATTCGCCATCTGTTTTCCAAACATAACGGTAACCTGGGGGAAAGCGGATGCGTTGCCTGGATGTTTAAACGAGCCGGTTTGATTACTATTAATAAAGCAGATTTGAGTGTAGATGAAGAAGAATTTATACTGCAGGCTTTGGAAATGGGTGCTGATGATGTACGCGATGAGGACGATGTGTATGAAGTAATTACTGCTCCGGATGCTTTTATGGATATCAAGGAAGCCCTGGAGAAGGCCAACTATAAAATAGAGGAAGCAGATGTAGTATTATTACCGGAAAATACGGTTGAAATTAATGATCTGGATACAGCTGTAAAAGTAATAAAATTGATTGAACTATTAGAGGATCATGACGATGTTCAGAATGTGTACGCCAATATGGATATTCCGGATGAAATCATGGAGAAATTATAATTATTAGAACCTGATCAACCTGACTGTTTCTGACTTAACCTGACGGTTATTTTGTTTTATGCAGTGCTATGTAATATAACCATCACTTAATTGAATAATACGATTACATGAATTGGCAATATCCCGGTCATGAGTGGATAACACAAAGGGCGATATTAAGTCTAAACCTTAATATCGCCCTTAAATACTGAATAATATATTGGCTATCTATTAATATAATTTGGTCTGCGTTTTTCCAGAAATGCTTTCATTCCTTCAGCCCTATCAGAACCGGAGAAGAGGAAAGCCCAGGCTTTCTGCTCATAAGCCAGACCGGTAGGCATGTCAGAAGTTTCACTCATATTTATACATTTAATTGCACTGCGTATTCCCATAGGACTCTTACGGGACAATGATTTAGCCAGTTTTTCTGCGGTGATGAGAAGCTCATCTTTGGGAACCAATTTGGTAACCAGTCCAATTTTAAATGCAGTTTCAGCATTAATCATTTCACCGGTCAGTATCAGGTGTCTGGCCCATCCGGAACCTACTACACGGGGTAAACGCTGGGTTCCACCGGCACCGGGAATAATGCCTATGTTTATCTCCGGCATACCAAAAATAGCATTGTCAGCAGCGATACGGATATCGCAGGCGAGTGCTATTTCCATACCTCCGCCCAGAGCCATACCGCCAACCGCTGCAATATAGGGTTTGGGTGAAGCGGCTATGGTGTCATTAATAGCGTGGCATTTGGCAATAAAACTCTCCATTTCCAAATGACCGGCTTCTGAAAAGTATTTGATGTCTCCGCCGGCAGCAAATACATCGGTTCCACCGGTTACAACGGTAGCCAGAATATTATCGTCAGCCTCAATATTGGCAACAGCCGCCGCCATATCGGCTATTGATTGAGCATTGGAAGCGTTCATCGCCTCAGGACGATTAAAAATAATGGTTGCCAGTTGATCTTTCTTTTCGAGAATAATTGTTTTGAATTCCATAAAATACAGCCTCCTTAAATGATAAATATAATATTTCGCAAAATCTCTTTCACTGAATGATTCTGCATTATAAAACTAATGATAGACGGAAATTTAAAATCTGTATAGTTAATTATGGAAGAAATTAACGGACCAAGATAGCTTCTCTAATTACCAAGGCTTTTCACCAGTGTATAAGCTACTTCTCCACGCGTTACTATATCGTTGGCATTAAAGGCATCCTGTAAATAAAGCCAGCCAAAACCGTTGGCCATGGCTGCAAAACCCAGGTTGGAATCAGTAATACTTTTATCCTGGGGATAAGGGTTAACAAATATTTGTGGATACTGAGCCGGCAGTTCCAGACCTTTGCTGCGAACTACCAGGCGGGTCAATAGCTCACGGGTAAGAGGGTCACTGGCTGAAACCTTCTCTTTTATCCAGCCGCGTTCCCGACAGGTTTTTATAATCTGCTCATCATCAGAACTTGTATAACTGTTGGCACCATCCCAGGCACCCAGCATGGCTCTTAAGAAAGTAACCGTGTTTATTTTTTCATCAGGTTTAAATAAATTGCCATATTCGGACATCAGTCCGGCCTGGCCGATAAGCTTTATTTGTTCAGCAGCAAAATGGCCATTTATATCAGAATAATTACGCGGGATAACTTTGGATGTCAGTGGTTTGCCCATATAATCAAGGGGTTCCCCATTAAGGGCATCAATCATAGCCATGCCGGCTTTATCATTGGCAGGCAGTAATTGATAAACTAATTTAATTTCCCGGGAAGCGTTTTCTGAATTAATTACATTGTAACTGAGGGTCATAGGGGCATGTTCCAAATATACTGAATAAGCTGACTCAGAACTTAATGAATCACTGGCCGCAGGAAAATTTTGTTTTGACCAGTTTAAATTATAACTGATAACCTGCTGATTAATTCCGGATACAGCTATATTAATCCCGTCATTAGGGAATTTAATTCCGTCAACCAGTCTTATAAATCTGAAATTCCATTCCATAGGTAAGTCGGCCGATTTTGGCTGATAAGGAATATTATTTTGATTCTGCTTTTCCAAAACCAGTTGATCGATAAGTGTGGCTCAATTTGTTTGATAAAATCCTGCGCCGATTGGGCTGCTTCGGCTTCAGTCAAAACCCCATTTCCGGACTGATTAATTGACTGATAGAATGAATAAACCTGCCCGGTCTGACAATTAACGGTTGCCCAGATAGAACTCACCGGAGCAGGATTTTCTCCCTGAGGAATATCCCAGTTAAAACTCCATACCCGGGTATCAGGATTATTATAATAGCGTGACAAGCTGGCATTGGTTAGAATAGCTGCCGCCGGGATATTTACCCAATGCTTGACTTTGTCCATAGCCTGTTCCTGGGTAAGAATATTTTTGGATTTTTCCAGTTCAGCAACTTCTTCAGGGCTTAATTTAGTGATACCATCAGCTGATTGATCAGCACTACCCATGCCCCCTGACATATTTGCCATTTCCAGATCAGACCTGGTATTCCATTGTCCTGGTTTCAGAATCAGAGGTTTGCCGCTGATAGCATCTATTACAGCTCCGGAAGGATGATCGGGTAAATATATCAATTGTACGGGTGGTGACGATTGGGAGCTTGAGAAAACCCGGTAATGAGAAAGAAAGTATTGTCTGGCCAGCATATTTTCGTCCCGAAACACTTTAACAGCCTGGTCGGTTTTAATAGCCTGGTCTGATTGCGGGAATTTACCTTCAACCCACTGCAGATTATAACTGGTTAACTGGCGGGAAGAAAGATTAATATTCATAGTAACTCCGTCACCGATTACAGGTATCCCGTTCTCAAAACGCTGCCAGCGCAGGGTGACGGTTTCATAGCCGTTGTTGGAAAGGGGGATCAGGTTTTGGCCAGTTACGAAGCGCAAATTTTTAATTTTATCCGCAGCCAGAGTAGATAACCACTTTTCACCGATAGTTAAAGCCTGTTCATTAGAAATATTCCTGCTGGTTTTATCAACGGGTTTATTGCTCCAGTAATTCATATTCAGTACATTACCATTATTAGCATCAATAGATACATACAGGCTTCCCGGTTCAGAGTTTTCGGAAGTCCAGTTAAGATTCCAGACCGATTGAAATGGAGAGCTGGAATACTCGGAAGAAAACTCAGAAAAACTTTCTGTTAAGGGAAAACAGGTTTTAGCTGTCTTAATAGCTTGCTCCAGACTTACAGGCGCAGTTGAGGCCTGAACAGGAAGGAGTACTGCAGTGAATAGAAACATGATGGTTAAAATCAAAGATATAAATGATTTGCTTTTGTGTGACACCTTTATAATTCTCCCTTCAATTAATAACTTTTACATCTATACGCCTGTATACAGCTAAACTGTCACCACATAAAAAACCCTTTAAAGCTATTGGCTGGAGTGCCTGGCTTTAAAGGGCAAAATTCTAAAAAATCAAATATATTATTGCAGTTTTTCCAACTTGGTTTCTTTTTCTTCAATCCGGGGCATTTCCAGTTTAAATTCACCATCAACAAAGCTAACCTTCATTTCTCTGGAATTAACCCGTACCGGCAATAAAGATAAAACACTCTTCAGATTAATCTGGTTGGAATAAACATCCATAGCCTCAAAACTGTCAACTTTGATCCAGGGAACGCTGGCTTTGACTATTATATCTTCATTACTGCTGAAAATTTTAATGGGCAGATCCATCTCAAAGCCTTCTTCATAAATATTATGACCATAATCCACATCGCCATAGAACGATAGAATATCCATAGGTGTACCTGACCAGTTATCAAATTGTGCCAATAATTCTTCTTCTGAAACGGTGAAACACTCCTCGGCAAGATGATTGATAGCCAGCTCAAAATCAGTATCCAGAATACCCATAATGTCAAGCTCCATATCACCTGCGCCCCAAAAGTCGCCGGAGTCCAAAGCTATCCTGCAGGCCTGTTCAAGACTTGCAAAATCCAATAAAGAAGTTCTGGTTGGCGTAGCTTTTGGTTTTGGTACCGGGTTTGAAAACATAGTACAACTAACAGTGTCAAAAAAATCCAGGTCATCATCTGAAAGAGGTTCATCAGAAAACATACTACTTCCGTTATAGATGACCGGGGCATCGTCCATGGCAATATTAGGATCCAGTATGTCATGGACCATCTGATTTAACTCTGACAGATATAAGTCAATAGTGTTCTTCAATACAATCGCCCCCTTTTGACGAATCTCTATTCCTTACTACAATAAATATTTCGAAAATTCAAATTACTTTGACATTAGTTTGACTTTACTACCTTCATTATAAACCTTATTAGTGCTGTATATGCAAGTAAATAATAAAAATTTAACCTAAAGTTAATAATCAATAATAGTCAAAATTACAAGTTGGCCTAAAAATAAGTATAAACAACCATCTTATGGTAAAAAATAGCCTCAAGAGGTGAGACAATTGTTTACAAAAAAAATAAATCTGGCCATTATAATTGCAGTATTATTAATCAGCGCTCTAACCGGCTATTACATTGCTACTGTCTACCGTGAATTGCAGGCAGGGGCAGTAGAAGAAAAACCGGTTATGCAGATTAAAGAATCGGAAAAAATCATTAAACAGGATACTCAAATTATATTTGAACAGCGGTTTAACCGTTGTAACCATGTGGTAATTTCTGAGTTTACAGAAAAGGAAAAAGTTATCGGGAAAGATATTGCTCAGATAAGAGCCCTGTATCCGCTTAAAAATGGTTATCAGGTTAGCTTTAGAGATAATACCCTGACTATTACCCTGGCGGTTGATGGTTGGTGTCCACAGGAGGAGCAGCGCTGCCGGTTAAAGGATTATAAAGGTCGTATAGCAATCTTTCAGGGACCGAATGCGGAAAATGATGTTTTGCAAAGAGTTACTAATTTATATACTGAACAATTCCCCGAAGAAATAAAGAATAAGATTTTGCAGGGTGAGTATGAGTTTGAAAATATGGAACAGTTAAATGATGCCCTGGAAAATTTTGATGAGTATCTGTAATTTGGTGAGCAGGTCTTATCAATTTTTGAACCTGACTTTGCCTGTCTGAAACTGACACAACCTGATTATTTAAAGTAAAAATATAAACCGTCAGGGCAAGTCAGGTAATTTCAGGTTCAGTCAGGTTCTAACTACCCTCACATAAGAAAACCTGCCGCACCATGCAGGCTTCTCTGATATTATTGCCACGCCTGTATAAATAGCACTCAGTTTAATTCACCCAATAGCCATGAACCGGATTTTACAGTAATATAAGGTTAACATTTCATACAACTAAAGGTACAAGGTGTTAATCTTATATGATTATTTTGGGAATTGATCCGGGAACTGCAACCACTGGATATGGTGTAATAGAGTCTTCAGGTAACAAATGTGTGCTGATAGATTATGGTGTCATTACTACTCCTTCCGATGCCCCTATGGAGCAGAGGTTGTGCATGATA
>DAIMDR010000027.1:0-15212 GCA_036725705.1 Syntrophomonadaceae bacterium | reverse complement strand
AAAACAAAGTTAGATGGGCGTTGTTGTTAAGTCTGGTTTTGCTGGTTACTATGGCCGTTGGTTGCGGAGGTAACAAGCAGGATGGTGAGGAAGTTATCAAACTGGGATTTTTGGGAGCCAAAACCGGTGATGTGGCCAATTATGGTATTCCGGGTGAAAAAGGAATGAAAATGGCCATTGATGAATTAAATGCCCAGGGTGGAATTTTGGGCAAAAAGGTTGAAGGTATATATGAGGACAATAAAGGTGACAGCAAAGAGATTAATCTTATAGCTCAAAAGTACATTACCCGTGATAAGGTAGTTGCCATGGTGGGTGACCCCTGTACCGGTTTAACCAAGGTAGCTGCTGATATTGCCCAGAAGAATCAGGTGGTAATATTTTCAGCCGGCGCCACTGGTGCCGGTGTGGTGGAGATCGGCGATTATGTATTCCGTAATACCATGCTGGATACCGTAGCTGTTCCGGTGGTGGTAGACTGGATGCTTCAGGAAAAACAATGGAAAAGGGCAGCTGTTATTACTTCCATCGATAATGGATACAGTACGGCTCTGACTCCAATATTTATGGAAGAGTTGAAGAAACAGGGAGCTACTATTGTTCTGGAAGATACCATAAAGGATAAGGAAACTGATTTCAGTGCCCAGATTACCAAACTAAAAAATGCCAAAGCTGATGTATTGGTATTTACCGGTTATTATACCGAAGCAGCTTTGATTATGAAAGAAGCTCAGAAACAGGGACTCAATATTTCCCTGATTGGCGGGGACGGACTGTATGGACAGGATCTGGCTAAACTGGGTGGTGACGCAGTAGAAGAAAAGGTTATCCTGTATTGTGGTTTTTCCACTGACCAGCCCAGCCCTGAAACTGCCAAATTCCTGGAGAATTATCGTGAAAAGTATAATGAAGAACCGGATATGTTTTCAGCCCAATATTATGATGCGGTTATGATTCTGGCTCAGGCTATGGAAGCTGCTGGAAGTAGTGACCCCAAGGTTTTTAAGGATGAATTGGCCAAATTGAAAGATTATCCTGGCGTATCAGGACAAACTTCATTCCGGGCCGACCGTGAACCAGTCAAGAGTCCGGTATTCCTGCTGACTATAAAGGACGGAGCTTTTGCCCTGGTGGATAAAATTCCGGTTAAAACCGAATAATGTAAAAACGACCTATTCTACAATTGGAATTAAATTAAGACTTTTGGCAGCAACATCAATAGTTTATAATTGTTCCTATACAGCCCGTCCTTTAAGGGGCGGGCTGTTTGTGAGACTATACACAGTTTAGCTTTAGCTTATTGAGAGTTTTTTCATATTTAACTTTTCTTTATTATCATGTTAACTTTTAAAATGTCATCCTGAGCGCTAGCGAAGGTTCTACGGCATTTATGAGATTCTTCGCTATCGCTCAGAGTGACAGTATTGAAGGATTTATTGAATTATGCAAAACTCTCAATTATGAGGTGGTTAAGAAATTTTACATTAATGCAAAAGTCTCAACCAATAATCTGTGTTAAACTGTGTATAGTCTGATAACAGTTGGGGAGGCAGCTTATGTTTCTGGAACAATTGCTCAACGGGATTACCCTGGGCAGTACCTATGCACTTATAGCATTGGGGTACACTATGGTATACGGCATTATTCAATTAATTAATTTTGCACACGGAGAAATCTATATGATTGGGGCCTTTGTCGGCCTTTTTCTGGTGGCTGTGGGAGCCAACATTTTTCTGGCTTTACTGGGAGCCATGCTTTTTTGCATGTTGTTGGGAATGATCATTGAACGAGTTGCTTACCGGCCTTTACGGGGTAAATCAACCCGCCTGTCTGCTTTAATTAGTGCCATCGGAGTATCCATATTTCTATCGACTTTAATGGCTTTGCTGGCACAGACCAATACCCGCAGTTACCCTGAAGTTATATCCAACCGTACTTTTCATCTGGGCAGCCTTGAGTTATCGGTTTTACAGATCTCTATTCTGGCAGTTGCAGCCATACTAATGATTGGTTTGCATCTAATGATTCAACATACCCGTCTGGGCAAGGCTATGCGGGCATCTTCACAGGATTTGGACGCCTCCTATTTGATGGGGATAAATGTAAACCGGATTATCTCGGCTACTTTTGCCATTGGCTCAGCCCTGGCAGCTGCAGGCGGTGTGATGGTGGGAGTATATTATCATGCAGTCTGGCCATATATGGGAATGATGGCTGGTTTAAAAGCGTTTGCCGCCGCTATACTAGGGGGAATTGGCTCAATTCCCGGTGCCATGGTTGGCGGAATTACGCTGGGAGTGCTGGAAATTATGGGGGTAGCATATATTTCCCCTTCCTATAAAGATGCTATTGCTTTTGGGATTTTAATTATTGTACTGCTGATAAGGCCCCAGGGCTTGTTTGGCAGGAAAATAGTCAAAAAAGTTTAGGGAGACAATTTATGGACGCCTTTCTTATGCAGTACATCGATCCTTATTTTTTGCGCATTCTGGTGTTAATAGGCATTAATATTATTCTGGCTTTGGGGTTAAATATTACTACCGGTGTAACCGGGCAGTTATCAATGGGACATGCAGGTTTTATGAGCCTGGGAGCTTATACATCTGCCATTCTTTCTCTGCAGTTTTCTGCTCCCTTCTGGGCGGCTTTACTATGCGGTGCTCTGGTGGCTGCATTTTTCGGTTTCCTGATTGGCATTCCCACTTTGCGTCTGGAAGGCGACTATCTGGCGATGGTTACGATTGGCTTTGCCGAGATTGTCAGAGTGTTTTTTCTTAATTTTGAACCGGGCGGAAAAGCGGTTGGTTTGTCTGGTATTCCACAGAATACTACTTTTGGAATAGTATTATTGTTGGTGATAATAGTAATATTTTTTAATGCTCGTTTGCTCAAATCAAGATTGGGCCGTTCCATGTATGCTATTCGCGAAAATGAAATTGCTGCCGAAGCCTGCGGTGTAAATATTACCCGCATTAAAGTGCTGGCTTTTACCATCGGTGCTTCTTTGGGCGGTCTCGGAGGTGCACTATATGCACATTACATGTTTTTTATCCGCCCGCAGGATTTTGCCTTTATGCAGTCCATTGAACTGCTTAATATGGTTATACTGGGTGGTATGGGGAGTATTCCCGGAACTATTCTGGGAGCAGTAATTCTAACCATAGCACCGGAATTATTGCGTATAGTTGCCGAGTATCGCCTGCTGTTTTACGGAGCTTTGCTGGTGCTGCTGATGATATTCCGACCTAATGGATTATTGGGAGATGTTCGTATCTATGACCTGCGTAAACGCTGGATAAACAAAGAGGTGAATGTTTGATGTTGCTGGAGCTTAAACATATAAGTCAGGAATTTGGTGGTTTGCGGGCCCTGGATGAAGTTAATCTTGCTGTAAATGAAGGGCAGATTTATGGACTGATTGGCCCTAATGGAGCCGGCAAAACCACTCTGTTTAATATTATTACCGGCATCTATCAACCTGCCGAAGGAGAAGTCTATTTTCAGGGCCGGAAAATTAATGGCAATCCGCCTCATCTGGTAGCCCGCATGGGTATTGGCAGAACCTTTCAAAATATCAGGTTGTTTGCCAAGTTATCAGTGTTGGATAATGTACGGGTAGGTAGTCATGCGGTCACCCATGGAGGGTTGTTTGGAAGTATACTGGGACTGCCTGCAGTTCGTCGCGAAGAAAAGCAAACCTTGCAAAGAGCTCAAGCCTTGCTGGAAATGGTGGCCTTACAGGAAAAACGCCAGGAATATGCGGAAAATCTAAGCTATGGAGAACAGCGTCGTTTGGAAATAGCCAGGGCACTGGCATTGCAGCCTGCATTGCTATTGCTGGATGAGCCGGCTGCCGGAATGAATGCCACTGAAAAGCAGGAGCTAATGAGTTTAATTCACCATATTCAAAAAGAAATGAATTTGACGATTCTATTGGTAGAGCATGATATGAACCTGGTTATGAATATTTGTGAGCGCATTGCTGTTCTTGATTATGGGCGTAAAATTGCTGATGGCAGTCCGGAACAGGTTAAAAATGATGAACGGGTTATCCAGTCTTATCTGGGGGCGCCGGCATGAAGCTGACCCCGGTATATCTGGCCATATTTTTAGCTATAGTATGTATGTCCACTTCATCCATATTGATACGCTTTTGTACAGCTCCGGCTATAGTGATGGCATTTTACCGACTGGTTTTTACTTCAGGGTTGGGTATGTTCTGGTCAAAAGAAATTCTGACTGGCAATATCCCGTTTTTATCGCCTCGCGACAAGGGGTTTATAATAATTGCCGGTATATTTCTGGCCTTGCATCTCGGGTTCTGGATCACATCACTTTCCTACACCAGCATCTCCAGTTCGGTCTTGTTTACTAATCAACAGGTAATATTTGTCTTAATATTTTCCATAATATTTTTAAAAGAAAAAGTAACCCTGCCCATTTCCGGGGGCATAATAATTGCTCTTGGCGGTTGCTTTCTGATTGCATCGGGTGATTTGCAGCAGGGGAAATTATTTGGAGATATGCTGGCTTTAACCAGTGGACTTTTTGTAGCTATTTATTATATTATCGGACGAAATATCAGACCCCGTATAGAAGCTATGCCTTATACAGTTCTGGTTTCCGCAGTTGCGGCACTGGTTTTGCTTCCCTTTATTATATTCAGCGGTATAAACCTGACTGGCTATACGCGGCTGGATTGGCTGCTTTTTGTTCTGATGGCATTATTACCAGGACTGGGTGGACATGGGGTTTTGAACTGGGCCTTAAAATATGTAAAAGCCCCCATTGTTTCCGTTTCCATATTGGGTGAATCGGTAGGGGCCAGTATATTGGGATTAATTATTTTTCAGGAAATCCTGCTGCCTTATCAGATTATTGGCGGTATTCTTATTCTGGCCGGTATTTACACTGCCACGGTAAGTGAACAGCCAACATTGAGTGAGCGTTAGATAAAGTATTATTATTGATATAGTTTTTTTAATCGGGCAAGCGGATAGTAGTGAGCGATTATTTGCCGGGAAGTTTTGCCCTGACGAGCCATGGCCAATGCTCCCCATTGTTCCATCCCTACTCCATGACCCCAGCCACTGCCTTTAAAAACTACATAATCCCCCTGAACACGAATAGTTTTTATTTGGGTGGAGAAAAGGCGGTCAAAACCAACCTGCTGGCGTAAATCTACGCCAGGAATTGAGGCCTGACCTGCTGAAATAACCATCGCACGACCGGAAGGACCCCTTTTCTGAACGCGAATTTTGTTTATATCTGCTTTATCCCCCATAATACTGATTATCTCCTGGCGTGGAACTTTTACAGTCCATTGACGGTATTTTTGCGGAGCAACCTTTATTCCGGCAGCTTTGACCGGAGTGAGGTAGGGAGCCTTTTTGGCCAGTTTCGGAAACCCTTCTTCAATACTGGCGGTTTTATCCTTTGAGACTGAATGAAACAGGGCATATACGAACTTACCTTTATAAATTAGCACCTCACCGCGGGTAGCCTTGACTGCTTCCGAAATTTTCGGGGTAATTAATTTCTCATCATAAGCCTGAAATTCAGTATGATTATCACTGGCATCAGTATTATGTTTGCCACGAGTACCATTTTCATATTCCAGTAAAGCCAGAGTCATGGTACGGGCAATGATGGCCTGGGCTTCCAATGCCTGTTCCGGAAACTTGGGACCAATTTCAGCTGCGATTACCCCTTCCAGATATTTTTCCAATTTAATATATTCAGTTTTACCGGTGGAAGTACGATATAGAGATATAGTGGGTTCCTGTTTATATTTGACTACTTCTGAAGATAAACTGACCGGTTCCGGTTTAGCCTTTTTAGCCGGAGGCGTACAACCAGCAACTATACATATAATAAGTAACAAAACCAACCAGACTGTAAAACGGCTTTTATAAAGGTGCAAGAAATTCATCTCCTTTGCTTTTTTTGGTAGTATTCCCTAACCGGCATTGGTTATGAACGAATTGCAAAGAATAGTTGATAGAAAAATATCAGGGGGCAAACAATTTCATGCATATCGTCTTAATTGAACCGGAGATTCCGCAAAACACAGGCAATATAGCCCGGACCTGTGCTTTGACCAGAAGTAGTTTGCATTTGGTTAAACCCCTGGGATTTTCGCTGGAGGATCGTTATCTTAAACGGGCGGGGTTGGATTATTGGGATAAAGTTGAAGTAAAAATATGGGATGATTTTACTCAATTATTAAAAGCATATCCACAACCACGCAAATTCTTCGCCACTACCCATACCTCACAGTATTATCACCAGGTGCAATTTCATCCGGATGACATGTTGGTATTTGGGCCTGAAAGTCGGGGATTACCGAAAGAACTGCTTGAACTTTATGCTAATCATCTGGTACGCATTCCGATGCTGGAAATCGGGAGATCGCTTAATTTAAGTAATGCGGTTGCAATTATTGTCTTTGAAGCCTTGAGACAGATGGATTTTCCTGAATTAAAATAAGAATTATTATTAACAGAAATAAAAGGGTTTTTGGGTAAAAAAATGAACATTACAATTATTAATAGTTTTTTCAGTATACTATAAAAAGAGCGGAATTATTATGCTGTGATTAAATATTTTTAACCATCTTGGAAGAAAGCGGGGTTTTAACTGGTGCAGGTAATGATAGCAGACGATGATGCACTTTCCCGGAAAGTGTTGGAAGATTCATTGCTTGATTGGGGCTATGATGTACTGGTTACCAGGAATGGACAAGAAGCCTGGGAGGTACTGAGTCAGCCAAATCACCCCAATCTTATTATTTTGGACTGGATGATGCCGGGGTATGATGGAGTTGATATTTGTCGTATGCTGCGGCGCAGAGAAGGTTCACGCTACACTTATGTTATCCTGCTTACTTCCCGTGATAGTCGCAAAGATCTGGTTATGGGTCTGGAATCCGGGGTGGATGATTATATTACCAAGCCTTTCGATTCTGAGGAATTAAAGTATCGACTGCGAATTGGTGAACGAATTGTGGCTTTGGAAGAACGAATTCTGAGTATGGCCCGTACCGATTATCTGACTGATTTGCTGAACCGCCGGGCTTTTATGGAACGCCTGGAAGGAGAGAGAAACCGCAGTATACGCGACGGAAAAAATCTGAGTATTATCCTGGCGGACATTGATTTCTTTAAACGGGTTAATGACCATTATGGCCATCAGAATGGTGACCTGGTTTTACAGGAATTTGCCAAATGCCTGCGGGATACCTGCCGGCAATATGATTTTGTCGGGCGTTACGGGGGCGAGGAATTTATCATTGGTTTGCCCGGCACTGGCATTGAGGAATCTAAACTAATTGCTGAACGCATAAGGAAAATAATTGAGGCTCATCAAATAAAACTGCCGGATCAAAATGTATTCATTCAGATTAATTCCAGTTTTGGGGTGGCGTCAATTACACCACAAAGCCAGGCCAATTTCGATGATTTGATTAGAAGTGCAGACCAGGCTTTATATCGGGCCAAAAATGAAGGCCGTAACCAGGTAGCCTGGGAGGGCACTCTTACCTAGTGTATTACAATTTTAAAAAACAAAAAACCCGCTGCAAAACGGGTTTTTCCTTTATCCCAATAATTGTATTGAATAATTACAAGTTATTCAACCGGCTGGGGTGATTCTACCGGGCAAACATCTGCACAGGCTCCGCAATCGGTACATAAATCGGGGTCGATAATATATTTATCATCGCCTTCGCTGATTGCTTCAACGGGGCACTCATCTGCACATACTCCACAGGAAATGCATTCATCGTTAATAAAGTAGGCCAACTAAAATCCCTCCTTTGCTGCAAGTCAATTAATAGCATTATAAAGAACGACTTTTTCTTTGTCAATTTAGCTTTTAAAAAAATAATATGCAAGAATCAATTAGTGTAAGATGTATACTTTGTCATAGGATTCAAGGGTTAATATTCTTTTGAAAGCTTCTGCTATAATATAAATGATTTTAAATAAAGGTTCCCGGGAGATATTTTTATTATGAAGTGTACGATATTATCCAATGGAGAGTATGGAGCATTGTCAATGTATAGATCAGCGATATTGAACAGCGATTTGATTATATGTGCTGATGGCGGTGCCAATGTTTTATATGAAATGGAATTAATTCCTCATGTAATAATAGGAGATCTGGATTCGATTTCTCCTGCAGCGTTGCAGTATTTTTCCCGGCAGCAAGTGGAGATTATTAAGTATCCCGGTAATAAGGACTATACAGATACACAACTGGCTATAGCTTATGCTGATCAACAGGGAGCAGAGGAATTAATCTTTTTGGGCACACTGGGAAAACGATTGGACCACACCTTGTCAAATTTATTCACTTCGATGGATATGGTGCGGGAAGGGAAAAGGATAACCCATTATAGTCCGGAATGTATGGTACATGTATTCAGCGGGGAACTTGAAATAACCGGTAATATAGGGGATATAATATCGGTAGTAGCTTTAACTGATGTATGTCAGGGTGTTTATGAAGCGGGAGTCGCCTATCCCCTGGAAAATGTGCAACTGGAAATATATAAACCTTATGCGGTTTCCAATTACCTGATTGCCGAGCGGGCTGCTATTAAGGTTATAGAAGGTATATTGGCAGTATTTCACTATAAATAAGGACTTTATTATTCAAATGGAGGAAAACCAATTTGGATTTCAACTTTATTTCCGGGGTTTTTGCTAACCCCTGGGATATTATCCGCAGTTTAATAGATATTACTATTGTGGCCTGGCTGTTCTATCGATTGCTGGGTGTTATTAAGGGTACACGAGCTGAACAGCTTTTAAAAGGAGTAATATTTTTACTGGTCTTTTCTTTGTTGGCCCTGTTGTTAAAACTGGAAATGGTCAACTGGTTGATAGCTAAATTATGGCTGGCAATTGCTATTGCATTACCGATAGTATTTCAACCGGAATTACGCCGATTTCTGGAACAGTTAGGCAGCCGCAGTCTGTTCTCCGCACGCTCTTCCGTAATAGAAGAAAAATATAATTTATACCGGGAAATTTCTAATGCGGCCGCCATATTATCGCGTAATCGGGTAGGGGCTTTGATAGTTCTGCCTCGCAGCAGTGATATTGAGGAATACCTGGATAGCGGCATAAGATTGGATGCACTGGTTTCATCAGCCATATTAATTAATATATTTGTTCCCAATACTCCGTTGCATGACGGAGCCGTAATCATTCAGCAGGGGCGGATTGATCGGGCCGGATGTTTCCTGCCTTTAAGCGGTAATCCCATGGTGGATAAAGAACTGGGCACCCGTCACCGGGCCGGACTGGGCATTTCGGAAGTATCCGATGCGGCAGCTGTGATTGTATCTGAAGAAACCGGCAACATCTCTCTGGCCGTAGCCGGACACCTTAACCGCTATCTGGATGAAGAAAGTTTAAGACAGATGCTTGCAGGGTTATTTGAAAACCATCAGCCTGCCGATTTATTTAAGGGGGTCAGGTGATGTCGGAGCGCGATAATGGTATTAGTAATACCGGACTAAAACTGTTGTCAATTCTATTATCAATATTATTGTGGTTTTTTGTTATCGGCCAGGGGGAATTTTCCTTAAAACAAAATCAGGTAGAAGTTGAGCTTAATTATAAAAATCTGGCCGGTAACCTTTCCATAGAAGGCCCAGGGACAGTTAATGTCAGGGTTTGGGGATTATTCCGGGAAACACAGCAGATTACTGCCTGGGTTGATTTATCAAATCGCGGGGAAGGCGAGCATCATCTGCCGGTTAAGGTTGAACCGGTCAGGGGTATGCTGATAACAACGGTTGAACCTGATAAAGTAGTGGTTTCTTTAAAGAAATTGGGCGAGAATCTTTTGCCGATCCATCATCAGGTAATACAAAAACCTCCAGCGGGTTATCAATTATTGGATGTAGCAGTGTCACCGGAAAAATGTCTCATTAAAGGAGATCAAAATCAGATTGGCAGAGTTACCCAGGTTGTGTGCCCGGTAAATCTGGCCGCTGTTACCGGGGTAAAAAGCTTCACTGTCGGCTTGGAAGCCCGGGACAGCAATGGTAATCAGGTATCGGGAGTAGAATTATTACCGGATACGGTGCAAGTCTACGCAGTGGTACAGAATAACAAAGCCAGCCGGCAACTACCGGTAAAGGTACAGTATAGTGGTGAATTGGAACCCGGATATGAACGGGGACTGGTGACGGTTGAGCCGGAAACTGTAATTGTATTGGGGGATGAAAGGCGAATCACTCCGCTGGTGGAAATGAAAACAGCAGAGATAAATATCAGCGGGCACACCGAATCATATATTCAGGAGATAAACATGGCTGTGCCGGATGGGGTAAAAGTTTATCCGGAAAAAGTACTGGTAATGGTTGAAATTAAAAAATTAACTGCAGGAGAACCAAATGAGACTTAGAGTAAGGGGACTTCGACTGCCACTGAATCACGAGTCGGCAGATATTATTAAGGCAGCAGCAATTCGAATAGAGCAACCGCCGGAGATGGTTGGCGGATTAAAGCTTATCCGCAAATCAGTTGATGCCAGGCGTAACGAGGTTCATTTTACTTATACAGTAGAAATTGATTTACCTGATCATATAAACATTAAACCACAAATACTGGACTCTCCTGACATATCAATTCAAACCCCGACGGAACCGGTTATATTGAAATCAGGGAATAGGGATTTACCCTGGTCGCCGCTAATATGCGGATTAGGGCCGGCCGGACTGTTTGCGGCCCTGCGTCTGGCACGCAGTGGATATAAACCGGTGGTAATTGAACAAGGCCAGGATATAGACCGGCGCGTACCGGCTGTGGAAAACTTCTGGCAGGGGGGAGAGTTTAATCCGTATTCCAATGCCCAATTTGGAGAAGGTGGTGCGGGTACCTTTTCTGACGGCAAATTAACTACGCGCAGCGGAGATGAACGCGTAAACTATGTTTTACAGACTATGGTAAACTATGGAGCAGATGAGGAAATCCTTTATTTAAAAAAGCCGCATGTAGGTACTGATATAATTCGTCAGGTAGTTAAAGGCATACGCCGGGAGATAATAGAACTGGGCGGCGAAGTCTATTTTGATGCCCGCCTGACTGACCTGAAAATTAACCAAACGGGTATAAAGTGCATAATAATAAATAACCAGTTGGAATTGCCCTGTTCTCTTTTGGTTTTGGCCGTTGGGCATAGTGCCCGCCCGCTTTATCAACTTTTATATGATAAAGGGGTAAAAATGCTGCCCAAAGCATTTGCCGTAGGAGTCCGCATTGAACATCATCAGAGATTCATAGATCAGCAGCAATATGGTAAATATGCCGGGCATCCACAGTTAGGAGCGGCAGATTATCATCTGACCTGGCAGGATCCGCTGACCGGACGGGCGCTCTACACCTTTTGCATGTGTCCGGGCGGTTATGTTATTGCTGCCGCTTCGGAGCCCGGGCAGGCAGTTACCAATGGCATGAGTTATCTGGCTCGCAACAGTGGTATTGCCAACAGTGCGCTGGTAATCACGGTTACCCCGGCTGATTGGGAGTATTCCACTTTGGGAGGGGTACAGCTGCAGCAGTTTCTGGAAAGAAAAGCTTTTGAGATGGGCGGCAGTAATTACCATGCCCCTGCGCAAAGGGTGGAAGATTTTCTAAATAAAAGAGTCAGTGATGATTTGAGCAACACTATGGCCAGTTATAAACCGGGAGTTACTCCGGCCAATTTATGGGATGTTCTGCCTTATGATACCGCCGGGGTGCTGGAACGGGGTTTAAAATACTGGAACCGTGTAATGCCTGGGTTTATTCAACCTCAAGCGGTATTAACTGCTATTGAAACCAGAACCTCAGCACCGCTGCGAATTGAGCGTAACCATGATATGGTATCGGTAAATGTATCTGATTTATATCCCTGCGGGGAGGGGGCTGGTTATGCGGGCGGGATAGTAAGTGCTGCGGTTGACGGCTTAAAGATAGCTGAAAAAATAATTTGCACATATCGGCTGCCGGATAATAAACTGACTGTGGTAGATTCTACTATTACAGATGCCAGAAATTTGGATGATATTTAATTATCACCATGATAACAGGGAGGGAAACCAGTGGGAGTTTTATTTGGAACAGATGGAGTAAGGGGAATTGCTAATGTGGAACTGACCCCGGAGCAGTCCTTTGCATTGGGTCGGGCGGGAAGTTATGTTTTAGCCAAACACGGTAGCGGCATTCGGCCTCGAATTCTGGTAGGCCGGGATACCAGAATTTCAGGGGACATGCTGGAAGCTGCTCTGGCGGCTGGCATTTGCTCTACCGGAGCAGATGTATTAAGCGTAGGAGTTATCCCCACTCCGGCTATAGCTTATTTGACCCGTAAATATAAAGCATCCTGCGGGATAGTAATTTCTGCTTCCCATAATCCCGTAGAAGACAATGGTATTAAATTCTTCGGGCCCAGCGGTTATAAGTTGCCCGATGAGATTGAAGCTGAAATAGAGGATCTGGTGCTGGGCGATATGGAACATTTACCACGCCCCTCCGGCAAAGATGTGGGGCAGATGTATGTTGTAGAAGAAGCGCTGAACAATTATTTAGCCTGGTTGACCAGTTGTTACTCGCTGCCGGAAGATCTGACTGATATTACGATAGTTGTAGATTGTGCCAATGGAGCCGCTTATGAAGCGGCCCCCCGGATGTGGGAAAGCCTGGGGGCCAAAGTAATCGCCATAAATAACCAGCCAAATGGTGTAAATATTAATGAACGTTGTGGCTCAACCTATACTGAGTATATAAAGCGGGCTGTAGTTGAGCATCATGCTGATGTTGGATTTGCCTATGACGGGGATGCAGATCGTTGCATAGCCATAGATGAACGCGGAGTGGAACTGGATGGTGATTATATAATACTTATCTGTGCTCTGGATATGCAACGGCGGGGAATATTTAATGATGCCGGGGTTGTAGCAACTGTTATGAGTAATATCGGTCTGGATATTGCCCTGAGGCGGGAAAATGTTAAAGTAACCAGCTGTAAGGTAGGCGACCGTTATGTATTGGAAAAAATGCTGGAAATTGATTCCCTGATCGGTGGTGAGCAGTCAGGGCACATCATATTCCGTCAGCATGCTACCACCGGAGATGGATTATTAACTTCATTAAAACTGGTAGAAGTAATGAAGAGAAATGGCCTGAAATTATCACAGTTGGCTGATGAAATGGAAAAACACCCGCAATTGCTGGTCAATGTTCGTATTGAGGATAAGGAATCCATTCTGGCTCATAATCTGGTGCAGACTGCTCTGCAAAAAGCTGAACAGCGTCTGGGCGAATTCGGTAAACTGGTAGTTCGGCCTTCAGGAACCGAGCCACTGGTGCGGCTGATGGCTCAGGGACCGGAACAGCATATTTTGGAGGAGGTGATTGAGGAAATCAGAGCAGCAATTGAGCAGGTACAAAATCAACCCTAAGGAAGCAAGGGGATGTTATTTTTACTTTTTCTTTAATTGCCCTGCCGGGCAAAAAGCGCCGGACCCGGCTTGAAAAAACCAGTAATGCCGGGTGACGAGGAGAGGGTTTATCGAAAATTCGGCGGATGCCCTCCGGTGTTCCACCATCGTTAATGTGCTTACAAATCCGGGCAGCAATGCCGGGGACAAAAGGCAACATGGCAGGAAAATAGACGACCTGGGGTTTTATAGACTCAGATTATAAAGAGTCCCGTTCTCCATTATCCAACGGAGAGGTTCATAACTTACCGGGCGGTAAAATGGTGGTTTGCGGAACCAAAGCCAATATAAAGGGGACTGAAAAATGGATGTTATTATCAGAAATAATTATGAAGATATGAGCCTGTATGCAGCAGAGAAAATTGCCTCACTGGTTAAATCCAAACCTGATTGTGTGCTGGGACTGGCTACCGGAAGCACACCAATTGGCACCTACAAAAAACTAATCAGCATGCATCAGCAGGGACTGGATTTTTCTCAGGTCAAAACCTTTAATCTGGATGAATATTATGGCATAGGAATTGAGATGGAAAAACCCTACAGTGCTGATCAGAGCTATGCGCGGTTTATGTACGAGGAACTATTCAGGCACATTAATATTAAGCCGGAAAACATTCATATTCCGGACGGCCTTACCCGTCAACCGGATATTTTCTGCCAATGGTATGAAGACGAAATTAAAAAAAACGGCGGAATTGATCTGCAGCTTTTGGGTATGGGTGGTGACGGACACTGGGCATTTAACGAACCCGGTGCCTCTCTGGCATCGCGAACCAGAATTGAGGCATTGGCCCGGCAGACTTTGGATGATAATTATGAAGCCTTTTATAAAAAAACCGGTATCAGCAGAGAACAAATGCCGCATTTTGCTATAACCATGGGGATAGGAACCATACTGGAATCAAAAAGTATCCTTATGATTGTAAACGGTGTCAAGAAGGCTGAGGTAGTAGCAAAATGTTTGGAAGGTCCGGTAACATCACAGATAACCTCCTCGGCAATTCAACTATACAGCGGTAAGGCTACGGTGGTTCTGGACAGGGAAGCAGCTTCCAAACTGAAAAACCTCAACCATTATGTCAGTGTTGAAAAATCCAGAATTACTTACCAATTATAGTGCCTGATTGGAATTACCGGGGTCATTCTCCCCCAATCCAATAAAAAGTGGCCGGAAATTACCGGCCACTTCTGTATATAAGTAAGCTCCAGCGAACCTTTATCAACTTCTCCCTGTCTTTACCTTCTGACTTTTCGTTTCCCGCTTCAATCTTCTTTTAAGACCTTCTTCCTTCAGTTTCAGTTACTCTTTGTCGGTATCAGCCTTACTTTACTTCCGTTCTTATTTTTATAATAAACCCTTGCAGACTTACCCTTTATAAGAACTTTCGTTTTGTAAAACTGTTACAAACCTTTTTCGCTGATTCTTTCCGGATATAGTGAATTTTCATTCACCGGTTCTTATTTCCGACGGTTGCGTTTCGTTTCTGTCTTCCGGCTCTGTCAGGTTTTCCGTCTTAGGAATTCCCTGGAGCTTGATTTAATAATACCTTAAAAAATACTCAGGCAGCAACCGGCGAATATTAGCGAAATATTCTGAATATTATAAATAAAAGCACTGAGATTAAAATATCTTGATATTCCTATTAATTAATAAAAATATCTGAGGATTTTGCATAATAACAAAAACCATGTTCTTTGAAACCGCAATATGGCC
>DAIMDR010000026.1:0-15232 GCA_036725705.1 Syntrophomonadaceae bacterium | reverse complement strand
AATTATATTCTTAGACCAAGTAAAAGATGAAATATATAGAAATGAAGACCAGCTATCAATATGGCTCAAAGAAAATGAAGATCATTTTGTAACAAAAGAAGCAGGCGATTCATCCGTAATTAGCTGTTATTCGGATATAATTACTTCTATTAAAGAAAATACCCAGTATAAAGAAACTGCAAAAGATGAATTTGCTAGTATTGCGGATTCATGGCTATGTGCGTATGGAATGGCGTATGGTGACGTGCTGGTGACTAATGAGAAATTCGAGCCAGCAATCAGGAGAAGAATAAAGATACCCAATATATGTCATGAGTTTAACATTGACTACATTGGATTGTTAGAATTTATGCGAGAGCTGGATATTAGGTTTGATTGACGTAGCCGCCACCACCATAGAATAACGTATAAGACGCTGATGAACGCTGATTACTTAAGATAACGCAGATAGTAAATTGAAAATATGAGAAAAAATCATATTAATCCGCGTAAATCCGCGTCAAAAAAAAGAAAAAAAAGACCAAGCACCATAACGCAGATAAACGCTGATCACTTAAGATAACGCAAGAACAATTAATAAAAAAGAAAAAATCATAATAATCAGCGGTAATCTGCGTCTAAAATAAAAAAACCACCCAGCAAAGGAGAACCGAAACTTGTCCATCAAAGAAACCTTACTAAACAAAATCAATAATCGCGAAATAATCGTCGGCGTAGTAGGCCTAGGTTACGTAGGCCTGCCCCTGGCCGTAGAAAAAGCCAAAGCCGGCTATAAAACCATCGGCTTTGACATCCAGCCCCACAAAGTAGAACTGGTCAACCAGGGGATAAACTACATCGGTGACGTGGTAGATGCCGAATTAAGCGAATTGGTAGCCAACGGTATGCTGTCCGCTACCTGCGACTTTTCCTTTATAAAAGACGTAGATTTCGTAGCTATTGCTGTGCCTACACCTTTGGACGAATACCAACAGCCCGATATCACCTACGTGCACGACAGCGCCACCGAAATTGCCAAATACATCAAAAGAAGCTGTATGGTAGTATTGGAATCTACCACCTATCCTGGAACCACAGAAGAACTGCTTCTGCCCATTCTGGAACAAGGCTCCGGACTAAAATGCGGAGAAGACTTCTACCTGGCTTTTTCCCCAGAACGTGTTGACCCCGGTAATAAACTCTATCAAACCAAGAACACCCCCAAAGTAGTAGGGGGAATAGGCCGGGATGCTACCGAAGTAATCGCCGCCATGTACCGCAATGTATTAGCAGGAGAAGTCTTCGAAGCCAGTTCACCCCGCGTAGCCGAAATGGAAAAGATACTGGAAAACACTTATCGTAATGTAAACATCGGTTTAATTAATGAACTAGCCATATTATGCAATAAAATGAACATCAACATTTGGGAAGTCATCGAAGCTGCTAAGACCAAACCCTTTGGCTTTACACCTTTTTATCCTGGTCCCGGTCTGGGCGGACACTGTATCCCCTTGGATCCCTACTATTTGTCATGGAAAGCCCGGGAGTACGGCTTCCATACTTCCATGATCGAAGCCTCCATGATGGTCAACGACCGCATGCCCGAATACACAGTGGAACGGGCCGGCAAAATCCTCAATCGTTTCCGAAAAGCTCTGAACGGTGCAAAAATATTGATATTAGGTGTAGCCTACAAAGGTGATATCGACGACTACCGGGAAAGCCCGGCTATTAAAGTCATTGATGAATTTCACAAATATGGTTCCCAGGTTCAGTTCTACGACCCCTATATAAAAGAATACACCGAAAAAGGACAAACCGTGGCCGGATTGGATGAACTTACAGCCGAACAACTTACGGCAGCCGACCTGGTGGTCATCACTACAGCCCATACTGATGTAGACTACGACTTCGTCCAGCAAAACGCCCAATTTATCTTTGACACCAAAAACGCCATGAAAGATGTCAAAAACCGAGATAATATAGAATTGCTGTAAGACCATTAGACGCAGATGAACGCAGATGAATTAAGATGACACAGATAAAATAATAAAAAAGAATCATAAAAAATCAGCGAAATCAGCGTCAAAAAAGAACCAAGACGAAGTGATCATGGACGCAGATCAACGCAGATCATTTAAGATGACACAGATAGAATAATAAAAAAGAATCATAAAAAATCTGCAGCATTAATTGTACCCGATAGGGTACATAGGTAGTACCCGTAGGGTGCGCAAATCAGCGTCTAAAGTAAAGAAAAAATCATAATAATCAGCGTAAATCAGCGTCAAAAAGTAAAAAACGTAATCTAGCAAAGCTGTAGAACAGGCAGATTAACATAAGATAACTTAAAAGCTATTAAAGAGAAAAGAGAAAAAAATCATAATAATCAGCGCAAATCTGCGTCAAAAAGTAAAAAACGTAATCTAGCAAAGCTGTAGAACAGGCAGATTAATATAAGATAACTAAAAAGCTATTAAAGAGAAAAGAGAAAGAATCATAAAAATCAGCGTAAATCAGCGTCAAAAAATAAAGGAGTAATGCAAGTGCTTAGGTACGCTTTAATCGGCTGCGGCCGCATATCCCCCAATCACCTCATGGCCGCCAAAGAAAACAACCTAAACATAGTAGCCCTATGTGATCTCATCCCCGGCAACATGGCAGACAAGATCACCAAATACGGCCTGCCAGTAGACATAAAGCAATACACCGACTATAAACAAATGCTGGAAGAGGAAAAGCCCGACCTTGTTGCCATCGCCACCGAAAGCGGTAAACATGCCTCCATCGCCCTGGATTGCATTGAAAAAGGCATCCACGTTATCATAGAAAAACCAATTGCCCTATCATTAGAAGATGCCGATGCCATTATCACTACTGCAGAGTGTAAAGGTGTAAAGGTTTGCGCCTGCCACCAGAACCGCTTCAATAAATCCATTCAAAAGATTCGAGAAGCTCTGGAGCAGGAACGCTTTGGCCGCCTTTTGCACGGCACCGCCCACATTCGTTGGAACCGTGGTCCTGCTTACTACCAGCAGGCCCCCTGGCGGGGCACCTGGGAACAAGATGGTGGCGCCTTAATGAACCAATGTATCCATAATATTGACCTGCTGCGCTGGATGATGGGGGACGAAGTCAGCGAAGTCGTAGCCTATACTGACCGCCTCAACCATGACTATATAGAAGCCGAAGACTTAGGGATAGCTTTGGTCAAATTCCAGAACGGAGCTTACGGCATCATCGAAGGGACCACCAATATCTATCCTGCCAATTTAGAAGAAACTCTGTATATATTTGGCGAAAAGGGTACCGTAAAAGCCGGGGGCCATTCAGTGAACATAATTGAAGAATGGATTTTTGCGGATCAAATAGATGACCCCGAAACAATCAAAGCTCAGTTCCATGAAAACCCGCCCAATATCTATGGCTTCGGGCACAAGCCATTGTATGCTGATATGATAGCAGCCATCAATGAAAACCGCCTCCCCTATATAGATGCTCAGGCAGGAAGAAGAGCTGTGGAATTGGTCTTAGCTATTTATAGATCAGCTTATACCGGTGAGCGGGTAATACTACCCCTTAATAAATGCAGTACTCTGGATTTTAAAGGCAGGTTTTCTTAATGGCCGATTATTTTGTGCATGAAAGCAGCTACATAGATGAAAACGTAACTATAGGCGAAGGTACAAAAATCTGGCACTTCTGCCACATCCAAAGCGGAGCAGTAATTGGTAGAGATTGCTCCCTAGGTCAAAATGTCAACGTATCCAATAATGTAATAATAGGCAATCATGTTAAAATACAAAATAATGTATCCCTCTATGAGGGAGTAGAAATAGAAGATTACGTGTTTTGCGGGCCTTCCATGGTGTTTACCAATGATTTGAACCCCCGCAGCAAATATCCCAAAGGCACCGCTGGCTACCTAATAACTTTGGTCAAAGAAGGAGCCTCTATTGGCGCCAACGCCACCATCGTCTGCGGAAATACCATCGGTAGAAACGCCATGATAGCCGCCGGAGCAGTAGTTACCCAGGACGTTCCCGACCATGCCCTCATGGCCGGAGTCCCAGCAAAACAAATCGGCTGGGCCTGCGAATGCGGCCAAAAATTAAATCAACACCTGATTTGCGACCAATGCAACAGAAAATACAAACAGAGTGAAACTGGGTTAGTATGTCATTGCGAGAAGCGTTAGCGACGAAGCAATCTATTTTTAAACGCAGATAAACGCGGATTACTTATGATAACGCAGATAATAATTAACGATATAATAAAAAAATCATATAAATCAGCGTAAATCTGCGTCAAAAAAAGAAAAAAATCAACGTAATCATAAAAAATCATAACAAATCTGCGTCAAAAAATAGAAAAGAAAAAATCATAAAAAATCTGCGTCAATCTGCGTCTAGAAAAGAAAGTAGGACTGAATAAAATGATACCCTTCCGTGACCTAAAAACCCAATACCAAGCCCTCAAACCCCAAATCGACCAGGCCATCCAAACCGTCCTGGACGAAGGCCAATTCATTATGGGCCGCCAGGTACAGGAACTAGAAGAAAGGCTGGCCGACTATGTAGGCATCAAACATTGCATAAGCTGTGCTAACGGCACTGACGCCATGCTCATGGTCTTAATGGCCTGGGACATCAAAGCCGGCGACGCCGTTTTTGTCCCCGACTTCACCTTTTTTGCCACCGCCGAAGTAGTATCTTTGGTGGGAGCTACACCGATATTTGTCGATGTAGATAAAGACACTTTTAATATTGACCCCGTTAAACTGGAAACAGCTATTCAAAGGACCATACACGAAGGCCTTTATCAGCCCCGAGTTGTTATCCCGGTAGACCTGTTCGGCCTCCCCGCCAACTACCCGGCTATCGAAAAAATCGCAGAAAAATATAACTTGCTTATTTTAGAAGACGGAGCCCAGGGATTCGGCGGCAGAATAGGAGAACGAAAGGCCTGCAGCTTCGGCCATGCTGCAGCGACCTCCTTTTTCCCAGCCAAACCGTTAGGATGCTACGGAGATGGAGGAGCCATATTTACCAACGATGATGACTTAGCAGAAGAACTTAAATCCATTCGGGTGCACGGCAAAGGCACTTCTCGCTATGATAACGTGCGTATTGGCCTAAACTCACGGCTTGATACTATCCAGGCTGCCATACTGCAAGTAAAGCTCCAGGCTTTCATTGACTATGAACTAGAAAAAGTAAACCAGATAGCCAATGAATACACAGAAAGTCTTAAAGATATAGTAAAAACACCTATTGTTCCCGATGGCTATTACTCCTGTTGGGCCCAATATACTATTCAGCTAGAGAACAAAATGCAGCGAAACACCTTACAACAAAAATTAAAGGAGCAGGGTATTCCCTCTATGATTTATTATCCTAAACCAATGCATAAGCAAATAGCTTTTGAGGATCTAGCAAGCAGTATAAACAACTTAAGCACAACCGAAGATTTGTGTAATAAAGTCCTTTCTTTACCTATACACCCATATCTAGAAGAAAAGTCAATCGCAGGTTTATGTAAGGCGATTGAGAAAAGTATATAAAAAGGTGCGGAAGGGCACAGGCGTTAGACAGTTGATAATATAATAATTAATACCAACGCTTAGGTAATATTTGAAAATATTTTTGAGGAGATAATTTCATGAATCTACAAAACAAAAAAGTCTTAGTCACGGGCTCTGACGGTTTCATAGGTTCTCACCTGACTGAAACCTTAGTAAGAATGGGATGCAAGGTCAGGGCTGTGGTTCATTATAATTCTTTCAACTCCTGGGGATGGCTAGATGAATGTCCTGTGGAAATCAAGAAAGAAGTAGAGGTGTTTGCAGGAGATGTACGTGATCCCTCTGGGATGAAGAAAGCTATTCAGGGATGCGACATAGTATTTCATTTGGCAGCTCTTGTTGCTATCCCCTATTCGTACCATTCCCCGGATACTTATGTAGATACTAATATCAAAGGAACGTTAAACATTTTACAGGCAGCCAGGGAACTGGGAATAGAAAAGGTCATTCATACTTCTACCAGTGAAGTCTATGGAACGGCCCGCTATGTTCCTACATGGACAACAAACTATGAGGAAATGCTATCAGACCCGAACATAAACCTCATCTCCATCTGCACCCCCTCAGGCCTCCACCCCGAGCACGGCATCATGGCCGCCAAAGCCGGTAAACACGTGCTCACCGAAAAACCCATGGCCTGCAGGCTGGCAGAAGCAGATGAACTAATAAAAGCCTGTGACGAAGCAGGAGTAAAACTATTCGTAGTACTCCAGAACCGTCTTAACCCCAGCATCCAACTGGTCAGAAGAGCCTTCGAAGAAGGCCGTTTCGGCAGAATATACATGATAACCTCCAACGTATTCTGGACCCGCCCCCAGGACTACTATGACATGGCCCCTTGGCGCGGCACCTGGGCTCTGGACGGCGGCGCCTTCATGAACCAGGCCTCCCACTATGTAGACATGGTCCAATGGTTCGGTGGCCCTATAGAAGAAGTGAAATCCATTACCGCCACCCTGGCCAGAAATATAGAAGCCGAGGACACTGGCTCGGCGATTATCCGTTTCCAAAACGGAGCCATCGGTAGCATAAACGTAACCATGCTAACTTACCCCAAAAACCTGGAAGGCTCCATCACCATCTTTGGAGAAAAAGGTACAGTAAGAGTCGCCGGAACCTCCATGAACAAAATCGAGCACTGGGAATTTGCTGATAAAAAGGATTATGATGATGAAATAGGACAATACAATACCAACCCAATCTCCGTTTACGGCTTCGGCCATAGCGGATATTATCGGAATGTTATCGATTACCTGCAGGGCAAAGCGGAACCAAGCAGCGATGGTCGAGAAAGCAGAAAATCACTCAATTTGTTACAGCAAATTTATAGAACAATATAACATATGGAGGCTAAGTATATGGATAAACCCCTTCTTATAGCAGAAATAGGTTGTAATCATAAGGGAGACATGCAAGTTGCACATGAAATGATCCAAGTAGCTGCAAATTTCTGCAAAGTAGATATGATAAAGTTCCAAAAGCGGACTCCCCGTGAACTACTCTCAGAAGAAGAATATAATGCCCCACATCCTAATCCTTATCACAGCTATGGCAGTACTTATGGAGAACACCGTGAGTATCTAGAACTTGATATTAATCAACATATGCAACTGAAGAAATGGTGCGAAGAAGAAGGAGTTACATACAGTACATCTGTATGGGACTTAACAGCAACAAAACAAGTCGTACAACTGGATCCAAAGATGATTAAGGTTCCTTCTGCCTGTAATCTAAAGTTTGATATGCTAGAGTATCTCTGTGAAGCATATAGAGGAGAAATTCATGTGTCTTTTGGAATGACAACCAAAGATGAAGAAGAACAGATAGTCCAATTTTTTGAAACAAAGAACAGGGCAAAAGATTTGGTGATTTACTCCTGTACCTCTGGATATCCTGTAGATTTTGAAGATATTTGTTTGTTTGAGATTATCAGACTAAAAAACGCTTTCACTGATCGAGTTAAAGCAGTTGGATTCTCAGGACATCATTTAGGTATAGCTGCAGACATTGCCGCAATGACATTAGGTGCTCAATACATCGAACGGCATTACACATTAGATAGAACATGGAAAGGCACTGATCATGCTGCAAGTTTGGAACCTGATGGATTACGTCGTTTATCCCGAGACTTATATAATGTTAGTCTAGCTTTGAATTATAAGAACCAAGATATACTTGAAGTGGAAAAGGTTCAACGCAATAAACTAAAGAGGTTTTAACATGGAAAAGATAGTTGCGCTTGTTCCTCTTAGGGGAGGATCAAAATCAATTCCCAAAAAAAATATTCGTATTATAGCATCAAAACCATTATGTGCTTGGGTATTAGAAGCTGCACATAATGTCCCAGAAATTGATGAAGTATATGTTTCTACAGACTCCTACGAAATAGCTGCTGTGGTGGAAAAATTAGGTCTAGGAACAAAAATAATTATGCGTCCTGAACAATTAGCTACTGATACTGCAAGTACAGAATCCGTAATGTTACATTTTTCGGAACAAGTGGATTATGATATTTTGGTAACCATTCAGGCTACCTCCCCGCTACTCAGAGACATTGATTTAAAAAATGCATTGAAATTGTTTTGTAGTGA
Source organism: Syntrophomonadaceae bacterium (assembly GCA_036725705.1). Classification (GTDB taxonomy): domain Bacteria; phylum Bacillota; class Syntrophomonadia; order Syntrophomonadales; family Syntrophomonadaceae; genus JAAYBS01. Next base: position 7,078 of record DAIMDR010000026.1, on the reverse strand, counting down.
AAAATACGATTCCTTGCTTAGTGCTGTAAGGGTAAAACGTTTTTATTGGCAGGATAATGGGGTTGCTATAAATTATGATCCAACTAATAGACCTCGGAGGCAAGATTTCAGTGGAACCCTAATGGAAAATGGTGCATTTTATATCAGTAAACGTGAAATTGTATTAAGGAAAAAATGCCGGTTAGGGGGACGAATTGGTATATACGAAATGCCAGAACAAACTGCAGTAGAGATTGATGAACCCGATGATTGGGATGTTGTTGAAAAACTTCTTCAAAGGCGAACTATCACATTGTTTAACCCAATAATAGAAAGATTGAAGATGCTAATAGTAGATGTAGATGGGACATTAACTGATGGGGGAATGTATTATTCTCCAGAAGGGGATTTTCTAAAAAAATTTAATACCCGGGATGCTATGGGATTAGCTTTACTAAAGAAAATTGGTATACAGATTGCAATAATAACTAGTGAAAACACTCCAATTGTGACAGCGCGAGCTAAAAAACTTGGGATACTTGAATGTCATACGGGGATTGAAAATAAGATGAAAACAATTAAGGAAATTTGCCAAAAAAATAACTTGCAACTTTCAGAAATTGCATATATGGGTGACGACCTGAATGATTATGAATGCATGAAAATTGTAGGTTTCGCTGCCTGCCCCTCAAACGCAGTACCTGAGATACAGGGGGTGGCACATTATATAGCCAAATATGCTGGAGGAGAAGGAGCAGTTAGAGATGTGAGCGATTACATACGAAATGCAATAATGTATGGTCTACAGACTGTTCAATAAACGGTATATAATGTTAAAACGTTTCTATACATCATCACTTTTTCAATCAGCATTTATATATACTCTGACTCGTGCTATTAACTCAGCGATTCCCTTTTTCCTTATGCCGGTACTAACCCGCTACCTAACCCCTGTTGACTATGGAATTGTAGCGATGTTTGGAGTTCTCCTGAGTTTTGTAGCACCGTTTACCGGCTTAAGTATTCACGGGGCAATTGCAAGGCAGTATTATGACCGTGATGAAGTACATATGCCCCTTTATGTAAGTAACTGCCTATTAATATTACTCAGCAGTACCTTGATTGTGGGAGTAATATTCTACCTATTAGCTGAACCGATTAGCCGAATCGCATCATTTCCGATGCAATGGATGTGGGCAGTTGTCATCGTATCTGCTGCCCAGTTTATAAATCAGATTAATTTAACCTTATGGCAGGTTCAGGTTAAGCCTATACCATATGGAATTTATCAGATAGCACAGACCATAGTAAATCTCGGGTTTACGCTTTGGTTTGTAGTGGGATTAGGCATGGATTGGCAGGGGCGCATCCAGGCTCAGGTAATTGCTTTTGGTGCTTTTGCTGTATTTGGTTTATTCCTGTTATACCACAACGGTTGGATAAGAATCAAAGTTGATAAAGAATATATCAAGAATGCACTTAATTTTGGAGTTCCTTTAATACCCCATGCCCTGAGCGGTACCATTAAAACCATGGTGGATAGGGTAATGATTACCAGTATGAGAAGCGTTGCATCAACTGGTTTATATTCGGTCGGATTTCAAATAGGCATGATTATTGGGATACTAGAAGATTCATTTAATAAGGCCTATGTTCCCTGGTTGTATGAACGCCTGAAACGGGATCAGTATAGTGAGAAAATAATGATTGTTAAGCTGACCTATGCTTATTTTGTTGGCATTATCTGCTTAGCATTAGCTCTGGGAGCAATCGCACCCTGGTTTCTGTCGTTTTTTGTTGGACCACAGTTTGCCGGCTCAAGTCAGTTTGTATTGTGGATTGCTGTGGGCTTTGCCTTTAATGGTATGTATAAGATGGTAGTAAACTATATCTTCTACATGCGTAAAACTTACATATTAGCGTGGGTAACCTTTTCTACTGCTATAGTGAGCATTGTTATAAATTATTTTGCGATAAAGTATTTGGGTGCGATTGGTGCAGCTTATACTTATGCATTAGTAGGTTTTATAACATTTTTGTTGGTTTGGCTGTTATCAAGCAGAGTTTATCCCATGCCCTGGAATTTAAGAAAACAAAGAGAGATGAAAGTTGATGAATAGACGAGAGATAACAGATTTAATAAATGAAATAGAAGAAATGTTTCCCGTGGATACGTGGGTGGTGGATGATATACATGTATGGCCGTTGATAAGGATACCGTTGGCGATGAACTTGTATGAATTATCTTCACCATCTGGAGCTAAAGTTATCTCAAAAAATGTATTAAGTAGCAGATTAAAGCAAATACCTAGCTATCTAGCAGGATGGCTACGGCAATATTTATCATCAGTTAGTGATTTATCAGGTAACCAAAAACAGATATCTGATGCCGATGTATTTTTCTTTAATCACACCACATGTCGTTTTTTATTAAACAATGCGTGGTATGATGTGTTTTGTGGACCTCTTCAAGAGGAACTTGATGATTTAGATTTAACCTCTACCATATTTGAGTTTGCCCCTCGATATGAATACAGGATTCCGCGTTATCAAAAAAGCAGTTATATTCAAAATGGTGTAGATGCTATTAAAATTATAGGGAAACTAATTTCTACACCCAATTTACCTTATTGTTTAAATAAATACTCAGAGGCTTGTGATTTTATATTGCGTAAGAGTGGCATTAAAATTTCAACAATTCCGCAATTATTAAAACAAACCTACAGGATTAAACGTTTAGCTTTGTTTTGGAAAAGGAAACTAAGAGTGGTTCATCCTCAAATAGTATTTATGGTTACCTATTATGGAGATTTGGGTATGGCATTAAATTTGGCTTGTTTTTGGTTAGACATACCTTCAGTTGATATTCAGCACGGGGTGCAGGGAGATTATCATGTAGCCTATGGTAGATGGTTGAATGTGCCGAATACCGGATATGAATTATTGCCAAATATATTTTGGTGTTGGTCAGAGGACGAAAAAAATGCTATAGAGCAGTGGAACACCAGCTGTCCTGATAGACATCGGGTAGTTATCGGCGGAAATCCCTGGTTAAATATGTGGAAAGACGATAATAACAACATAGTTAAACAATATGACCAAATGTTATATGAGCAAATGCATAATATGGAAGGACAGATAAACATTCTGTATACATTACAACCAGGCTATGATCCTCCAGAATGGTTTTTAGACTATATAATATCTGCTCCTCCCACATGGAAATGGTGGGTGAGACTTCACCCAGGTATGTCGCTTGAAAAGAAACGCATAAAGGATCTATTTTCCCAGTGTCATCCTGCACGGATTGATATTGATAACGCTACAATTATGCCACTTCCATCTCTTTTGAGGCATGTTAGTCTACATATTACGCAATTTTCAACAACTGTAATAGAGGCAGCTGAGTTTGGTGTTCCTTCTATTATATTGGATAAAGATGGAGTTTTATCTTATCGTAAACTAATCGAATCTGGACATGCGAAATATGCCAGTGATGTTAAAAACTTGGCGGAATCTATAGAATACTATTTTGTTAACAAAAACGATATTCCTGCAACAAATAATATTGCTACTGATAATGTTCTATTTATGCTGTTGGAAAAAAATCACCCGGAAAAGGTAAGCTACCAATTAATTAAAAGGGCAAACAATTAGTGTTCTGTATATCTGGAGGAGGATTTATGACTTTTTGGAAGACATACTGGGAAAACAAAAAGAATGGTGGACATCGATGGCAGGAAGAAAATTTCTTAAAGAAAGAAGCCGCAGAAAAGCTTTATCACTTAAGTGGCGGGAACTCATTACTTGATTTTGGATGTGGTTCGGCTGATTTATTGGTATATTATGCTCCGGAGTACTCCATTGTCGTAGGCGTGGATTTTTCCAGTAACATGTTGAATAATGCCCGTGTGCGATTGATGAATTTTGGGTGCGACAATGTTCAGTTGGTTCAAGCAGATGATATAAATGTCTGGGAGAGAGTTTCTGAGTCTTTTGATAGGATCACCGCTGGTCAGGTAGTACAGTATTTAAAACTTGAACATCTGGACAGATTTATTAATGTTGCATCTCAGCGATTGAACTCGGGAGGCAAGATAATTCTATTTGATATCATAGATCCACGGATTTATTTTCTGGTGAGAATAGGCGTATTGATACCAAAAAACACCTTTACTAAAAATGCAGGTATCGCCATTGCCAAATCGACAATTAGATTAGCTATTTCCAAACCCCTAGCCATCTTAAAACAAAAACCTGCTGATATGATAGGAAACTCTCATCATCCGGGCGACATATACAAGATAGCGAGAAAATACGATTTGGAAATGGAGTATGTCTGTTCCATGTATTATGAGTATAGATACCATGTTATTTTAACGAGGAAATAATGAGGGCTTTCGGTGAATTATACTTGGAACATATATACATATATACGGGTAGGAGAATTATATAACAAATGGAAAATATTTATCAGATAGATGAGATTGAAGAAGTTAACTCCATTTTTCAGCAGCCCTGGTGGCTTGAAGTTGTAGCACCAGGGCAGTGGGGAGAAGTGGTTGTAAAGCGAGGAGAAGAAGTAGCAGCACGAATGCCTTATGTTATTAAGAAAAAGTATGGCTTAACTGCGCTTACCATGCCTCCCCTCACTCAAACATTAGGTCCATGGTTACGGCCTTCTAAAGCAAAATATGCCCGGCGAATATCGGAGCAAAAACAGCTTATGAATGAGCTAATTGAGCAATTGCCAGAAGTAGATTACTTTTGCCAAAATTTTTCTCCGTATATAACAAACTGGTTACCATTTTATTGGAGGGGATATACTCAGACCACACGCTTTACTTATAGATTAGAAGACCTTACAGATTTAGATGTCATATGGTCAGGATTCAATGAAAACGTTAGAAACAAGGTAAGAAAGGCCCAAAAACAAGTTGAGATTCGTGATGATTTATCAATTCAGGATTTTATTAAAATAAACGAATTGACCTTCATAAGGCAGGGAAAAGAGTTACCTTACAGTGCGGAATTAGTAGAATGTTTACATAACGCATGTCAAGCAAACAGTGCATCAAAAGCTTTTTTTGCCATAGATGAGCAGGATAGAATCCACGCCGCTATTTATCTAGTATGGGATTCCAATACTGCATATTATTTGATGGCCGGCGAACATCCGGAATTAAGAAAGAGTGGAGCTAACAGCTTACTAATCTGGGAAGCCATCAAGTATGCATCTACCGTAACCAAAGTATTTGATTTTGAAGGATCTATGATAGAGCCAGTAGAAGAGTTTGTCAGAGCCTTTGGTGGAAGGCAGACCCCGTATTACCAGGTAACTAAAATGAGTCGTCGGATGAGAATGGCCTATCATGGCAAAGAACTTATAAAAGCGATAGCTAATCGGTAGAAAAATTTTGGCGATACTATACAATTTGGCAGGTGTTGTGATTGTTACTCATAAGTGTTCCCAATACATACGTTCCAGAACGGAGCTACATAATACAGACATTACTGCATGATTTCCTGGGTATTAACAGTGAAATAATCATCGAGGAACGTAAGGATGTACTTATAAAAGAGAACAGTAATTCGGATAGCAGAGTACTGCGCGTTGCCGATATACTTTTCCAAACTCCTGCAAACCAATGGTTAACCCAAAATTCACTACCAAAACAACCGTTACCTATATGGGACACGACAAAAACATACGCTGATGTTTCATTAGTTTCTCCAAAACTACCAATTATCTATGGTAACGAAGTTAGTTCAAACGGTTTAAATAAAGACTATCTAGTAGAAACCCCGGATGGGCTGTACCTGGGTCTGGACATTTTTGGCTCTGCTTTCTTCATGCTTACCCGTTATGAAGAACTTGTAAAGTCAGACCGAGACCAGCATGACCGTTTCCCGGCCACTGTCTCCCTAGCTTATCAGGAAGGTTTCCTGGATAGGCCTATTATTAACGAATACATTGAAATCCTTTGGTACTGTATGCAACGCCTCTGGCCGGGATTGGAACGTAGGCAGCGGGCATTTAAGGTAGTTGTTAGCCACGATGTTGATACACCGTTTGCCCAGGCATTTACAGGTATTCCTAGACTCATTCGCAACTGTGGTGGCGATATTATCAGACGAAAGTCACTTTCTATGGCAATAAACCGCTTTATTTCCTGGCAGGAAATAAAGAAAGGTAACTATAAGCGGGATTTCAACTATACCTTTGACCATATTATGGATATTAGCGAACAAAACAACCTACAGAGTGCCTTTTACTTTAAAACTGCCTGTACCAATAAAACATTTGATGACAATTACTCCATTGACCACCCCTACATCAGGCAGTTATTAAGAGAAATACATAATAGAGGCCATGAAATAGGCCTGCATCCAAGTTACGAAACCTACCAGAACTCGCAGCATACGAAGGCCGAGTTTTATAAACTATTACAGGTTTGTGACGAAGAAGGTATACAGCAGAACCACTGGGGAGGACGGCAGCACTACCTGCGCTGGCAGGTACCCATCACCTGGCGCAGCTGGAATCAAGCTGGGCTAAACTACGATAGCACCCTGTCCTATGCCGACCATGCCGGTTTCCGTTGCGGAATCTGCTATGAGTTCCCGGTTTTTGACCTGGAAAAACGTCAAGTTCTATCCCTGCGTGAACGCCCCCTTGTAGTAATGGAAGCCAGTGTCCTGGGAGAACAGTACATGAACCTGTCCGGTCAGGAAGCATTAAGCTATATGCTTAGGCTGAAAGAACGTTGCCAGCAGTTTAACGGTGATTTCACATTGCTCTGGCATAATAGTTCGTTTGATAAGCCACAAATGTGGGAGATATATAAGCAATTGATTTCACAGATATGAATCAGTCCAAATGATTTGGCACAAAGGGTTAATAAACAAATTACTAAAGAATAGCAAAGTACAATTTTGCATGAGAGGGAACAATGAAAATTAGTCAAATATTATCATTCTGTATTATAATGCTATTTTATATTTTACATAACATGTTATCCTTGAACCCGGATATGGAACGCAATAAGATGCTAATTTTTGGAACGCTTGCTTTATTAGGTGTGATTATCGGCTTATT
>DAIMDR010000025.1:0-15870 GCA_036725705.1 Syntrophomonadaceae bacterium | reverse complement strand
AACCGGGGTTGGGAAATAAAATCTTCGCCAACTTCTACACACATTTCGATGCCGTTTATATTTTCATAATCGAGCTTGCTTTTATCATAAGGAATTCCTTCGCGTTCAAACAGGTTGATTAAGGACCCATAGTTTGGAACCAGAAGTGCGCTAATGTAACGACGCTCGTCTCCGATGATAAAGACTTGTTCAATGACGGTGCTGGTTGCAAAAAGTGCTTCAATTTTCTGCGGGGCAACGTTTTTGCCGATGGAAAGGCAGATAATGGCCTTTTTGCGGTCAACCATACGATAATATCCATCTTCGTCTTGTTGCACCAGATCTCCGGTACGAAACCAGCCATCGGCTGTAAACGCAGCTTCATTTTCCTCTGGCTTATTAAGGTATCTGATGAATATCCCGGCACCAGATAACTCGAGCTCACCGTCTTCTGCAACGCGTCCAATCCCGCCATTGGAATCAATACCAATGCTTCCCGGCTTACAGGCTGTAAGAGGATTTAAAACACAGGAGTTAAAGCTTTCTGTTAAGCCATAGCCTTCACATACCGGTATTCCAAGTGCATAGTAAAAACGCAGCAGGTCAGGAGCAATGCTGGCACTGGCAGAAAAAGAGAAGCGATACCGGGTGCCAAACAGGGCACGTACCTTAGCAAATAGTTTATCTGCGATAGCGTATTTTAACCTTAATTTGAAAGGAAGCTTTGATTTCAGATCAAAATTGGGGTCCATATTATAGGAGCCACGAGAATCTTTGCGGTATTCCAGAGCTTCATAGCCGACTTCCAGTGCCCAGTCAAAAATTCGTTTGCGTCTTGGACTGGCAGACATTTGCTCGTTGAATGTAATAAATATTTTTTCATATAGGCGGGGTATACAGTTGATCCAGGTCGGATTATATTTTTGCATATCATCTAACAAAGTAGCCGGGGAGTCAGCATAGGCTATACAGGCTCCCTGCCAGAGGGCCATAAACTGGCAGGATCCCCGATCGAAAATGTGGGATAAGGGGAGAAAACACAGGGTTACATCATCTTCGTTTAAAGTCATATTGTATTTAGGGAAAAATCGTTGACACCTTCCATACGTGAGGCTGCACCCCAATGGGTTAAGATAACACCTTTTCCCTGACCGGTTGTCCCAGAGGTGTATAGGATAGTAAGCCAATCGTTAATATCAATACTTTTCCAGCGGGCTTCATATAATGCGTAATTTTCTTTGGCATATTCTTTGCCGAGTTCTATTAATTCCGATAAGCCCAGAACCAAAGGATCTGAACTGCGGTATTCCATATCCAGGATAATAACTTTTTCCAGTAAAGGGATATCCTTTAATGCAGGTTTAATGCGTTCGTACAGAGGAACATTACCTATAAAAAGCATTTTGCTTTCTGAGTCGGTCATTATATAGGTAAGTTCGTTTAGAGACAGGGTAGGGTAGATGGTTACACTTACAGCAGCAGCACAGCACATGGCCATATCCGCATGGGTCCAATAAGGACCGCTGGGTGCCATGATGCCTATTCGATCTCCTTTTTCTATTCCCAATGCCAGAAGGCCACAGGACATCTTATCGACTCGATCTTTCATTTCGGTCCAAGTGAAAGTACCTTTGTTATCTCCGTTATAGAGATCAGGATTGAAACGTTGGACAATTCGGTCTGAAAGTTTAGTGCAATTGGATTGAAAAGCTTCGGCAAAATTAAGATACTTTTTCATTTCTATCTTTGCAACCTCCTTAAATAATTGATGTCACCTTACAAACAATGCATCACTGACAGGAGTTAACTTTTCTTTGTCCTGTTGTTGAAGAACTAAGAATCACTGATGTGGGGCTGATATGTCAGGAATGCAAATAACAGCATACAACATATTTTGACAAAATATAATAAAAGTCCTGCTATTTAGAAAAATAATTTATGTAACACAAAGAACATCCCGGCGTAACATGTTAACTCTGCAGAGGATTGTCCCCCACTATTTTGTATAAATTATTGCTGGGTTGGAAAACTAAAGCAACATGAAGTGAAAATGGGGGTTGATGTGATGTTTGATTTTCGGCCTTTAAGTGGTGGGTTTGAGATACCCATGCGGGTGGTTGGTGCCAATATATATTATGAGTGGTTGATTTATATACTTATGCTCATACCAATCGGATTCTTTATTTATGGGGTTTTTAAACGGATTAAGGTCTGGCAGTTGGCCAAAGGTGATGCGTTACGAAATCAGCAGGTGGGAAAACGCATATTAAATTTTATCTATAATACTTTTACACAGAGATTGATATTGAGAAAACCATTACCAGGCATATCACACTTTTTTCTGTTTTGGGGATTCGTCGTGCTATTTATAGCTACAGCCAGTTTTGCTGCCTGGGATAAGATTGGATTCCCTCCACTGGTTGGGGGTATATATGTTTACTTTTCAGCCTTTATTGATGTTATGGGCATGCTGGCACTGGTCGGCATTATTGTTTTAGCAATTATCAGATATGTACAGCGTCCGGGTCGTTTAAATGATACCAAACCATTGGATGGTTGGATTCTGTTATTAATTGCGGCTATATTGTTTACCGGCTATATAATTGAAGGTTTAAGAATTGCCGGACAAATTAATTTATCCTCCTCTTTAAGTCAAATCGGTTATGAAAAGATTGCTTCACCCTTTGGCTGGCTTTTTGCGGGTATGTTTTCCGGGTTAAGTCTGGAAAACATTTTGTTTTGGCATCGGTTTAACTGGTGGTTTCATATGGCAATATCCTTTTTGTTTATAGCCATAGTCGCCTATACTAAACTCTGGCATATTTTTGCCGGTATGATTTCTTATTATTCCAGTAATTTGGAGCCTGGTGATATTAGAGCGATAGAAAATATTGAAGAAGCAGAAAGTTTTGGGGTTGAACAGATTGAGGAACTGCATTGGAAGGATTTATTGGATCTGGACGCCTGTATTCGCTGTGGGCGTTGTCAGGAGGCTTGCCCGGCTTATAATACCGGCAAGAAATTGAACCCCAAAATTACTATAATCCAGACCATGAAAAAGCATATGGATGCCAAAGCACCCTATCTTCTTCCTGGTCAGGGGCAATTGGAAAATGACGGGTCGTTGGCGATGACGGTTGATGAGGTAAATGATGTTGACCAGGTCTTTGACCAAAAACCGGTGCTGGAACAAAGTTTATTATATGATGTGGTAAGCCCGGAGGTTTTATGGGCCTGTACCAATTGCCGGGGTTGTGTGGTCCATTGTCCTATGGAGATTGAGCATATAAGTAAAATAACTGAAATGAGAAGAAACCTGGTGATGTGGCAGGGAGATATTCCCGGTGAAGCCCAGATGGCGTTTACCAATTTGGAGAGAAATTATAATCCCTGGGGTGCTGGTTGGGCCTCCCGCGCACAATGGCTGGAAGAACGGAAAATAAGAGAACAGGTTAATTTATTGGGAGAAGATAAAGGTGAGTTTGAATATTTGTTGTTTGGCGGATGCGCGGTAGCTTTTGACGACCGTTATAAAAAAGTTGGTGAAAAAGTAGTTAAGTTACTAAATAAAGCCGAGGTAAAGTTTGGTTATCTGGGGACGGAGGAAATGTGCTGCGGGGATCCGGCCAGAAGGCTGGGTAATGAATATCTGTTTCAGACCCTGGCCGGTCAGAATATAGAGACTTTTAATAATTACGGGGTCAGGAAGATAATTTGTCTTTGTCCGCATGGATACAATGCCATCAAGAATGAATATCCACAGCTGGGAGGCAATTACGAGGTATATCATTATACTGAAGTGCTGGCTAATCTCATCCGGGAAGGCAAACTAAGTGTTTCAAAGCAGGCAGATAAAAAAGTCAGCTATCATGATTCCTGTTTCCTGGGCAGGCATAACAGTATTTATCAACCACCCAGGGAGATTGTAAACCAGACCGGCGGCAGGTTGTTGGAAGTTGAAAAGTCCAAACAGTTTGGATTCTGCTGTGGTGCCGGAGGAGGACGCATGTTTCTGGAAGAGGAAGCTGCCGACGGGTATAAGAGAATTAACGAGACCCGGGTGGATCAATTGCTGGAAACAAATCCGGAAATAATAGTCAGCAACTGTCCTTATTGTCTTACCATGCTGACGGATGGAGTAAAAGTGTCCAGAGATGAGAATATCCCGGTCATGGATGTAGCCGAGTTACTGTGGGAAAATCTGAATTAAAACTAAAATGATGCGGGGGTGGTTTCGGGTGGGACCACTTCCCGAGTATTGCGTAGACTATTCGTGGTGACGGAGATTGCTTTTTAAGCAGGTTAGTCCGTTTGAATCTGACTGGACCTGACTTAATGTAATATAATTTTAAAACAACCGTAAGGTTTAAGTCATAATTGAAAGTCAGTTACAGTCAGGGTTAAAGGCTTTCGGGTACAAATATTCCCGAAGAACCGAATTGTTAAAAAATAACTTCCCGGTAATAAATCATTTTAGTCTATTATGGAGACAAGAAATAATATTTACCGGGAGGGTAGATCATTGTTTGCTGATAAATGGAATGCATATTTGCACTTTATTTCTCTGGCAGCACTGCTGGTAATGGCAGGTCTGGCAGCCTATTACTGGCCGGTGTTGCCCGGGCAGATTCCCCATCACTTTGGCCCCGGTGGAGAGGCAGACAGCTGGGGTGGAAAGTATATCATCTGGCTGGAACCCATAATGGGAGCATTTTTTTATGCCGGACTTCTGCTGTTGCGCAAGAATCCCCAGTGGAGCAATTTCCCCTGGAAAATCACCGAACAAAATCGGGAAGTTCAGTACGCGCTGGTAGTTTCCATGCTGCACTGGCTTACTGCCGAGTGTATGCTGCTGTTTGTATATATTCAGGCGGTTACTATTGATGTGGCGTTAGGGAATGCTGCTAAAATGGGTATGGAAATATGGTTATTGGTTTTAGTTCTGCTGGCCACCACCGGCTATTATACCTATTATGCTTATCAGAGGAGATAGAAATCTTGAGCAGATTTAGTCTGTTTAGAACCTGACTGAAACTGACTTTTACTGACTCAACCTGACGGTTTTTTTAAAATTAATATTAAGTCAGGTCCAGTCAGTCAGAGTCAGGTAACGTCAGGTTCTAAAAATGATTAAATAAACCCCGAATCTGTACTATCTCTCTTTAAATTCCGGTTTACGCTTTTCAAAAAATGCATGAATAGCTTCGTTTTGATCTTCGGTTCCGCAGCAGAAGATGGTCTGAATTTGTTCAAGCAGCAAACCGCCGGCCAGACTGCTGTCCATCGAAGCATTAATGGCTTTTTTCCCAAACCGTACTGCCCACGGAGGATTAGCAATAATTTTTTGAGCCAGTTTATCAGCTCTTTCATATAGCTGATCACGGGGAACTACTATTTCTACAAAGCCAATGTCACGAGCTTCACGACCGTCAATTTCCTCACAGGCCAGGATGAGGCGTTTGGCTTGTCCCGGTCCAACCAGCCTCGGTAACCGCTGACTTCCGCCCATATCAGGTGATAATCCAAAACGAACTTCCGGTATGGCAAAGATAGCATCTTCGGCGGCAATTCTGATATCGCATGCGCAGATCATTTCAAAACCGGCCCCGTAACACAAGCCTTGTACAGCAGCTATTACTATCGGATTCATTTCCTGCCAGCGTCCATAGACCCGCTGCAGCCAATTAATGTTATCGGCTACTGAAAGAGAATTTGCCTGTTCCAGATCACGCAAGTTGATTCCAGCTGAAAAATGATCACCATCAGCTTTGATAATTACTACCCTGATGTCACGATTGGCCTCGATTTCATCCTGTACCAGCAGAATTTCTTTCCAGGGGCCAAACCCCATCATGTTCATACGATCCGGACGATTGAGAGTAACATAAGCAAGGGGACCCTTTACTTCGAGGTTGTAATATTCATATTTTGACATGCCTTCAACTCCCTTCTTGAAATTATTATAATCCAAAATATTAAATTTACGAAATAAATAGCCCCAAAAGTTATTGAATATATTTCCGGGAAGATTCAGCAGGATTAATACTTCCCCGTAGATAAAGTCCACAGATATAATATACAATATGATAGAAGTCAGAGTACAGTAATGGGGAGAGCAGATGGCAGAGAACAGTATTCGCAGTATGTTTGTTGTAAATCCGGCTTCCGCTAATGGACACACCCGTAAGGCCTGGCTAAAGTTGGAGAAACATCTGAAACAAAATAACATAACTTTTGAAGTCAGCATGACCAGTCGGCCATTGCAAGCCATAGAGCTTACCCGTCAGGCATTACGGAACGGTTTTGAACATATTATTGCCGTTGGCGGAGATGGTACCCTTAATGAAGTTGTAAATGGGTTTTTTGATGAGCAGGGCATATTTATTAATAAGTCAGCTTGCCTGTCCATGATTCCCATGGGGACCGGGGGAGATTTTGCCCGTATGATGAAGTTCTCCAATCGGCCGGAAAACATAGTCCGGTTGTTTTTAAATCCGCAGGCTGTGGCCTGTGACCTGGTTCAGGTTGCATTTACTAATTGGCAGGGAGAACCGTGTATTCGCTATTTTATTAATATTGCTGATGTAGGTTTGGGCAGTGATACTGTTTTTAGAGTAAATCGCAACAGCAAATTCATGGGCGGACCGTTATCATTTTTGGTTGGGGCAGTTACCTCCATAATTGCTTTTAAAAACCTATCGTTAAGGGTAATCATAGATGATCAGAATGTTTATGCAGGAGATTCCTGTCTGGTAGCCATAGGCAATGGACAATATTTTGGCGGAGGTATGAAGGTAACTCCCCGGGCAGTAATTAATGATGGCCTGCTGGACATTATTGTTGTAGAGGGCCTGGGCAAGGTTGAATTAATGAGCAATATTGTTCCCATTCGTAAGGGTGACCATTTAAAAAACCCGCGGGTTCATTATTATACGGGGAAAAAGGTTATTATTGAGTCAGGAAACAATTTATATTTCGAAATGGACGGGGAAGCTCCCGGGCAGGGAAATCTGAAATTTGAAATATTGCCGGCGGCTATGAATTTGATTGTCTAGAGAGAGGAGACTTTTTTGGATACCAGTCAGTCTAAAGCTCCTATATATGAGGCATTATGTGATTATCAGTCAAAGTCTCCGTTGCGCTTGCATATGCCCGGACACGCAGGTGGACCGGGGTTTGAGCTGGAGGGGTTCAGATTAATCGGCAGCTATGATGTAACTGAGGTGCCGGGGTTGGATGATTTGCATTTGCCGGAGGAGGCCATTGAAGAGGCCCGGGGGTTGCTGGCCAGGGCGTATGGGGCTCAGGAAAGCCTTTTTTTAGTTAACGGGGCCAGTTCCGGCATACACGCTTTATTTCTGACCTTTAACCCCGATGATGGGATTCTGGTTCCACGCAATGCGCATCGCTCTTTTTTCAGTGGTATGGTTTTGTCCGGTGTCAGGCCTATTTATATTCCGGTTGAATATAAGCCTGAACTGGAGGTGGCCCTGGGCGTCACTGAAAAACAGGTGGATAGTCTGCTGGAAGAGAACCCGCAGGTAAAAGCCGTTTTTGTTACCAGTCCCAGTTATTTTGGCACAACTGCTCCTGTCGATGCAATTGCCCGCAAGGTTCATCAAAAGGGAATTCAATTATTGGTGGATGAAGCCCATGGAGCTCATTTTGCTTTTCATGATGCTTATCCAACGCCTGCTCTGCATAGTGGAGCCGATGCAGTCGTAAATGGCCTGCATAAAACCTTGCCGGTATTAAACCAGGGGGCCGCTTTACATATAGCGGAGGGTTTCCATGACTTTACCCGCCTGAGGTCAGCTTATAGTTTATTGACTACTACCAGTCCCTCTTACCCTATTCTGGCTTCTATAGACCTGGCCCGGGTCTTCATGGTTGAAAAGGGAGAAAGTCAGTTGGAAATGGCTTATCAGTTGTCCAGGCAATATCGGGAAAAATTAAACCGCTTACCGGGACTGCATTGTTACGGTGACGATTTAACCGGATTTGAGGAGGTAACTGATTATGACCCGCTGAAAATATTAGTTTCTTTTCCCGGGCTGGCTGCAAGTGGGCGGGAAATTGGTTGGCAACTAAGAGAACAATATGCCATACAGGTGGAAATGGTTCGGGAAAACTATATCCTGGCCATGATGTCCATGTTTCATGAAAAGGCTGACTGGGAAAGATTATATCAGGCATTAAAGCATATTACAGCGGTTTATCAAGGCCGCAGGGAAAAAACGGTTATTATTGAGGAACCGGTTAATCCGACTGTACTTTTGAGTCCCCGGGATGCTTTTATGGCACCAAAAAAGCAGGTGCCGCTAAAAGAGAGCCGTGGTTGCATTGCCGGAGAGAGTGTAGCTGTTTATCCACCCGGTATCCCTGCCCTGTTGCCGGGTGAATTAATTACCGATGAGCTGTTGGAGTATTTGTACTATATTAAAAAGAGCAGATTAAAAATACAGGGACCCCGGGAAAGCAGTTTAAATAGTATACTTATAATAGATGCTTAATTATGAAGCAACTGAAGGTGCAAGATGAACAAAAAAGGATTGTTTATAAGCCTGGAGGGAATAGACGGCTGTGGCAAGAGCAGCTTGAAGATGGAGCTGGAGGAATTTTTACAGCCATATTCACCGGTCAGTATAAGAGAGCCGGGGAGTACGGTGATTTCAGAACAGATCAGACAACTGTTGCTGGATTGCCATAATGATTCCATTGGACACAAAACTGAGGCTATGTTATATGCCTCAGCCCGCTGTCAGTTGGTGGATGAAATAATTATTCCGGCCCTGGAAGCAGGCCGCCTGGTCGTGGCTGATCGTTACATTGATTCTACAATTGCCTATCAGGGATATGGTCGGGGCATAGAGCTGGAATTTCTATATAATCTGAACCAATTGTGTACCGGTGGGATTGAACCGGATTTAACTTTGTTGCTGGACCTTGATCCCCTGGTCGCCTTGGATAGAAGGGCCGATGAGCGTCCAGACCGACTGGAACAGGAGGGCCTGGAGTTTCAAGCCCGCGTACGGGAAGGATATTTGCAGATTGCCCGAAAAAACCCTGCCCGGGTTAAAGTGATTAATGCGTCACAGCCGCAGTTTCTGGTAAAGGCCACGGCCATAGATTATATAAAGGAATTGATGCAGAAGCACAGCTGGTCCGAATAGGGGGCAAACACCATGAAAATTGACCGGGATAAAAGAGGACTTAATAATTTTTCGGCAGTTACACGCAAAAATCAGGTAGAGGTTCCCCGAAAGGAATCGGCCTCATTTAATGATGAGTTATATCAGCGTCAGGAAGCCGAAGGGCGTTTTCGTATGCAGGAATTGCTTGGGGAGATGGATCGCCTGACGGAGAGATTAAATAAAAGCCTGACCGTTAATGATCTGATGCTATATAAAAAACTGGTAAAACTGTTTTTACAGGAAGCCACTGCAAAGGCCTATAACCTGAATCAACAATCGGGACGCAGTCGCAGGGGCAGGTCAATATTGGTTACAATTAAGACGGTTGATCAGGAAGTGGAACAACTATTGGATGATTTTATCCGCCAAAAGGGTGATCCGGTGGAAGTGCTGGAGACCCTGGATAAAATCCGGGGTATGCTGATAGATTTAATGGCTTAAACCGGGAGTAAAAGAAATGCTGATAACAACATTGGACAAGATAGTTGGACAACCTCGTGCAGTTGACCTGTTGTCCCGCAGTCTGGAAAATAATAATATTAGTCATGCCTATTTATTTACCGGCCCTCCCGGAGTAGGTAAAATGACTGCTGCTCTGGCCTTTGCCCGGGCTATTATTGCCAAAGGGGATCAGGACGCCGACCTGTTTTTTGAGCAGGGCTTGCATCCGGATTTATTAGTGATCGAAGTACCGGAGGGTAATAGTTTTATTTTAAAAGAACAGATAAGCAAAGAGCTGATACCCTGGATAGGAGTAAAGCCTTTCCGGGCCAAACATAGAGTGGTGATTATCAAAGACAGTCAGTTAATGCGGGCGGAATCGGCGAATGCTTTACTGAAAACTTTGGAAGAGCCGCCCGCTTATGGGGTTATCATTTTATGCTCTGATGTTGATGCGATTATGGAGACGATTATTTCACGCTGCCAGATAGTAAGATTTTATAACCTGGCACAGGAAATAGTCACCAGCTTCCTGGTATCCGGAGGAGTGGAAGAATTAAAAGCGTACCGGGCAGCCTTATTAAGTCAGGGTAATCTGGAGCTGGCTGAAAAATTTTCCCGTCAGGATAATGAGGAACAGTTATGGGAACTAGCCGGACAAAGTATTACTCTGCTGGCCGGTTCGGAAAGGCTGGCCATTTTTGATACGGCTGACCGGATAAAGGAAAACCTTGAGTTGATGGCGGGCATGATGGAAACTATATTAAGAGATGTAATGGTTTATAAACAAACCGGGCAGAGCGATCTGCTCATTATTCCCCAGAACCGTACTCTGGCCGACAGCTTGCCGCCGCTGGATTATAACCGGGCGCGTCAGGCTCTGGAGCGTATCAGGGTATTAAAAGCATATATGCACTATTTTTTAAATAAGTCATTAATAAGTATTCATATTGCCAGAGAAATATATCAGGTCTGGCAATAAAGAAGTCAGGATGGGTTAACCAATAACTTATAAGGCAGTACAAGTGTGAAAATAAACTGCTTAGGTATAATAGAGGAGGGTTATTAAATGGCCTGGGTTGCAGGAATAAGATTTAAGCCGGCCGGGAAGATATATCATTTTGCCTGTGATGATATGGATTTGGAAGCGGGCGATGCAGTTATAGTGGAGACTATCAGAGGAATTGAGTTTGGATTGGTGGCTTGCGGCAGAAGGAATATTCCGGAAGAGCAATTAGTCCTTCCATTAAAGCCGGTAATTCGTAAAGCAACTGCTGAGGACACCATTGTCCATGAAAACAATCAGAAAAAAGAACAGGAAGCGCTGGATACCTGTCGGCGTAAGGTCAAAGAACACCGTTTACCCATGCGTTTAATTGATGTGGAATATACTTTTGATACCGGAAAGATTATTTTTTATTTTACCGCCGAAGGCCGGGTGGATTTTCGTGAACTGGTAAAAGACCTGGCTGCCATATTTAAAACCCGTATTGAGCTAAGGCAAATAGGGGTGCGTGATGAAGCTAAAATGCTGGGTGGAATAGGAGCCTGCGGACGCATTTTATGCTGTCATAATTTTCTGGGTGATTTTGAACCCGTTTCTATTCGTATGGCCAAAGAACAAAACTTATCCCTTAATCCTACTAAAATTTCGGGGATATGCGGCCGGCTCATGTGTTGTTTAAAGTACGAGTCCGAGATGTACGAGAATAAAGGGGAGGACGGCAAACTTGGAGAAGACTGTCCAGGAGTTGAAGCAGCTCATACGGGAGATGATGCTTGAGATTGGTGAACTGAAAGAACGGATTATTTATCTGGAAAGAGAAGTTGCCCGTAGAGAAAAACCCCCTGCTGCTGTTGGCAGAGATAAAATACTGATTCAGGGGGAAAGTTATGATGGAATAGGTCGTATGTACAACGAAGGCTATCATGTTTGCCCATTTGAGTACGGCCAGCCTCGGGAAGAAGATTGTTTATTCTGCATTGCTTTAATGGAAAAGGGGTAGTCAGATGGATAAAACCTCAGTATGGACTGAGGAAGAAACAATTGACGATCTTTTGCTGGGCGGACTAAAAGTCATACAATCCCGTTCCGGTTATCGATTTTCTATCGATGCAGTTTTATTGGCTAATTTTGTTGATCCAAATCAGGCATCCAGGGTAACTGATCTGGGTACAGGCAGTGGAGTCATTGCTCTGTTGCTGTATTGGCGACTTCCGTCTGCACAGATTACCGGTATTGAAATTCAACCGGATATGTATAATCGGGCAGAACGCAGTCTGCAGCTTAATCATTGTACGGATCGTATCCGGATTATGGCAGGTGATATTCGTCAGATTGAGCAGTTATTGCCTCCGGAAAGTATGGATGTGGTAGTTAGCAACCCGCCGTATTATGGTTGTAACGAGGGGAAAGTAAGTCTTAATCAGGAAAAAGCCATCTCCCGGCATGAAATCTGTATGGATTTATCTGACCTTATCAGTGCAGCCGAATTTCTGCTAAAGCCCCAGGGCAGATTTGCGTTAATCCAGCCTGCCCAGCGTCTGCCCCGGCTAAAGGAAATTCTGGTACAACAGGATATGAGTTTAACACGAGTGCGCATGGTACATTCCTTTAAAGGGCGTGATCCTTCCCTGGTGCTGGTGGAGGCACGAAAATATGGGACCGGTAATACGGTGATTATGGACCCGCTGATAATATACCAATCTCCGGGAGTATATAGTGAAGAAATTCTGCAAATATATCGAGGGCAAGGATAATTCGAGAGCACTGAAAAAGTGACTTTTATGATATTTTTTAAGTGATTTCGATAATACCTGGAACAGCGAATCGGGAGTTGATAATTATGGCCGGAAAACTGTATATTTGCGGAACCCCGATTGGCAACATGGAAGATGTAACTGTAAGGCTGCTGAAGACTTTGCAGGCAGTAGATATAATTGCCTGTGAAGATACGCGTCATACCATCAAATTATTAAACCGTTATCAAATAAAAAAACCTTTGATAAGTTATCATCAATACAGCGATCAGCATAAGGAAAACTATATAATTGAGCTTCTGAGCAGCGGGAAAAATATAGCTCTGGTAACTGATGCCGGTATGCCCGGTATTTCAGACCCAGGAACCAAACTGATAAAAAGTATTATCCAGGCTGATATTGAAATTGAGCTTATACCCGGACCATCGGCAGTAATATCGGCCCTGACCTTGTCGGGGATGAATACGGATAGTTTTGTTTTTATGGGATTCCTGCCCGTAAAAGCCGGACAAAGGCGAATGGTGTTACAGGAATTACAGCCGGAAAGTAAAACCATAGTTCTTTATGAAGCACCGCATCGACTGGAGAAATTATTACAACTTATCAGCGAAGTTATGGGCGATGAACGACAAATTGCCATTGCCCGTGAACTTACCAAAATACATGAGCAGGTATTTCGGGGTACAGTAGAGGAAGCCCGGGAGTACTTTCGGCAAAATCCTGCCCGCGGTGAATTAACCATAGTCCTGGCAGGAAAAGTCGCCGAAATCCGCCCAGCCTCTCTTGATGAAATAGCAACTGAAGTTCAGCAGCTTATTGACGCTGGCATGAATAAAAAAGAGGCCCTCAAAAAGAAGGCCGGGGAATATGGAATAAGTAAATCCAATTTGTACAATTATGTAGAAAAAAGCCGCCAAACTATAGATGGAAATTAACCAACCTGTTTGCCCAGTTCAGTCATGCAGCTTCTGCATAAATTCTTGCCTTTGTAATTAATAACCTCTTCTGCATTACCACAGAAAATACAGGCCGGCTCATATTTACGCAGTATAATTTTCTCATTGTCAACATAGATTTCCAGTGCATCCTTTTCCTCAATACCCATAGTCCTTCTCAATTCAATGGGGATTACTATACGACCCAACTCATCAACTTTTCTTACTACACCAGTAGACTTCATCATGACTAATAATTCCTCCAATCTAAATCCTTTCTCCACAAACTATACCAGCATTCCCATTTTAAGTCAAGGTTTTTTCAACAAATAAAGACAAAAAGAGGACAAATACGGCTATAATGGGGTTATATGTAACCATGTCCAATCATAGTAGCTCTATAAACCGAACCGATATCATGTAAAAATAGGATATGGAAGTAAAGATGTGGTAAACTATAGCTTATAATAAATTCTGAAGGTTAGTACCGGGTTAACCGGTAACATATAAACCGGCAATTCTTAAGGAGGGACATTTTTTGAAACCAAACCAGCAATTTTATATTACTACCCCCATATATTATCCCAGTGATAATTTACACATTGGCCATGCTTATACTACAGTGGCGGCCGATTGTGTGGCCCGATTCAAACGCATGCAGGGTATGGAGGTATTTTACTTAACCGGAACTGATGAACATGGACAAAAAATTGAAAAGGTAGCCCGTGAGCATGGCAAACAACCGCTTGAATATGTGGATGGTATTGTCAACAATATAAAGAAACTTTGGGATACCCTGCTGATTACCAATAATGATTTTATTCGCACTTCGGAGACTCGTCACCAGGAAGTAGTCCAGAAGTTGTTCCAGAGAGTTTACGACCAGGGAGACATATATATTTCTGAGTATGAAGGCTGGTATTGTACCCCCTGTGAAACCTTTTTTACCGAGAGGCAATTACAGGAAGGCAAGTGTCCTGACTGCGGACGCGAAGTCGAATTAATAAAGGAAGAAAGTTATTTTTTCCGGATGGGTAAATATGCCGGGCAATTACTGGAACATATAGAAAAAAACCCGGACTTTATTCAGCCGCTTTCCCGGCGTAATGAAGTAGTCAGTTTTATTAAGCAGGGTCTGGAAGATTTATGCGTTTCCCGCACTACTTTTTCCTGGGGGGTTCCAGTTCCATTTAATAATAAACATGTAGTCTATGTATGGTTTGATGCCCTGATTAATTACCTGAGCGCCATTGGCTATAATACTGGTGATGAAGATTTGTATAACAAATTCTGGCCGGCGGATGTACATCTGATGGCCAAGGATATCCTGCGCTTTCATGCCATTATTTGGCCAACCATGTTAATGGCGGCCGGGTTACCCCTGCCCCGCAAAGTTTTTGCTCATGGTTGGATTATGCTTGAAGGCGGAAAAATGTCGAAATCCAAGGGCAATGTTATTGACCCGGTGGAATTGACCAGTAAATATGGTATTGATGCGGTGCGTTACTATTTGGTAAAAGAGCTCAGCTTTGGACAGGACGGAATGTATTCTGAGGAAATGCTGGTTAACCGAATAAATTCTGATCTGGCCAACGACCTGGGAAATCTGATCAGCCGTACCACGGCGATGATAATTCGCTATTTTGATGGCAAACTGCCGGCTGCTGATGTTACTGATCCGGTTGATGCAGAACTTAAGCAGGCTGCCCATGCAGCTTATGAAGAAGCTACTGAAAAACTGGACAACCTTGATTTTTCCGCTTATGTGATTGCGGTTCTCAAGCTGGTATCCAGAGCCAATAAGTATATAGATGAAACCGAACCCTGGAAATTGGCCAAACAGGAAGAAAGTAAAGGTCGTCTGGCCACGGTAATGTATAATCTGGTAGAATGCATCCGCATAGCACTTTTGCTTTTGGCGCCAACTATGCCGACTTTACCTGCTCGGACCAACCAGCAAATTAACTTATTTGAAGATGTTAAAAATTTACATTGGGAAGAGGCCGGGAAGTGGGGACTGGCTCGTCCCGGTACGCAGGTTTCCAAAGGCGAGTCACTATTTCCGCGCATTGATTGGAAAGCGGTTAATAAAGACGGGGAGACGATTGCAGAGATGGCCTCAAAACAGGAAGCACCATCACCAGCTCCAGCCCCGGTGCAGGAAAAAGAATATATAAGTATTGATGACTTTGCCCGCCTGGATTTGCGTGTGGCTGAAGTAACTGCCTGCGAAAAGATGCCCAAAGCCGATAAGCTGTTAATACTCAAAGTCAAATTAGGCGAAGAAGAACGCACCGTAGTATCGGGGATAGCCCAGCATTATCAACCGGAAGATCTGATCGGCAAAAAAGTTGTGCTGGTAGCCAATCTAAAACCGACCAAATTACGCGGGGTACTGTCCGAGGGCATGATATTGGCTGCTTCCGATGCCAATACCGTGGAGGTATTATTTGTCGACTCTGACATTGCATCCGGAAATCGGGTTAAATAGACATCAAGGCGTCGGGGGTGTCAAGGGGACGGTTCGAGATCACTGAAAAAGTACCATAAATGTCATCCTG
>DAIMDR010000024.1:0-15946 GCA_036725705.1 Syntrophomonadaceae bacterium | reverse complement strand
GTCCGGTATTTGCAGAGATTCGTAATGAAACTGCTGCACCCCGTGGACATGTTTTTATGGTACAAATGCTGCGTGACGGTATAGTTGAACCTGATGAAGCGGTTGCTGAGCGTCTGACTACCTGTTTGCTCTGTGAAACTTGCAGTGTGAATTGTCCCTCGGGAATTGATATTCATGAACTTAATGCGGCTGCCCGTTCCTATATATATGAAAAGAATCCCTCACTGGCCAAAGAGCTGGTATTTGATTCCCTGTGGACCAGACCGGGCCTGTTAAGAACTTCAACTAAATTTTTATGGGGGGCCCAAAAAACTGGTTTACAAAATTTGGCCCGGGCAATTGGATTAACCAAAATCCTTCCCGGTGACTTACCGCGTGCAGAACGCATGCTCACTGATGTCCCGGTGCGTTCAGGCCGCAGTCTGATATCAGAAGTAAACCGAGCCCGTGGAGAACGCAAATATCGGGTAGGTTATTTTCTCGGCTGTGCGACGGATATGTTTTATCCATCAGTTGCCAGGGCAGTTGTTGATATACTTACCTGGCATGGCTGTGAGGTTATAGTCCCTAAGGATATTAAATGTTGCGGACAACCTCATATTGCCAACGGTAAAATGGAAACGGCCCGCAGCCTGGCGGCTCATAATGTAAAGATATTTAATGCTTATGACCTTGATTATATTGTAACTGACTGTGCCTCCTGTTCAGCTGCTTTAAGCCACAAGAACATGGAATTCCTGTTAGGCGGTTTAAATATTGAAGATCAGGCAAAAGCTTTCAGCGAAAAGGTAATGGACTTAACTGTATTTTTAACCGAAGTACTTGATATTGAAGTACCTAATCCGGAAATGGCCAGGAAAGTTAAAGCAACCTGGCATGATCCGTGTCATCTGGCTAATGCTCAGGGAGTTAAGCAAGCGCCCCGGGAATTATTAAAACGCATCCCGGGCGTTGAATTTATTGAAATGGCCAATGCCAACTCCTGTTGCGGGGGTTCCGGAACTTATTGCATTACCCATCATGACCTGTCTATGAAGATATTGGACAAAAAGATAGATCGGGCCATGGAAACCGGGGCCACCAAATTGGTCACCTGCTGCCCCAGCTGTATAATGCAACTAAAATTTGGTGCCCAGAGGCATAAATGGAATGCTGAAGTAGTTCATATAGTTGACTTATTAAGCCCGTTTTATAAAGTGCTGCCTAAAAAAGCGGCTTCACAATAATTAGTTAAATCTATTACTATCAGTTGGCTGATTGGAACGATACTATGAGTAATCGCAGAACGAAAAAAATATTTAAACAGGTTCGTAATGCCAACCTTAAATATAACCTGATCGAAAATGGAGATAAAATTGCTGCGGCCATGTCAGGCGGAAAAGACAGCTATATAATGCTCTATTCCCTGACTATGCTGCAAAAGTTTACCCCGTTAATGTTTGAGGTTGTACCGGTGAATATTGACCTGGGTTGGCAGAATGATGTTGAACCCCTGCGAAAATTCTGTGAGCGTCTGGATCTAACTTTGCATGTAGAGCCTACCAACATAGGACAGGTAGTTTTTGATTGTCGTGAAGAAAATAACCCCTGTGCATTATGTGCCAATCTGCGTCGGGGAGCAATCAACCGGGTGTCAAAAGAGTTAAATTGCAATAAGGTTGCCCTGGGTCATCATCTGGATGATGTAGTTCATACCCTGTTTCTTTCCATACTTTTTGAAGGTCGTCACAATGTATTTAAACCTAAAACCTATTTGGATAGAATGGACATTACTTTTATCAGACCCCTGATCTACGTGGAAGAAAGGGATATTGAACTTTTAACTGCTTCGTTAAACCTCATTCCGGTGGTTAATCGCTGCCCGGCTGACGGGCAAACCCGCAGGGCTGATATGAAAGTCTTATTGGATACTATTGAAAAAGATTATCCCGGAGCACGCAAACAATTTTTATCCAGCCTTGAAAACATCGGTCCGGACTCATTTTGGAAATATTAATCGAACATTTGTTTTTATGCCGGTAAGGTGTTATAATCAGCTTATAAAATCAGGAGGTGTTATCATGGGCAATTTGAAACCTCTTAATAAAAGACAACAAGCCATACTTGATTATATTAAACAACAACTAAAATCTAATGGATATCCCCCTTCAGTCAGAGAGATCGGCGCGGCAGTAGGACTAAAATCCAGTTCAACCGTTCATTCCTATCTGGTTCAACTTGAGGAAATGGGCTATATTCGTAAAGACCCCACCAAACCCCGTACTCTGATTCCAATAAGTGATGACAGTCAGGCCGAGCTTATCAGCGAATCTTTACCCCTGCCTCTGGTTGGTAATGTAGCGGCCGGAACCCCCATCCTGGCGGAACAAAATATTGATACATATATTCCCGTTCCCGTAGAAATGGTAGGCTCCGGTACTCATTTTATGCTCAAAGTCAAGGGAGACAGCATGATTGAAGCCGGTATCTTCGACGGTGATTATCTAATAGTAAAACAGCAGGCCCAAGCTTCCAATGGAGAGATTGTGGTAGCCCTGCTGGAAAACGAGGCTACCGTAAAACGGTTTTATAAACGCGAAAACTTTGTGGAACTGGTACCTGAGAACAGTGCTCTGGAACCGATTCGAACAACCCAGGTAGAAATATTAGGTAAAGTATCCGGCTTAATGCGTAAAATGTAACAATATCGACAAGGGACTATCCTTTTGGGACAACCCCATAGTTGACAATAACCCCGTCCCCATGACAACCTAGTTGACAATAACCCCGTCCCCATGACAACCTCTTGTTTAGAACTTTGCCAGGTATTCATTTATCTCCCAGTCATAAACACGGGAGCTGTAACTTTCCCATTCCTTTATCTTGGCCATAACAAAACGCGAATACACATGCTCACCGAGAGCCTCCTGAATCAGCTTGTCCCTGTTTAGCTCATCTATGGCTTCATAAAGATTTTCCGGCAGGGATTCAATGCCATTCATTTTGCGCGTGGCCAAATCCATTTCATAAATGTTCTGCTCTACAGGTTCAGGCGGTTGACAACCCTCCCTGATTCCCTGTAAACCTGCCTTCAGAATTACTGCCAATCCCAGATAGGGATTACAGGTGGGGTCGGGACTGCGCATCTCAATCCGGGTGCCTATTCCCCGCCGGGCGGGAATTCTAATTAAAGGACTGCGATTGCGATAAGACCAGGCTATGTAAACTGGTGCTTCATAACCCGGTACCAATCTTTTATAAGAATTAACGGTTGGGCTGGTTATTGCTGATATGGCTTTGGCATGTTTAAGTACTCCGGCAATAAAACTGCGGCAGACCGGGCTCAGCCCATCTTCGGCCAATTCATCATAAAATACATTGGTTTCACCTTTAAAAAGTGATACATGTAAATGCATCCCGGAACCAGCCGCTCCATAAATCGGTTTGGGCATGAAAGTGGCATGCAGTCCATGCTTTTGGGCTACAGTTCTTACTGCTATTCGAAAAGTAACAATACTGTCGGCAGTAGTTAGAGCATCTTTATACTTAAAATCTATCTCATGCTGACCAGGTGCTACTTCATGGTGAGAAGCCTCAATCTCAAACCCCATCTTCTGAAGGGTTTCCACCATATCCCGGCGGGCCTCTTCGCCTTTGTCCACCGGTGGTAAATCGAAATAACCGGCTTTATCATGAGTTACCAAAGTAGGCAAACCATTCTCATCCAGATGGAACAGGAAGAACTCCGGTTCGGGGCCAACATACATCCTATACCCCATATCTTCAGCTTCCTGTAAAGCTTTTTGCAAAACATATCGCGGGGAACCCTCAAAGGGTCCACCGGACGGGTTATATATATCACATATTAACCGGGCAGTTTTGGCATCCGAGGTTGGACTGGACCAGGGCAATATTAGAAAACTGTTCGGGTCAGGTTTCAAATACATATCAGACTCTTCAATGCGTACAAAACCCTCAATAGAAGAACCATCAAACATCAACTCTCCATCCAGCGCTTTTTC
Source organism: Syntrophomonadaceae bacterium (assembly GCA_036725705.1). GTDB lineage: Bacteria > Bacillota > Syntrophomonadia > Syntrophomonadales > Syntrophomonadaceae > JAAYBS01. Next base: position 11,945 of record DAIMDR010000024.1, on the reverse strand, counting down.
CAATTGGTCTACTGTAATGGATATATTTTTTAATACCCCCAGAATATCAGTGAATTGCAGTCTGATAAACTGAACATTTTCTTCAACAGCTTTTTTAATTATAAATTCTTTGTCCACCGGTATACCTCCAAAAATAAAACTTACTTGATTAAAACATACTTATCAATTGCTGGCAATTAGTATACATTCATTAAGAATGTAACCAGCATATATATTCCGATTGCCAGATTAAAAACCACTCCGGTAAAAAGCCCCAGTAATGAGCCAAAAGCTGCCTTTACAGCCTTTTGCGTATCCTGGACACTCATATATTCTCCAATAAAAGCACCTGCAAATGGTCCAATTAATAATCCAATCGGCGGAAACAATAATAATCCGGCAAATGTCCCTATTAAGGCCCCCCATAATCCCAGGCGACCTGATCCAAAATATTTTGCGCCCATCACTGTAGAAAGATAACTGAAAATTATTGATAACAGCGTGAGAATACCAATTATTATTAGATATTTACCGGTTATAACCGTGAAATGTCCCAGCCAGCCATATACCAGAATGGCCATAAAAACCAAAGGTATACCAGGTATCATAGGTAGTATGGTACCGGCAATGCCCAGTATAATAACCAGAACAGTAATAATCAAAGCTACATCATTCATAACTGTTCCCCTTTCATCTGCTCATTGGATTCAATCGGGCAATCAATCTTTCAACCGCATAACGGATATGTTCATAAGTCAGTCCACCCTGAATATATACCGCATACGGCTTTCTTAACGGTGCATCACAGGATAATTCAATTGATGAACCCTGAATAAAAGTACCGGCTGCCATTATTATTTTATCACTATAACCGGGCATATCACCGTACTCCAGGAAAATATCGCTGTCTACCGGTGATGAATTCTGTATAACCTGGCAAAATTCCCTTACTTCTTCTTCGTTATTCAGCAAGATAGCCTGTACAATATCTGAGCGTTCGTCAAATGGTCCCGGTAAGACTTTATAACCGTACTGAGAAAATATGGCTGCTAATAAAGCTGCACCCTTTAAAGCCTGCAAGACCACATGGGGAGCTAAAAATATTCCCTGATATAAACGCCGGTTATCTCCGCCGCTGGCACCCAGTTCTTTTCCCAGGCCGGGGGCGGTTAAATAATAGGATACCTGTTCTACCAGTTCCTGCTTGCCGGCAATATATCCACCTGATAAGGCTAATCCAGCACCGGGGTTTTTAATCAGGGAACCGGCAATGATATCGGCCCCGTGTTCAATAGGTTCGGTTGCAGCAGTAAATTCTCCATAACAATTATCAACCATAACCACGGTTTGGGCATTTTTATCTTTTATCACTTTAATAATTTTTTCAATATTTTCAAGCGGTACGGCCGGTCTAAGGCTGTATCCCCGTGAACGCTGTATCAATACCATGCGGGTGTTTTCGTTTATGACTGACTCTATTTCCGGTAATTGTGGAATTCCCTGGTTGTCCAAAGGCACCTCGTTATAAATAATTCCTCTTTCCGTCAGGGTACCGGTCAGACTTTCTTTTATGCCAATAACCCTCCCCAGAGTATCATAGGGGGCACCAACTACAGAAACCAGCTGGTCTCCCGGTCTCAGGAGTCCAAATAAACAGGCTGAAATAGCATGAGTTCCTGATACTATTTGTGAACGGACCATGGCATCTTCAGCCTTGAATATTTCTGCATATATCTCTTCCAGAGTATCCCGGCTTATATCTCCATAACCATATCCGCTGGAAGCATTAAAATGGGTGTCTCTTACTTTATGTTTTTGAAAAGCCTGTAATACTTTTATCTGATTAAAATAGGCCGTTTCCTCAAATTTAGCGAATACAGAACTTAATATTTGTTCTGCCTGCTTAACAACATCCAGACTGGTTAATATTTTTCATCACCCTTTGTTTTATAGGATTATCTGCTCATTTGTTCAGGTAACGGCAGATCATTTTCATCAATAGTGATTAAATCCTTACGGCGCAGATTATCACGGTCTACAATACGCAAGGCCTGCAAGCGTATCGATTTTTCCACCAGGTTTCTCACATAACGGGCATTCCCACTATGCGGATGACGGGTACGGCAAAATTCATTCAGGTAATTTTTCAGCTGCCATCTGGCCCGATTAGTTAATTCATAATCCCGTTCCTGATACATCAGCAACGCTATTTGCAGTAAGTCATCAGCATCATAATCCGGAAAATCTATATGAATGGGGAAACGGGAACGAAGACCAGGATTAGACTGCAGGAATCTGCCCATTTCCAATGAATAACCTGCTAAAATAATAACAAAATTATTACGTTCATCTTCCATCAATTTTACCATGGTTCCAATGGCTTCCCGTCCAAAATCCTTTTCTCCACCCTGGGCCAAAGTGTATGCTTCATCAATAAACAGAATTCCTCCCTGGGCTTTCTTCAGAACTTCCCGGGTCTTTTGCGCAGTATGCCCAATGTACTCCCCCACCAAATCTGCCCGTTCCACTTCAACCAGATGACCACGACTCAGCACCCCGATTTCAGCAAACATCTTCCCCAGAATTCTGGCTACAGTGGTTTTTCCTGTACCAGGATTGCCTTTAAAAACCATATGCAGAACATTGGGGCAAGCTTTCAACTGCAGTGCAGTTCGTTTATTTTGCACCAATGAAAAGGCAGTTATTTCCGCTAAAGTTCTCTTAATCTCTTTAAGGCCAATTAAACACTCTAAATCCTTAAAACAGTCGGATTGAGGAAATGCATTGGTGACATTGGTGATTGGGGCAACTGCAGAGCCGGTTCCAGTGTCGGGAAACCTCATTGATATCTCCATCATTTCACCACTCCTTATAAATCTGAGATATTATATGATAAACAGACCAAAGTGGTGATACTGAACAGTAAAGAGAATAACCCGGTTAACCGGGTTATTCATCGTCACTTCTTGTTTCCAGGTTTAACATACCAATAGGTTTAACTGGTGCAACTGTTGATATGGCATGTTTATAAACTAATTGCTGTTTTTGTTCCAGCTCTACTATCACGGTAAAGTTATCAAACCCTCTGACCAGTCCCTTTATTTGAAACCCGTTGACTAAAAATATTGTAACTGGTATCTTTTCCTTTCTCACTTGATTAAGAAATGAATCCTGCAAATTCATCTGTGGTTTACTCATTTCAGGTAATAACCCCCCATTCTTTTTAGCAGCCGATCATTATATTGTTTCTACAGAGTATTAAATTGTCCTTCAAAATAGGAACAAATATTTTCGACCAGCTCTTCGTTACTATAATTCATAACATTAAACCATCTTATTCTTTTATCCCTTTTAAACCAGGTAAACTGCCTTTTAGCATATCTTCTGGTCTCCTGTTTAATCTCAGCTATCATTTCTTCCCTGTCTATCACCCCGTCCAGATAGTTTAATACCTGCTTATAGCCTAATGCCTGCCTGGCAGTTGCCGATAACTCCCCCCTGTTTTTTTTCAGGGCTATAACTTCTTCAATTAAACCCTGTTTTATCATATCATCAACCCTTGAATTTATACGCTGGTAGAGAACCTCTCTGTCTAAGTATAGTCCTGCAACCGCTAAATTATAAGTTTCAGTATCCCGGCTTTGCTGCTGTGAAAAAGGTTTACCGGTTAATTCGTATACTTCCACAGCTCGAATAATTCGTTTTTCATCCTGGGGACTAATTTTTTCAGCATACTCCGGGTCTATCCTTACCAGAGTTTCATAAGCAAACACCAAACCGTTATTATTAACGATATTTTTCCATTTATCCCTCACTTCATTGCGAGATTGTAAAGGGAAAAAATGATAATTATCAACAACGGCCTGATAATATAATCCGGTACCGCCAACCAGTATGGGGATAGAGTTCTCAATATTAAGACGCTCAATAATACTTTTTACCTGAAGCTGATAATTCGCCACACTGAATTCCTGGTCGGCTTCAACTATATCAACCATATAATGAGGAATTAAATCACGCTCCTGCTGACTGGCTTTAGCAGTTCCAATATCCATATCGCGATAAACTTGCATGGAGTCACAGGAAATAATTTGGGCATTAATTTTTTTAGCTGCCTCTATAGCTATGCTGGTTTTTCCTGCTGCGGTTGGTCCAACAATTGCCGCCAGTTTTTGCATGATGTTACTCCCATACTATGGTATTGCTCTTTTATTCATTACAGTCAATAATTCCAAAATTAATTTTATTATTATTACTGCCAACTATTTTTTTAATACCCAATCGTTCAAATTCGCCGCTGAGAGTCTGTTCTTTTATTACTACTCTCTTTCTGGCTACGCGACAAGCCTGCTGCAATGATTCCTGCGTAATAGGCTCATGGTTGGCCAGCATTCTTAACGGAGCCAGAGCCTGACTTTTTAGCAATGGTTTACGGAACATAGGGTCGAAATATACTATATCACAGGATTTGTCATCCAGGTTGGAAAGATAGGTATAATGGTCGCAATTTTCTACTTCAATTTGGTGTACCGCATTAATTAACCAGAGGGATTCATGTTGATACAATTTCATTCCCCATTTAACTATGGCAGCCATAATTGGCGATGATTCCACTCCTGTTACCCTGCCACTGTCAGAAAAGTAAGCCGCTACTATTGAGTCTGCCCCCAAGCCTAATGTGCAGTCCAAAAATTGGTCTCCCGGTTTAAGATCACAGGCAACTACTAAGGGGTCAACGATTCCGGATTTACGGTATAGAGATATCCTGGTTTTAGCCATATTTGGGTGAAAGAAGAATTTTTGTTCACCAATAAATAAAACTGGTCCACCCTTATACCAGATCACTATCCCTTCTGCCTGATATTCATCTTGCAATACCGGCAAGCTGCGATTTTTCCTCGGAATATATTCCAATCCGCTTTCTGCCAGAAAATCATTAAAATTCTCATCCATATAATCTGATAAAGAGGTGGTGGCAATTATTTTCATATTTATCCCTCAAGATCACTATCATGTAACAGACTCTCTCTCGTAGCGGAAGCTTTTAGCTTCCGATCGGAGGCTGAAGGCCTCCGCTACTATCGCTCAGGATGACATTAAAATAGCTTGGTGCAAAGGCACTAACTCAGGATTACATTAAAAAAGTCAGGTCGAGTCATGTTCTAAAGACTGGACCTATTCAAATTTCTTATCTTAATCATTTGTGAATAACCTTACTCCAAATTAACAAAAAATTATACTGTGAAAATCTTATTAAATCTGTGTTATCTGTGTCTATTAAAAACTGATACAGTTTGTCTGGCTCGGATTCTGATCACTCCCCACACCTCACGCTCCGGTCCGTTTGAACATGCGCTCCAATTCCCCGCTGGTCAGCTTGACCATCGTGGGACGACCATGAGGACAATGTTTAAAATCATCCAGCTTAATCAGTTCCATTAGAATAGCTCTGGCTTCATCCATCGTTAAACGATCGCCAAATTTTATGGCTTTATGGCAAGCCATTCTGATTATCATTTCACGATATATATCCGGATGAGCGGAATTTTTCAGTATTTCCAACAGTTCTATTATTACCTCAAATTCATTGCCTGATGCCGGAAATGGTGCTGCACGAAGCAAAATATCATTGTGCCCTATAACTTCCAGTTCAAAACCCTGCTCGTGAAACCAGGATTGATTATGGTTTATTATTTGCATTTGCTCGGTAGAAAACTGCAAGGCAAGCGGGATTACCAGAGTATTAATATGCTCCTGTCGCGACTGACTGTCTTTATAACGTTCGTAAAGTATCCGTTCATGGGCGGCATGTTGATCAATAATCCACAGCTCCCTGTCCATTTCAATCAGAATATAAGAATCCATAATTTGCCCTAACACTTTAAGTTGATGCTCTGGATTGGTTTGAACGATCAATTCAATAATTTCTGTATTTGTATCCTGCCAGGAGACCCCGGTTCGGGATATTGTACTGTAGGATGCCAAGGCTTCTTCAGATTTATAGGTTCTGGTCGAATTACTGTCATCAGTTGCAGGCAAAATCAGGTCTGACTTATAAACCTGGCTAATCCAGGCGGTTTCCAGATTATTTAATCGTTTGCGCAGAACTGATTCTACCAGAGTAAATACCTGTCTTTCATCAGCAAACCTGACTTCCGTTTTTTGCGGATGGACATTAACATCCACCAAATCAGCGCGTACCTTAAGAGATAAAGCTACCACCGGGTATTCCCGTGATATTAAAAGTCCGCGATAAGCTGTATCAACTGCCTTATATAACATGGGGTTTTTTATCGGTCGATTATTAACAAAATAAAACTGGTTTTTTCGATTAAGACGCTTTATAGTGGGAGTGGAGATTAAACCGCTTATACTATAATCCTCCCCCTCATAATCTACTTCAACCAAACCGTCAATATATTGCCGGCCATACAGTGACACCAGCACATCTTTTACGCTTCCGTTACCGGGAGTTTTGAAATAAGTTTTTCGTTCATTGCTGTACGCAAAGGAAATATCCGGTCTGGCTACAGCGTAGCGGCATACCAGGTCGTGAACTGTATTGGCTTCGGTTACGATAGATTTAAGAAACTTTTTACGGGCAGGTACATTATAAAACAGCTCGCGAATAATTATACGAGTGCCTACAGGTATTGCCTGCTCTTGTATATCCAGAAACTTTCCTCCGTGAATAACCGCATAAACCCCGGTATCCTCATCAGCATTATGGCTGAATATCTCCACCTGTGATACCGAAGCTATACTGGGCAAGGCTTCTCCCCTGAATCCCAATGTGTAAATGTGAAATAAATCTATTTCCTCTTTGATCTTGCTGGTGGCATGTCGCTCAAAAGCCAGTTTCAATTCCCGGGCCTTGATACCATGCCCGTTATCCTCTACTTCAATTAAGGTGATTCCGCCCTGAGCAATATTGATGATTATTTGATTGGCACCGGCATCAATGGCATTATCCAGCAATTCCTTAACTACGGAAGCAGGTCGTTCTATAACTTCACCGGCAGCAATTTTGTTTTTTAGCTGTTCATGCAAAAGGTTAATTGACATTAATAACTTTGCTCCTGATCAGTTTTACCTTCATAACATAAATATTTATCATCTATGCGATCCTGTAGATAAACTAAATCGTATTTTCCGTTTTTAATCATATCCTTATAAATCGTATTGCCTTTTTCATGACATTCCGGACAAAGATTTATGGGAATTGAAATGCAAAACACATCATATAACCTTCCATTACGGTGTTGAGCAGTCGAATCTATAAGTCGTACGCCGCTGCATACCGGGCAGTTGCCTATTCTGACCTTTTGTTCTTCGTCAATATAATCCGTATCATAAAATATTCGTTTATATTCACTGAACCAGGCTGAACCAGTACGCCGATTCTCTTCAATTACTTCATGTCGATGTCTGAACACGGCTAATTGCTGCTTAACTATCTGTTCTATGGCGGCCATATTTTTACCCGACTCTACAAACATGGCCGGATCATAATCCGGTTCTTTCAGGTTACTGTAATCAATACCGGCCATAGCCATTATGATTCCCATATTAATATAAGGCAGGGCCGTTTCTACCGAATATCCACCTTCCAATACTGCAATATCCGGGGCCAGTTTTTCATTTAAAATTGCATATCCACGGGCAGTAAAACGCATATCCGCCAGCGGGTCAGTATAATGGTTGTCCTGACCGGCGGAGTTTACGATCAGGTCAGGCTTGAATTCTTTTAAAACTGGCAGTACCAGGTTATCAATAACATAATGAATTCCTTCATCAGTAGTCCGGGGCAGCAGCGGTATGTTTATGGTAGTTCCCCAGGCTAACGGCCCTCCCAATTCACTGGTAAAGCCACTGCCGGGATATAAGGTGCGACCATCCTGATGAAACGAGATAAATAATACATCCGGATCATTATAGTAAATTTCCTGCGTACCGTCTCCGTGATGCACATCAGTATCAATAATGGCTACCCGTTTAATATTATATTTTTTACGCATATATTCTATCATGATGGCTTCATTGTTTATATTGCAGAAGCCCCTGTTCCCATGACTTACTGACATAGCATGATGTCCGGGAGGCCTGATTATAGCAAAAGCATTTTTAATTTCACCGTTCATATATGCATCTGCTACCACCAGAGTCGAACCGGCAGCTACCAGATGAGCCTCGGTTATATGGCTTTCAATAGTTGGCACTACGAAATGAACCCGGGCAATATCTGCCGGCGAGGCCAAACGCGGATGGTATTCCTTTACCTGGGGAAGATCCATAATCCCTTCCTCAAAAAGCTGATCGCGGGTATATAATAACCGTTCTTCCCTCTCCGGATGGGTAGGAGTTATAGCCCAGTCAAAAGCGGGGAAAAACAAAACTCCCGTAGGTTTCATATTTTCACCCCCTTGTACTGATGAATAAATCCCGGTCGGATTTGAACTGCTACATCAAAAATTTTACCGCTTCTATGATAGGATCTGATCAGATTAAATTGTTCTTCCATTTGTATGCTGTAATCCTGGGCATACTCCTCCAGACCTGCCTGCCCGGCTTGTTCTGCCAAAATCTTAATTGCCAGCTTTCGGGCATCTTCCATTTGCATATTATTGAGGTTGTCGGGGCTTTCTGCTTCTCCACCTGGTTGAGCCATACAGATGCCCTGTTGAGTATCAATATGAAGTTGAACTGATATGGTAGGACGAACCAGGGCTGCACCCAGCGCATTAGCTACTGGTGAACAGGGATGGATAACACTCTCTACGCCTAACCGCCTGGCCAGTTGAGGTATAATAATCCCCGCTGCCGCTCCAATTCCAATAATGCGATCCAGTCGGAAGGGACTGCGATTTACTACTTCCCAAACCCGATAAGCCGGCTCGTTTTCCCATTGCCGGAACATGGCTTTGATTTCTTTTTCCAAACGCTCAAATACCTGGTTGATAACCTGATCACACAAATCGCTTACCGAAATTTGAGCTTGAGCAGCAATTTCACTAAGGAAATCATTTGAGCGCCTGGTATCCCCCAACCCCAGTTCATAAAACTGATTAAAGGCATCGGTAACTGTCGCTGCATTACCATTAAAGCAGGCAGCCGGGCCTGAACGGAAAGCTGCTATATCAACTTTTCCAGTTTCATGGTTATAAATAATAGGGCTGTCTCCGCCAATTGCAACTGATTTTAGTGAAAAAGATTCAACCTGAGTAAGTTGTCCTTCAATTTCAGCACCCCGCGAAGCATAAAGAGGCTGACCGTCAATTATTAATGACAGGTCAGAAGTGCTGCCGCCAATATCAACTACCACTGAATTTTTAGTATCCATGGTTATAGCCAGTGCTCCCATGGTACTGGCAGCAGGGCCGGAAAACACTGTTTCACATGGTCTTTCAAAAGAATTATGTAATGGCATGGTTCCACCATCAGCCTTAAGGATATGAATCTCTGATTGCAGACCCCGGGATTTAAGCGCTGCTTCAATCTGCCGGGCAAAATTTATCCATTCCGGTAATATCATAGCTGTATAAAAGGTAGTAACTGCTCTTCGAGGGAAATTCAGCTGATTGGAAACCTGACTGCCGGTAAATATCGATACCTCAGGCATTATTTGTTGAAACATTTCTTTTACCTTCAGTTCATGACTGTTATTACGATTTGAAAACTTACCCACCACTGCTACCCGTTTAAAATTCTTTATTTTAATCTGCTGTGCCAGAGCTACTATTTCATTTTCATCCAGAGTCTCTATTTCACGACCGCGAAAATCAATGGCACCACTAAGAAAAAAGGTATCTGTGGAAATTTGGTAAGCATTATGCGGCAAACCAAAACCGGGAATTAGTACCAAGGCCGTTGGTTCTCCCCTGCCGGTTGCCAGAATGTTGGTTACGAGGGTAGTACTGAGAACAATTCTACTAATTTGGCCGATGTTTGGCAGCGATTTTAATAATTCATCCAAAACCTGCATAAGGGTTGACAATAAATTATTATCATCAGTAGGTACCTTAACGGAACAATGGATATGGTCTCCGGCAAATACTACCCCATCAGTATAAGTTCCGCCCACATCAATACCAATTAACAAAATATCACCTCCAGCGGGTTAACAGTTCTCTTTCCATTTGTATATTAAAAGCAATGCCTCTTTCGGAGTCAGTTGATCAACATTAAGTTTTTGCAGTTCTTCAAATATGGGATGTTCCGGTTGAAACAATACCATTTGCTCCATAACCGGTGATGCGGATACCGGTTCTTTTTCCAGTTTTTCTAAAATAGATTGGGCCTTATTAATAACCCAATTATTTACTCCGGCTAACCTGGCCACATGCAAACCATAACTTTTATCCGCTTTCCCCGCCAGCATTTTTTTAAGAAATATTACTGAATCACCGGTTTCCTTGACGGAAACACATAAATTGAACACTTCCGGTAAGGATTCAGCCAGTTCAGTTAATTCGTGATAGTGAGTTGCAAACAAGGTTCGCGCCCCGATTCGGATAACAATGTATTCCGATACTGCCTGAGCCAGACTTAAACCGTCATAAGTACTGGTACCCCTGCCGATTTCATCCAGAATGATTAGGCTGTCGGCGGTAGCATTATTAAGAATGTTGGCCATTTCCACCATTTCAACCATAAAGGTGCTTTGTCCGGCTGCCAGATCATCAGAGGCACCCACCCGGGTAAACACTTTGTCCACTATACCGATAACCGCACTTTGAGCTGGTACGAAGCTTCCCATTTGCGCCATTATAGTCAATAAGGCAGTTTGACGCATGTAGGTACTCTTGCCTCCCATATTGGGCCCGGTAATAATGGCAAACTGCCGTTCAGTTAAGTCAAGTTTAACATCATTGGGGACAAAACGCGAATCGGTAAGATATTGTTCTACCACTGGATGACGACCGGATTTAATGTCAATTATTCCATTATCATCTACAACAGGACGAATATAATCATTTATATAAGCAGCTTCTGCCAATGAAAACAGAACATCCAGTCTGGCTACCTGATGGGCAGTCTGCTGTATTCTTTCCACATAAATCAGCATTTTTTCTCTGAACATCGTAAACTCCGCCTGCTCCATAGCCAGCAATTTTTCCCGGGCACCCAAAATCTTATCTTCATAATTTTTTAATTCTTCACTGATAAATCTCTCGGTATTAACCAGGGTTTGCTTGCGAATATAATTATCCGGTACCAAATGCAAGTTGGATTTGCTTATTTCGATATAGTACCCAAATACCTTATTAAAACCAACTTTCAGATACTTTATCCCGGTTCTTTCTTTCTCCCGTTTTTCCAATTCCACCAGCCATCCGGCCCCCTGCCGGGACAAACTTCTTAATTCATCAATTTCACTATTATATCCGGTTTTAATAATATCCCCATCACGAATTGCAATGGGAGCGTTATCATCTATAACCTCATCAATCAGATCATAAACATCCTGCAATCTATCCATATCACTTATATCCAGCAACATTTTACTATGGCAGTCTTTTAAGCGGTTTTTGATTTGATCCAATCTTTGGATGGATAGTTTAATAGCCGCAAAATCACGGGGAGTTGCTACCTGAGCACCAATTCTTCCCGCAAGTCTTTCCAAATCATTTATCTCTGCCAGTCGTTCTTTTAATTCTTCCCGTAAAACCAGGTTTTCTTTAAGTTCTGCTACTGAATCCAGACGAAAATCAATCTCGGCAGCATTTCTTAAAGGCAGTTCCAGCCATTTTTTCAACAATCTTTTACCCATAGAGGTACCGCAGTAATCCAGTATGGAAATCAGGGAACCTTCACGCTTATTTTCCCTTATAGTTGAGGTCAGCTCCAAATTTCTTCGCGTGGAAGCGTCCATATACAAATATTCATTATTATGATAAGGTCTTATACTGCGAATATGTTCCCAGTGGGTTTTGCCTTTTTGTAAAAAGCAAATAATACAGGCAGCA